>CALLCO010000123.1 GCA_937998695.1 Candidatus Ozemibacteraceae bacterium
CCTCCTGCCCCCGCCCCCGCCGCTCTTGCCACCGGACGCACCACACCGGCCAGCGCCCAGTTGCCGGCCGCAGAGACCGGCGAGAATCCCTCCATCCTCACGCTGCTGAAAGCCCTGCCCGAGCGCAAGTGGACGTATCACCCCGGCCTCGACCGGTATGTGGTCCGCTACGACGCCGATACCGTCATCGTGCTCACCATCCGACCCTCCCTGCAAAAACTGGTCGAGCAGATGTACACCCCCTCCTCCTGCAAGCTCGGGGCGGCCATCGTCCAGGATCCCACCACCGGGGCCATCCTGGCCATGACCTCGTTCGACGGGATCCAGACCCTCTCCCCGACCGATCCCGAGTTCAAGACAGCCAACTGGGCCCTGCAACCCACCTTCCCGATCGCCTCGCTGTTCAAGATCATCACCGCCGCGGCCGGCCTCGAGAAGCGCCAGGTCACCCCCACCAGCTCGATCAAGCTGGGCCGGAAGTGGAGCATGTCCCTGTGGGAAGCCTTCGCCAAATCGCATAACGGGGTCTTCGGGATCGTCGGCCGGTCGGTCGGGCAGCCGGTCCTGCAGGCGTATGCCAACGCGTTCGGCTTCAACCAACCGTTCTTCTTCGACCTGCCGGTCGAATCGTCGCGAGCCGACCTGCCCACCAATGCCGTCAAACTCGGCGAGGCGGCGGCCGGCCTCAACCGGGCGTTCGAGATCAGCCCCATCCACGCCGCCTCGATCGTCTCGACCATCCTCAACCGGGGTCGCCAGATGAAACCCTACCTGGTCGACTACGTGATGAAGGGGAACCGGGTGATCTTCCGCCGGAAGCCCTTCCCCGTGGCCCAGCCCCTGTCGGCCCGCGCCGCCCAGCAGATCTACGAGATGATGAAGACCACCACCACCCACGGCACGGGCAAGCGGGGCTTCAGCGGCTACACCGAGTGCCCCGATCTGGCCCGGTTGTGCGGCGGCAAGACCGGCACCCTGACCGGCACCAACCCCCACCTGCTGTTCACCTGGTTCGGCGGCTTCACGCGCGCGGCCGGCCGTGACCTGAGCATCGTCTTCCTGGTCGGCCAGCCCGGGTTCACCAAGCTGCGCGCCGCCACCCTGGCTGGCCGGTTCGCCTACGAACTCCTCAACGGCAACGCGTTCGCCCCCGCCACCCAGGTCGCCGCCCGCTGATCGGGGCGAGGCTGTTCCGGCGGCCTCCGGGATTTCCATGCGGCCACGAGACGGGGTTTCACCCCGGTCAACCCACCCTCCAGGGCCGAAAAAAACGGAATTTCCGTGGTTCCCGGAAAGCACCTGAACTGATGGAACCCCCTGGTCAGGGGGGCGGCGTAGGACACCCCTTCTCGGAACGGAACATCCGCCAGAGGGAAGGGAGTAGGAAACGCCGCCTACTTCTTGGCTTCGGCGGGGGGCGTGGCCGGCACCGGTGAGGCCGGGGGCACTTCGAATGTGCCCGTGACCTTGAACTCGGCGGTCTCCTCGCCGTTCACCTTGCCCTTGCTGGCGGTGATGATGTCCCCTTGTTTGAAGCTCTCCCCCTTGAGGATCATCTCGGCCAACGAATTTTCGATGTACCGGTGGATGGTGCGGCGCAGGGGGCGGGCCCCGTATTTCAGGTCGGTGCCCTGATCGACCAGGAAGGACTTGAGCTCATTGGTGAACTCGATGCGCATGCTCAGGTTCTTCACCCGCTCGGCAACCTCATTCAGCAGGATCTCGAGGATCTTGAGGTTGTCTTCCTTGGTGAGGGCGCGGAAGACGATGATGTCGTCGATGCGATTGAGAAACTCAGGCGGAAAGCGCTTCTCGAGGCTTTTGCGGGTGATCTTGGCTTTTTCGGCGTGTGACAGGTCGTCGATCTTGCCCGCGACCGCCTCTTTTTCCGGCTTGTCGGAGACCCGGAAGCCGGGCCGGCTCTCCTCGGCGGTGATGTCGGAGACCCCGATGTTGGTGGTCATGATGATGACCGCCTCGCGGAACGACACGGTCTCGCCCTTGCTGTCGGTGAGGATGCCCTCGTCAAGCAGTTGCAGGAGCAGGTTGTGCACCTTTTCGTGCGCCTTCTCGACCTCGTCGAACACCACCACACCGTTGGGTTTGCTCTTGACCGCCTCGGTGAGGTACCCGCCTTCATTGTGGCCGATATAGCCCGGAGGGGCGCCGATCAGCTTGGCATACTCGTGGCTCATGGCGTATTCCGAGCAGTCGATGCGCACGAGGTCGGTCTCGTTGCCGGTCAGGAACTCGCACAGCGCCTTGGCCAGCTCGGTCTTGCCGACGCCGGTCTGCCCGACGAAAATGAAGCTGCCCACCGGGCGGCGCGGGTTCTTCAGGCCCACCTTGGCCTTGCGGATGGCCTGGGAGACGGCGGTAACGGCTTCATCCTGGCCGATGATCCGCTTCTTGAGGTGGGCCTCGATCTCCATGAACCGCTGCTGCTTAGCCTTCTGCTCGTCGGTGGCTTCGGGGCCCAGCATGGGGATGGCCCCCGGCATCTGGGACTCGTCGACCTGAATGGTGACTTCTTTGATATCGAGGGTGGGGTTGACCTTGACGCAGAGGTTGTACAACTCCTGTTCGATGATCTCCCCGAGGAGGGGATACTCGTTGTTGCCGTAGACCAGGGGGGCGATCTCGTCGAGGTAGTTGACCACGGACGCGTTGATGATCAGCCTTTTGTAGGATTTCTTGTCGGTGATCTTGATATTCTTGAACAGCTGCTGCTTTTGCTCCGGCGTGAAGGCCCGAATGGCGACAAACCGGTCCAGGGATTCACAGAATTTCATCTTGATTCCCGGCGTGGATTCCATGAGAGGCCCTCCTGGGGGGTACGTTTTTCTCGTTGACAAGGCAATTCCGACTGGAGTAAAAAAATTGTATCACCAACTTTCCCCCGAGGCAACCACTCTCAGGAGGACCATGACTTCCAGGGAAGCCGAAGAACACTTCGACCGCGGGCTTCACTACTTCCGCGGCGGTTTTTTCCCCTCCGCCCTCCAAGAGTTCCGGATCGTCCAGAGCCTCGATCCCGCCTACCCCAACATCGGCTACATCCTCGAGGCCGCCCGCAAGCGGAGCGAAGAGGTGGCCGGCCGGCTCGAGGCCTTCATCGAGGAGGAGTTCGACGAGCAGATCGTCCAGCTTTCCGAACAACTGGTCGTCGACGGGGCACGTTCCTTCTCGGCCGAGGTCGAACGTCTGCTGCGGGAAGGCCGCCCCGAGGCCGCCCTCGAGAAACTCCGCCAGGCCGACCAGATCGTGCCCGACTCCAAGCCGTTGTTGCTGGTGACGGCCAGCATCCAGCGCCGGCTGGGCCGCTTGACCGAGGCCGAGAACACTCTGCTGCGCGCCCGGGCGCTCTACCCCCGCGACCACGAGGTGCTGAACAACCTGGGCAACGTCTATCTCACCCGCAACCTGTTCAAGATCGCCGAGGAGCAGTTCCTGGAGGCCCGCCGTCTCGCCCCAGACGACGTGCGCATCCTCAACAACCTCGGCGCCCTGAAAATGCAGAGCTACCGGCTCGACGACGCCCTCGAGATCTTCGAGGAGGCCCTGAGCCGGGCTCCCCAGTCGCGGGTGACCCGCCGCAACCTCGACAACGTCAAGGCGCGCATTCGTGCCCTCGACGAAGAGATCACCCGGCTGCGGCAGGAATTCTACGCCCATCCCACCTACCTCGACATCGGCCTCGCCCTGGGCAAAGCCCTGCTGTTCCGGGGCTTCATCCACGAGGCCCGCAGCCTGCTGGCCGGGGTGCTCGACAAGAACCCGAACCTGATCGCCGCCCATTTCTACCTGGGGTCCATCTTCGAACTCGAGGGCTCGCTGTCCAGGGCCATCGACCATTTCCGGGAAATGGTGGTGCGCAAGAAGCAGACCCAATCGCCCACATACAAGGCGTTCGAATCCCTCCTCCAGGAAGACTACCAAGAAGAAGCCCTCCACGAACTGAAGAAGCTCGCCGTCCTCGACCTCGACATGGCGGCCAGCCACATCAACCTAGGGATCCGGTATTTCGAAGATGCGCTCTGGGCCGAGGCCCTTCGCCATTTCGAGGAGGCCGCCGCCCTGAACGCGAACTACCCCGACGCCCTCTACTGGATGGCCCTGTGCCATCTGCAGCTGGGCAAGAGAGCCGCCGCCGAGAAACGGCTCCTGCAGGCCCTGGAGCTCAATCCCCGGTATGCCGACGCCCATTACCAACTCGGCATGCTCTACCACAAGAAAGCGGTCAAGAAGGCCGCCCAGCACCTCCAACAAGCGCTGAACCTCGGCCTGCGCCCCTCCTTCGCCGCCATCGCCCGCCGGCACCTGCCGGGCAAGCCTTCCCGCTGATGCGCACCTGCTGGCCATCTCCCCCCCCATGAAGAGTTTCCCCAATGGATGAAGCCGTCTTCCTCGAGAACTTCCCCGCGTTTCCGCAGAAGCCCGACGACCTGCAGAAACTCAGCGTCCTGTTGCGCAGTCAGAAGATCCTCACGAAAGAAGACTGGGACAGCCTGCGCCAAGCGAAGACCGACCCCGCCGAGCTGATCAAGGCCATCGCCACGCGCCCGGGCCTGTCACCCCGGGCGTTCGCCGAAATCGAGGCCACCCTGCTCAACGTCCCCTTCCTCGACCTCGACGAAACCCAGATCCCCAGCGAGGTCACCAAGCTGATGAAGGTCGAGGTGATGGTCGAGCACAAGATCATCCCCGTCAAGCTCAACGGGCCGGAGCTGCTCGTCGGCATGCTGGCCCCGGCCAACGCCGAGCTGCTGACCTCCCTGGCCACCGGCCCTCTGGCCATGCGGCCGGGCAAGATTCTCCTCGAGCCGTGGCAGAAGAAGATCGCCCGCCTGACCGAGACCAAGAAGCCGGCCGCTTCCCCCAAGAAGGGCCCCCGCAAGCGCCTGGGGGATATCCTGGTCGACTCGAAATACATCACCGAGGAGCAGCTCAAGGAGGCGATCGAGGGGGGCAAGAAGGAAAAGCTGCGCCTGGGCGCCTACCTGGTCAAGAAAGGGTTCCTGACCAACAAACAGCTGTCGATCGCCCTCTCCAAGCAGTTCGATCTCCCCTTCGCCGACCTCGACGAAAGCCTCGTCGATCCCGTCCTGGCCACCCTGCTGCCCAAGAAATTGTGCTACGACCAGATCCTCTGCCCGGTCAAACGCGAGGACAACAAGCTGGTCCTGGCCATGACCGACCCGACCGACATCATCACCATCGACCACATCGAGATGATGACGGGCATGCGCATCTCTCCCGTCGTCAGCTCCGAACTGTCGATCATGGCCGCCCTCGGCAAACTCTACGGCGAAAGCGTCGACGCCCTGGCCGATCAGGTCGGCACCAGCACGAGCAACACCAAGGATGACCTCGACGGGCTCGGCGACCTCAGCGAGAACGACGCGCCCATCATCAAGCTGGTCAACCTGATTTTCACCCAAGCCGTGCAGATGAACGCCTCGGACATCCACATCGAGTGCTTCGAGAACGAGCTGCGGGTGCGTCTGCGCAAGGACGGCATGCTCCGCCTGCACATGACCCCGACCAAGGCCGCTCATGCCGGTCTGGTCAGCCGCATCAAGGTCATGGCCAATCTCGACATCGCCGAGACCCGCCTGCCCCAGGATGGCCGCATCAAGCTGGTCCTGCAGAACCGCAAGGTCGACATGCGCGTGTCGATCATCCCCTGCATCTGGGGGGAAAAGGTCTGCATCCGCCTGCTCGACCAGGGCAACCTGAAGGTCAACCTCAGCGACCTGGGGTTCGAGCCGCACGTGCTCGAGAAGTTCATGGACGGGGTCAAGCAGCCCAACGGCATCGTCCTCGTCACCGGGCCGACCGGTTCGGGCAAGACGACGACCTTGTATTCCTCGCTGTTCCTGCTCAACAACCCGGCGGTCAACATCATGACCGCGGAAGACCCGGTCGAATACAACCTAATGGGTATCAACCAGGTGCAGTGCCATCCCGACATCGGCCTCGATTTCGGCGCCGCCCTGCGCTCCTTCCTGCGCCAGGACCCGAACATCGTCATGATCGGCGAGATCCGCGACTTCGAGACCGCCAGCATCGCCATCAAGGCCGCCATGACCGGTCACCTGGTCATCTCCACCCTGCACACCAATGACGCCCCGTCCACCGTAGCCCGCCTCCTGAACATGGGCCTCGAACCGTTCAGTGTGAGCACCGCCGTGCGCGTGGTCGAGGCCCAACGCCTGGTCCGCAAGATCTGCAAATCCTGCTACACCGAGTACAAACCCCAAGAAGACCTCCTGCTCTCCCTCGGCATCAACCAGGCCCTCCTGCAGAAGCTGCGCCTCACCGACCTCGATCTTTCCAACCTCACCTTCGCCAAAGGGGCCGGCTGTCCTGATTGCGACAATGCCGGCTACAAGGGGCGGCAAGGCATCTACGAGGTCCTGGTCATGACCCAGCGGATGCGGGAACTGGTCGAGGCCCGGGCCAACACCGAAGAGATGCGGGCGGTGGCCCTCGCCGAGGGCATGCTCTCGTTGCGGGAATCGGCCATCTACAAGTTGTTGACCAAACGCACCACCGTCGAGGAGATCCATCGCACCACCCTCGAAGCAGGGGGAGGCGGGGGCGAGGGTGGAGGAGCGACCAAGGGCGGCGCCAAGCCGGCGCCGAGCGCGACCGCGGCCAAGGGCCCCCTGACCAACGTCGCCGTTCCCGAGATCGGCTCTCTGACCCAGGAGATCCAGGCCTTCCGCACCGCCCTGCAGCGGCTGGCTGGGGGGGAAACCGCCCCCACGGCGGCCATCGAAAGCGAGATCCTCAAGCAGAATCTCACCGATCCGTTGTCCAACATCCAGGCCCAGATTGCCACCGGCCTCGCCGGCGGCGATATCAGCAAAGCCCTGCCCATCATCCAGGCGCAGAGCCAGAAGATGGACTTCAACCTCCAGAACCTGGTTCATCATTTCTCCGACCTGCGGCTGCAACCCCGACCCGCCAACCTGAACGAGCTGGTCGACAAGGAGATCCTGGGCCAACTCAAGCAGTTGGTCATCGTGGCCCGCTTGGTGTCGGGCCGCCCCGACATCGGCCAGGGCCTGAAAATCACCAAAAACCTCCTGCCATCGGTGCCACTTGTCTCGGTGGATCCCGACGCCTTCAAGGTCATCGCTGCCAACCTGCTGGTCAACGCCCTGTCCGCTCTGCCCAAGGGTGGCGAGATCAAGATCATGACCCGGCTCAAACCCAACGCCCGCGGCCTCGTCGAACTGATCGTCTTCGACAACGGCAGCGGCATCCCCACCGACCTGCAACCCCGCCTGTTCACCCCCTTCCAGTCCTTCGGCCGCAAGACCCTCGGCCTGGGGCTGGCCGTCACCCGGCGTCTGGTCACCGCCTGCCATGGCCAGGTGGCCGTCAAAAGCACCCCCGGGGCCAACACGCTGGTGACCGTGGAGTTCGTCGCCGCCGCCTGAGGGCGCCGGCCACCGCCCGGGCGATCCCCGTCGCCGCGGGCCGGAGGGAGACCGATATGCCGACCGCCAGTGCCTTCCCATCCGTTCCCCCCACCTGGGACCTCTCGCCGAAAGGGCCATGCCCCCGCCCAGCCATCGCGGCGCCGGACCCCGGCCCACCCTGCCACCGCCCCCCTGACCCCGACCGCCCAGGAATTCCCACTCCGCGGTCTGGAACGGGTTGCGGGGAGAGGGTTCGTCAGGCTTCCCGTCTCCGGCGGCTCCCCTCCTCATCCGCGGGTTGTGGCGGAGGGGGCTGCCTTCGCCAGGGGCGCTCCGACGAACCTCCCCCCCCAAATCAGGCAGACATTCCTCCTCAATCCACTGGTGAAGCCTCATCAAGAATGGCTGCCGCCACCAACGAACGCCGGCTTCTTCGCCGCCCCGCTCCCCCCTGGGACCGTGACTCCGGCGCCCGCCCCCTGGTGATCGGAACCCTGGCCTGCCTGCTGCTGCTGCTGCCGGTCATCGCCCTCGCCCAGATCCCCGACGGAGCCGCCGGCACCACCTCGACCTTGCGCCGGTCGGAAGACGTGCTGACCGAGGTCATGGAACATCTGGACCAGGCCGGGCTCGACTGCCTGCGCTGCACCTGGCGTTCGACCGTGGCCCCCGAGGGCGGGGATGTCCTGCAGCTCGAAGTGCGCAGTCCCTCGTTGACGCAGGTGCGGAGGTTCCTCGACGACCTGGCCACCCGCTGGACCTGGCAGATGCTGTCGTTCAGCGCCCGCCCCGATCTGAACGAGACCGGCGAGGCGCGGGTCCAGGTCGCCATGGACCTGACCATGGCCCCCGGCGCGGGGCCGGTGCCCGTGGGAGCTGAGGCATTGTTCCAGAAACTCGGCCGCCTGCCGTTCTTTGCCATGTCCGGGCCGGCGCCGACCGGAGCCCAGGTGTTCGGCTGCCGGCTCGAGCCGGGCAAGACCCCTGAATTCCAGCTCATCGCGCCCGCTCTCGATCACCTGCTCGAGGTCCAGACCCGGGAATCCTTTCCCGGCCGGTCGCGCAGCCTGTCGCGCACCGACTTTTCAGGCCTGCCGTTGTTCACCGTCGAGTGCACCGACCAGGAGGGCGGCCTGCCGGTCGCCGACCTGATCGCCCTGTTCACAACCCTGGCCGGCGCAGCGGGATTGCGGGAGAGCGTGATTCCCCGCGAAACGTCGGGCGAAGCGCTCGTTCAGGCCACCCTCGACATCACCGGAGCCCAGTGGACCGCAGTCGGGGAGATCCTGGCCACCGGGTTCCGTTTCGGCCTGGTCAAGGTCGAGGCCAAGGGTGAGCCCTCGGCGGGCGCCCCGGCCGGGGCGTGGTCCTGCACCCTGCTCCTGCGACGGGGGGGAACCCAGGGGTTTCCCGCCCCCGAAATCGGAAGCCTGCTGGAAGCGCCCTGGCCGCCGGCCCTGAAGACCAACCTGCAGCTCCTGTGGCTGCCCAGTTCCCTGCGCCTGCTGGCGGCGGTCGGCGGCGAACCCGACGTGGCCTTGCTCAAGGCCGTTGGCGAGAGCCTGGGTCTGACCTATCTCGGGCCCCAAAGCCGCGAAAGCCTCGAACGCAACACGATGGTGGTCGCCTTCGGCCGGCAGGCCCCGCCTCCCGGCACCACGCCTGGGCCGCCCCCGCCGGGCCTGACCATCGGCGAGGAGATCGACACCACCGTCACGCAGGCCGGCCCGCAGACCAGCGTCAGAGTGGAGTTTTCCGAGATCCCCGCCCTGCTGGAGCGTTTGCGCGCCGAAGGAAAGGGGGTCGTGCAGATCAGCCTCGACTGCCGGCCCCCTGACCGGCCTGTGCTCTCCTACATCGTCCGGGACGGCCGGCCGGAAGTGACCGCCCGGGTGTTGCGGCAGGCCACCATCCTGACCCGCCTCGCCCTCCCCTGGAACCGGCCCCTCGCCGACGCCGAACGGGGGCTGGTCCTGCACGGGTTCACCCTCGACGCCTCCGACGAGCTCGTGGTGCGGGGTGCCACCATGAAGAGCCGGCTGATCTTCACCGAGCTCTTCCCGAAGCTCCAGACCATTCCCGGCATCGACACGCCCTTCTTCCGGGAAGGCAAGTATTCCGACCATGCCGGTGGCCGCCTGATGCGGTTCGTGGTCACCGCCCGCTGGACCGGAGGCGACAAGGACCGCTGACGTGGAGCCGGTCCGCCTGCACAAGCTCCTGGCGGGGTGGGGGGTGGCGTCGCGCCGCGCCGTCGAGGCCATGATCCTGGCGGGGCGGATCCGGGTCGACGGCGAGGTGTTCACCGATCCCGGCCGGCGGGTCGATCCCGCCACCTGCCGGGTCGAGGTCGATGGCAGGCCGGTGGGCCCTCATCGCACGGCGACTACGGTGGTGATGGTGTTCCACAAGCCGGCGGGGGTTTTGTCGAGCCTGGGGGACCGGTTCGGACGCCCCACGCTGGCGGACTACTTCCCCGGACCGGAACGCCTCTACCCGATCGGCCGCCTCGACAGCGATTCGACCGGGCTGCTGTTGATGACCAACGCCGGGGAGTTGACCAACCGGCTGCTGCATCCCCGGTACAAAGTGGAAAAAGAGTATCTGGTACACGTCGCCGGCCCGCCCCTCACCCCGGCCGAGCGAGACCGGTTCGAACGCGGGCTCGAGCTCGACGACGGCCGCACGGCGCCCTGCCGGCTTCGACCTGGCGAACCGGTTTTCCCCCGGAAGCCCACGCGCCAGGACCAACCTTGGGAATCGTGGGCGCCTTCCCCGCGCCACGGGTTCGGCTTCTCGACCCCACGCGCGCTTCCCGGCGGGCGAAAGCCCCCGGGGCGACCAGACGGCAAGGCCAGCCGTCCAGCGTCCAAGACGGCGCCCGAACGACCATCACTCCCCCCCATTGCCCCCGCGGCTCCAGCCCTTCAAGTCTGGCGGGTCACTCTGCGGGAAGGTCGCAAGCGCCAGATCAAGCGCATGTTCGCTGCCCTCGGCCGCCGGGTGACGGCCCTCCACCGGCTCCGGTTCGGGCCCATCCGGCTGGGCACCCTGCCTCCTGGGAAGGCCCGACTCCTGTCGGAAAGGGAGCGCCGGGCTCTGTGGGCGGCGGCAGGGCTTGAGGAGCGATGATGAGTGGGCGCGGTGGAGGCGGGGCGACCCAGGGCAATCGCGCGAGAAGCGGTTCAGTTCCTGGAGTTGGCCTGTTCAGGCGTTTGCCGCCGACTGTCGTGCCCCGCTTCTTGGTGGGGGCGAATCAAATTTTCAAGTGTACACCATGGCGGCGCAAAAGCTGGCTGCCAGAGCAGAAATCCAAAGGCGATTGCCCTGGTTCGACCGACCGGCGCCGAGAGAAGTTTCCCCTTGAGGCCCGCCCGGGACAGGCCACAAGGCAGCCGTGCTGGATCGACTTTGACCTCGCGGATTTCAGGGTTGTTGTGGATTTCCGCTGTTCCGCCGGGCAACGGACGGGACAGGTGGGGCGGAGGGGGTCACAGGGTGCGGAGCGACCCCGATGATGAAATGAGCCCGGTCGCGGGCCAGGTCGATGACGGCCGGCTGGCCGGGGCGAGGCTTCAGAAGCTTGACGACGGGGCGGATCAGCAGACCGGCGTTGCCACGCAGCACGACCGCGGGCGAGCCATCCTGCAGGGTGACCTGGGTGCCGGGCGGGTAGACCGACAGCTTGCCCAAGAAGGCGCGCAGGATCTCGGGATCGAACTGGGTGCCCGCCTGGGCTAGCATGGCGCGCATGGCCTGGTAGGGCGTGAACGCGGGCCGGAAGGGGCGGTCGGAGGTCATGGCGTCGAAGGCGTCGGCGACCGCACAGATGCGTGCCAGCAGAGGAATGCGGTCGCCGGCCTGGCCGTGCGGGTAGCCCTTCCCCTGGAATCGCTCGTGATGCTGCAGGATCACCTCACGGGCCCCAGCGGACAAGTCGCGGGAAGTACCCACCAGGTCGAGCCCGAGGCGGGGGTGCCGGGTGATCTCCGAGAACTCCTCGGGGGTCAACTGCCCCTCCTTGTGCAGGATGCGGCCAGGCACGCGCAGCAGGCCGAGATCGTGGAGCAGGGCACCGGTGCCGAGATCGTGGAGCTGATCGCGCGAGAGGCCCAGGGCCTGCCCCAGCACCATGGCCAGGGTGGCGACGTTGATGTTGTGGCTGAAGGTGTAGTCGTCGGTATGCTTGATGGCCAGCAGATTCAGCACCGCGTTGGGGGCCTTGATGATCTCGCCGACCAGCTCGTTAATGACCTCGTTGGCGGCGCGCGGATCGACGTGGGTTTTGGCGTGGGCGCTGCTGACCAGGGCCGACACGGCGCGGAAGGCCAGCAGGTGGGTGGCTTTCGAGACGACCACGTTCTCGCCGGGCTTGATGCCCTTGATCTCGGGAAACTCTTCCATGAGCAGGCGGCACGAACTGGCCACCCCGCGAATCTTCTCGGTGTCGGTGATGTCGGTGATCTGAAAGTTGGCCAGCAGATACTCGCGCTTGTCCTTGGTGTGCAGGTAGAGGTCGGTGCGCAGCATCAGGGCTTCGAGATCCTCGATGCAGCGCAGGCCGCGCAGCCAGAAGCGGGCGGGCCGCGAGGGGCCGGCGGCGGGGACGCCGCCTTCCCAGACGAACTCGCGGCAACTGCCGAGGTGGCAGTACCCCGTGAAAACCTGCACATCCGTGAGGGTCAGAAATTCCGCCATTCCAATTCCTTCCAACCGAATCTCAGACGATGTATCGGCAGAACCCCATGCATGCTTGACGGCCAATGTCTGTCAGATCCCGCGCTCCAGTTCCTCTCTCATTTTGGTTCCTGTTCCTCGTTCCCATTCTTCCATTCGCCAACCCTGCGGCATCGGGATTTTCCGAATAGTCTCTCCCATCTGCGGAATCCGCGAAATCTGTGGATCACCCCTTTTCGTTCTCTCTCATTCTTCGTTCTTCTTCATTCCATCACCTGGTTTTCCTCGCCTATTCCTCGTTTTCTCCTCGTTCTCTCCTATTGTTCTCTTCTTTCTCAAACTCTTGTTCCCACGGCTTTCACTCCTCAGTTTTTTCCTGGTTTTCTCCTGGTTTTCTCCTGGTTTTCTCCTGTGGTTCTTCCTCATGTTCTCTATCCCCTTTCCTCACTTACTGTACGATCCTCGTCCTCATGGGCTTTCATTCCTCGGCCTCCAGCCCTCTTCATTTCAGAGCGGCCTGCTGGTCTTGATTTGATGCCGATTCTGTGGTATGCTTCCCATCGAGCGCATGGAACACGGCTCTTTCGCCCGTGTCGTTGCGCCCGTCACTCCCAGGGCCCCCGGGCCCGGACGACGGCCTCCCCCGGCAGATGCCGTCGTCACTTCCCTCGCCGGCGCATTCGGTCCAGCCCTCAGCGGGCTCCCCGAGAAAGAACCACCTTTTTGTCATCCTCCACGTTTCCCTTCATTCCCGATCAGTCTTCCGTGACTTCCTCCTCGTTCGACAGTTTCGGCCTACATCCCGACCTGCGCAAAGCCATCGCCCGCCTGGGGTTCGCCACCCCGTCGCCCATCCAGGTGCAGGCCATCCCCCCCGCCATGCGCGGCCGGGATGTGCTGGCCTGCGCGATGACGGGGAGCGGCAAGACCGCCGCCTTCCTGTTGCCGATCATGCACCGCCTGTTGCTCGATCGCCAGGCCGCCGCCGATCAACCCGGCACCCCCGCGACCCGCCCGAATCGGGCCACCCGGGTGCTGGTCCTCACCCCGACCCGGGAACTAGCCGCCCAGGTGCGCGCTCACGCCGCCGACTTCGCCTGGTTCACCGACATCACCTCGGCCGCGGTCTTCGGCGGGGTCGGCATGCAGCCCCAGGAAGCCGCCTTCCGTTCGGGCGTCGACATCATCGTCGCTTGTCCGGGCCGGCTGCTCGATCACTTCACCTACCCGTATGGGAAGCTTCCCCACCTCGATTTCCTCGTCCTCGACGAGGCCGACCGCATGCTCGACATGGGATTCCTGCCCGACATCCGGCGTGTGCTGCGACACCTGCCCACCACCCCGCGCCAGACGCTGTTCTTCTCGGCCACCATGCCCGAGCCGATCGTGCACCTGTCGCGCGAGATGCTCAAAAACCCCGTCGCCATCGACATCGACCGCGAGTCGAAGCCGGCCGACGGTATCACCCAGACCGCCTGGCCTGTACCAGAGGCTCGCAAGACCGCTTTGTTGCTCGAGATCCTGCAACGTGAAAACGTGCGCAACGCCATCGTCTTCACCCGCACCAAGCACCGGGCCGACCGCCTCGCCAAGGCTCTGGTCGAGCAGGGGGTGAGCTGCGCGGCGTTGCACGGCAACCGCAGCCAGAACCAACGCACCCAGGCCCTCGCCGGTTTCAAGGACGGCTCGATACGCATCCTGGTCGCCACCGACATCGCCGCCCGCGGCATCGACGTCGAGGCATTGTCGCACGTCATCAACTTCGACGTGCCCCACATCAGCGACGACTACATCCATCGGGTCGGCCGCACCGCCCGCGCCAACCGCGTCGGCCAGGCGTATACCTTCGTCACACCCGACGACGAGGCCGACTTTCGGCAGATCGAGCGACGCAGCGAGAAGAAGATCATCCGGCGCCGCCTCGAGGGGTTCGACTACTCGGCATCGGTGGGCGGCGAAGCGCTCGAGATCCCGCTGGCCCAGCGCATTGCCGCGATCCGCGCCCGCAAGGCCGAGGAACGGGCCCGCGCCGCCGCCAAGGCCGCCGCCCGGGCCGCCCGCGAAGCCGCTGGCCGGACCGGCGGCGGCCAGCCGCGTGGCGCCGGCAGCAACCATACCCACCGAAGCCCGGCCATCGCACCGCGATCCACCAGGACCGGGTCGCACCATGGGACGCCGCAAGACTCTCCCCGGACTCCCGGCAGGGAAGGATTCGGTTCCGACTTCCGAACAGGGACAGGTTCGTCGTTCAGGGCCGGCTCGGGTTCCCGTTCCGGGGGCGGGGGCGGGGGCGGCGCGGGTGCTAGCTCAGGTCCTCGGCCACTGGGCCGAACGGGGCATTCCCCCCGGCCGACGTCTGACCAGGAGCGAAGCCACGGAGCGACCCGACCGACCGGGCAGGGCCCAGGCCGCGGTGCGCCGCACCCCACCATTGTCTCCGTCCAGGCCCAGGGCGGAGAACGCCCGTCCACCCCCGCCCGCGACGACGACCGGACCCCGATGCGGCCACCCAGCCGGCAGGTCGGCCAGCCCTGCGCCCCACTCGGCCAGATCCAAGGGGCCTCGCATAGCCGCCGCCACCCCGACCAGGGCTCTCGGCATCGTTCCGATCAGCGATCTTCCGACCGACAGGGAAACCGGGACCAGGCGTCGCGGCGCTCTTCCCAAAACCAGGGCCGTCCCCGCTCGGTGCCCATGTTCGACTGAGTTCAGCCCTCGCTGAACGATGACCTCTACGGCCAGGGGGATGTTCCCCCCTGGCCGTTGGTTTGTTCGGCTCGCGGTTGGCCGTCAGCGAATCTGTTCCAGCGTGGCGGCCACGAAACTGATGGGAAGGCAAAGACGGGTGGCAACTTCTTCGGGGCTCATCCCCGACTCGACCAACAACCGGATGGTTTCGACCTGGGCTTGATTCGCCCCTTCTGCCCGACCCTCAGCAAGGCCTTCAGCAAAACCTTCAGCAAGACCTTTCGCTCGACCCTCAGCAAGACCCTGGGCGTGACCCCGAGCATGCCCAACCTGACGGACGTGCTCTTTCAGGGTGGCCAGGTCGTGGGCTTCCTTCTCCTGGAGTTCGAGCAGTTGCCTCAGTTCTCGGTCGGCGTTGATCTTCTGCAGTTCGTCGACGGCCATACCGATGCCCTCCTCGGTTCGGAGAGGGACGGGCAACACCTGCCCCGTCGCGAACCGTTTTCCGTATCTATGAGCCTGTTGCATGAATCGGTTTTTTTGTTCGTCGTGTACATAACGCTCCTGATCTGATTGGCATCTCCGAATGGACGGTACATGAAAATGGGCTGTTTTGGGCATTCGCGCAACAGGCTCCTATATGACCATGTCTGAGGCTGCTGCACGAACGACCCAAACGGCCTGCGTTTCTCTACCGTCCATTTGAAGATACCGCCCGGAGGAGGGACGCAATGTACACGGCACGCCAAAAACCGATTCATGCAACAAGCTCTCGTCTTTCCGGGATCTGCCAGGGAAGAAGAATTACTTCGAAAGAGGGGGGCCTCCCAGGTAGGGAGCGGCCGGTTCGCAGACGCAGGATGGCTTGGTGAGGAGGGAGCGGATTTCATCGGGGGAAAGGCCGGTCACCTCAGAGATGAGGGTGGGATCGAGCCCTTTCTCCAGCATGCGGCGGGCGATTTCAACTCTCGCTTCGGCCTTCCCCTCGGCCAGGCCCTCGGCCTTTCCCTCGGCCAGACCCTTGGCTCTCCCCTCGGCCAGGCCCTTGGCTCTCCCCTCGGCCAGGCCTTGTTCTTTCCATTGGATGGTCCATTCGCGGACGGTTTCAGAGAGCATGGCATCAACCTCCTGAAGGTCGTAAAATTCTGGAATGACGACACCGGGGACTCGGCCGGGCAGGAACGTACGGCCGAACCAGATGGCGAAATCGCGGCGCAAGCGGGTTTGCTCTGGAGCCTTGAGCCAGGCGACGAGGTCGGCCACCACCTCCCTGACCTCTTCGGGAGTGCGGCACGACTCGAGCCGGAACAAGGCGGCGACAGCGTTGTGGTGGACCGTCAGGTCCGCTTCGCGATAGGCACCTTCATCGATCAACAGGTAGCCGAAAGCGGGCCGGTAACGCTTCAGGCTTCCTGGGCTTTCCGCGAGCAGGTCGCCCATCCCCAGGGGTGGCGTCCAGCGGGCACGGCCGTTGTAAAGCACAAGGGGCAGGACCGGCGGCAACAGGTCGGAGCCGGTGATCAGGCCGCTGCGGATGAGGTCCTGGTAGAGGAGCCCCACGTAGGTCATTAGGCGAACCGCCATGAACCGGTCGGGAGATGACTGGAACTCGATCAGGATATAGACATACAGCCATCGGCCGGCTAGCCGGACCCGCCAGATGAGGTCGTCTTCCCGTTCGCGCAGGTCATCCGTGACAAACCGGGCGTTCTGCTTCTCCAGGGTCTTGAAATCGAGCTGAGCCACCCAGTCCTCCCGGACGAAGGTACCCAGAAGATCTCTGACCATTTCTGGGTGCGAAAATAGGATCTTGTAGGGATGATCGTGATCCTGGGCGGAATATGCTGCCCCCATAGGTTTCATTCTACCTCCCTTGCCTGTATTTCCGCAAACGCTTGGATTCGTGAATCCTGCAGATTCCGCGATTCCGAGGATTCCGGGAACGTGATACGAAACAGCGGCTGATTCCGGGATTTCGGAGATTTCGGGATTCCGCGGGATTCCGCGTAATTCCGTAATTCCAATTCCGGGGACGTGATACGGAACAAGGTGACGGCTCATCCAGGGGGATTCATAACCCCGGGAGCGAAGCTTGTGTGGGCAAGGGAATGGAAGGTCGCTTGGGGCCGCGCTTCCCGGGGCGAAGGGGGCGGCCGGCCTGGCGCTCCAGGCTGGCCAGGAAATCAGGGCTTCCCAGGGGTCTTCCGGTTCGTGAGTGAAGGCGGATGGCCTCCTGGAGAGGTCTGGGTAACTCGGCCTGGAGGAACTCCCGCCAACAGCCCGGCAGGATTTCACGCAGGGGACGATCTTCCCCCAGCAAGGAGTCGGGAGTTCCATCCGCATGTGCGCGGGCGCTGCTCCATGGCCAGTCATAAGGATCGGCCGTCAGACCTGCCCGGACCGGATTCAACTCGACGTAGCGGACGGCAGCGACCAGGTGGGTGGGATCCAAAGGGCAGGAGGAGAAGCGACCCTGCCACAGGAACCCTCGCCAACCCTCGCGGAAGTTGATGAGGCGGGAGTAGCGGCGGTGGGCTTCCCCGATTCCCCGGGCTAAGCTGCTGATGGCGGCGGGAACGGCGATGAGATGGACATGGTTGGGCATCAAGCACCAGGCCCAGATGGAAACGCCGGATCTGCCGCACCACTCGGACAGCAGGTCGAGATAAGTCTTGAAATCGTTGGGCCCGAAGAAGGTCGGTTGCCGGCGATTTCCCCGTTGGGTTACGTGATGGGGCAAACCCGGTGCGACAAAACGTGCCATGCGTGCCATCGGCTTCCTCCTGGGTATAAATTGGTCCACAGAGGAATCACTTTGGCCCCCCCGTTGGGGAAAAAAATGTTCCCCGCGGTTGGAAGTGGTGAGGCAGCACAATCCAGATCGTAGAGTTTCGTATCATTTCCCCGTAACTTTGGGAACTATGTCGGCATGACCATCAAAGTGTGTCTTACTTTCTCGTGGGGTTCTCCCGATACCCAGGGAGAGTGATCAATAGATCACTGACAACCTCGTCCAGATTCTGAAATCGATCGCCATTCGCAGGGGCGACCCTTGTGATTGCCCGCGAAGGGTGGTTGCGCATATCACGTCACCGGAATTGCCCGGAATTGGTTGATGTACCCGGAACTCGCGCGAGAGTTTCGTATCATGTCCCCGGAACCATGCGCGAAACCGGGCAAGGGCAGGGCCATTCAGCCGTTTCATGAGGCACCTCCGAATGTGATGCCCACTGAAACGTACAGCAAGACCTTCGGATTTAAAGCCTTAAACCCCTGATCTGATGATGGTTTTCTGGTTAGCCTGG
>CALLCO010000124.1 GCA_937998695.1 Candidatus Ozemibacteraceae bacterium
TCGCCATCCATGGCGATCTAGGAGGCGCGAGGCCATCCAGGCCTCGCGAGACGTCAAATCGGCCTCTCCCTCGGACCGATCCGGCCTGCTCCATAGGTGTCTTCCGGGCGAATCCGGCCCACGGGTGGATGTTTCAAATGCGGGAGTCATATCAACCGCCCCTCGCCGAATCCACCCCTCGAAACCAGACGAATCTGGCCGTCAACCCCGTGCCTCATCGTAGGGTGAGCATTGCTGCGCCGGACCTCCGGCTCCTCCCGCCATCGCACCCGGTGGCTCTCCGTGGCGGGTGTTGGTCCGCTGTCCCGGTCATTCTCGGCTCAGCACCGCGACGGTGACATCGTCTTCCCAGGGGCGGCCGGCGGAAAAGACCCGCAGACAGTCTTGCACTGCCGGAATGATCGCCGCGGCAGGCCGGCTCCCGAACTTGGCGAGGGCGTCAGTCAGGCCGTCGAACGTGAAGCACGCCCCGGCCGGATTGCGGGCTTCGATCACGCCATCCGAACAGATGACGAGGCGCGCTGCAGGCAACAGATGGAAAACCTTGTCGGGGCGGGGACGCCCGCCGGGGCGGATTCCCAGAGGAAGGCCGACCAGTTCACGCAAGGGGCGGACTGTCGAAGTGCTCAGCCCCGTCTCAGGGCAGAAAGGGATGGCTGAAGCGATGGCGGAGGGCTCGCTGAGCGGAAAAGACCGCGCCAAACCATCCGAGACGACCACCGGCTCCTTCTCCCCTTCGGGGGGCCGACTGGTCGAGGAAGGCTCGCACAAGATCGGGGCGACCTGACCCGCGTTGGCCAGCACCAACCGCCCGTCCGGATAGGCCACTCCCGCCAGCATGGTCATCATGGGATGCTGTCGCACGGCCCTGAAGAGCAGGGTGTTCAGCCGGTCGAGGATGGCGGAGGGCTGGTCGATTCCCTCGGCCACGACCGCGCCGAAACCGGACCGCATGATCGCCATCACCAGAGCGGCCTGCACTCCGTGCCCGGCCACATCACCCAGCACAAACGCCAGGGTGCCGCCGGGCGTAGGCAGGGCATCGAAGTAGTCACCGCCCACCTGGCTCGACATCACGCTGCGGCCCTCGAACCGCCAGCCGCCAGCCACAACCGGTTCCTGGGGCAGCAGCTTCTCCTGGACGATGCCGGCCACGGCCAGTTCCTCGAGGCTGGCCAGCGCCTCATTGAACGCCCGGGCCAACTGGTCCCATTCGTCGCCCGTGCCCAGAGGAATCCGATGATCCCACCGGCGATGCTCGATCGCGTCAAGGCCGGCCAGGATGGCTTCGGCGGGGCGACCGACTCCGGCCCACAGCCGCCAGACAACCAGGCCCAACAGGAAGGTCAGGGCCAGGCCAGCCAGGCCCAGGTCCCGATGCAAGGCAGAAACATCGGCGGTGACGCGGGCCTCCGGCACGAGGCAGAGCAGAAGGTAGCCCTGGATCTGGGACGGGCGCACCGCCACCAGCAGGAAGGAGCGTCCCGCCTGGTCACGCCACCGACCGCTCCAGCTCCGCCGGGGGGGTACGATGAAGGAGGGCAGGCGCCCCCAGCGGCGATGCAGGAACGGCACAGGCAGGTGGGGCGTATTGGGATCGACAGCCAACGCCATCAACTGCCGGCCGTCGGCCTGTCGGCCCCGCTCGTCGCCGAGCACCTGCCGCAAATAGGTCTCTTCGGGCAGGGTGGAAGCAAAAAAAGCCAACGCCCCGAACTCCGCCTGTCCGGAGGGCCTGGTCAGCGCCAACCCGCAGGCACGGGAGGTCAGTCCTTCCATGGTCAGACCGACCATGCGGCCCATGCTCGAAGCCAGCCTTCGAATGGGATGCCAGCCCAGAAAGCCGGGCATCGTCTCCATCATGACGGCCACCGCATCCTCCCGAGCCGCCCCGCGGGATCCTTCCGGTTCAGCCAGGCGACCACTGCGGCGCAGGAACTCCCGCAGAACCTCCGCGATCTGCCGCACGGTCGTAGGATTCCGAGTGTCCCGCTGGTCATTCCACTCTCGCCATCCCAGCCCTCCGGGTGGCGCGGCCAAAACCGCCCGCACCACTCCGAGATGCCGATCGCCCCCTCGCTCGACCCGACACAGGATCTGGCGGACCCGTTCCCTGCGGGGCAGCAGGGACAAGCGCCGGCCACCCTTCCTTTCGAGAGACAGGTCGCGCAGAACCATCCCCTGGGAACTTACCAGGAACAAGGTATCGAACAGGCCCTGCCGTTCCATGGTGATGGTTTCTTCGACCAGGCGGTCGAGTGAACTGCCCGGCGGAAAGGAACGGGCTCTCTCTCCCAGGGGGTGATGGGTCAGAGGCAGCAGGGGCGGACATCCCGAGGCCAACGCCTGCGAGAACCGGTCGGCCCAATCCTGAAGGCGCGCCTCGATGGACCGCAACCAGGCGGGGAAGCGGCTGTCGATCTCGATCAGGTGCTGCTCGGCATCCTGGGCGGCACGGGCCCAGGCGGCCGCCTCCCGGTCGGCCGCAAACCCACGCCAGAACGCCCCGGTCAAGACCAGGGGCACCCCTGCGCCAAGCCCCAGGAGCACGGTCAAGACGGTGCCCAGACGCCAATCGAGCCATGTCCAAACGCCACGCCCGGGCAAGGAGAGACGCCATCCGAAGGCCAGCCCCAAAGCGAGCAGGAAAAGCCAAGCCCGAGGGATTTCGACCGCAAAGTCGGGCACGAGACCAAAGAGCAGGAACCGGCCCCCGAAGGAGGTGCAGACGACCTGTCGGCCACCCAGCTCGAACAGATCCCCAGGCCCATGAAGAACGACATCGAGGAGGACCGACAGGCTCGCGGTGCCGAAGGGAGCAGGGGTTCCCGGTCGTTCCCACTGGGCGGTCTCCAGGTCGTGGAACCAGACATGATAACCTCGGCGACGCAGACCGGCCAGGAAGGTACGGACGAGGAGATTGCGTTGTGAGGTTGGCAGGCAACCCCGGACCAACACTCCCGCTACCCGCTCCGGACCGGTGCCAGGGCGCCAGTCCCACAGCGCCAGTTCCGTCACATCCTGATTGTCGATCAGCGTCCGAAACCGGCCGGGGAGCCCCTGCAACTGCCCCTCCAGGGCCAATTCCCACCCGTCGGAATTCCAGTTCCGAACGCCGACCGGCCGCAACAGCGGGGAGGCGAGCACCCGAAACAGGCTTTCCATCAAGGTGGGAAACGGAACTTCCAGGAAACGAGACCCATGGATGGTGGTCGAACGCCAGACCGTTGCCGGATCGACGACTCCCCATGCCAGGCGCGGCCACATCCGGAATCGATGGTCGAAGAGGAAGACCGACAGCCGGTGCGGGTTCAAACGCCGCAGATCGGCCGCTAACGCGTCATCGAAGCGGGCTCCCAGACAGCGACGGACGATGGCCCGCATCCGGGGTTCGAACAGCCGGCCCGGTTGGGCCCGCACCTCGGCCTCCTGCAGAAGACGGCGCAGCCGGTCGGCGGCGGCCTCCCGGCGGGTCTGGGCCCGCCACCAGCCCCACCCCCAGCCGATGGCCAGAGCGACCACCAGCAAGCCGCCCGCGATCAGCCGCCGTTCCCAGCTCATGCCATCGCCTCCTGCACCAGGACGGCCCGGTCGGGAAGGGACCGATCGGCGGGATCGGCCCCTGGGGTAGTCGCGCGGGCCTGCGGGTCGAGATCGAGCACGATAAGCGTCTGATCGTCGGCCGGCACCGCCGAACCGCTCCAGGCGGCCACCTGGTCAAACGCCATGGTCAAGAATGCTCCGAGCTCCAAAGAACGGCCCTCTTCCAGGAGCCGGTGGAACCGCTCGTAGCCAAGGATTGCCCCAGGCGGCGACGGGGCCTCGATCAGGCCGTCGGAAAACAGCACCAGGCGACCGCCCGACGACAGGTCGAGGGAGCCTCCATGGAGGCGCGGCCGGGTCATCGCCCCCAGGGGAACGCTGGGCTGGCCCACATCGCAGGCCCCCCCCCCGGTGGGCAGCCACACCGGATAGGGGTGACCCGCCGCCGCAAACTCGAGGGTGCGGGTTCCTGGCACCAGGCGGCCGAGCCAGAAGGTCATGGGCCGGAACCGACCGGCATTGCGCAGGAAGCCCCGGTGCATCACCTGCAGCACCTCCGACGGAGAGCTTCCCGGTCGGACGTGCATGGCCAGCTCGGCCTTGGCGGTGGCGGCCACCAAGGCGGCGGGAACCCCGTGTCCAACCACATCACCGATGGCCAGCCAGACATTGCCGGCCGCGTCGGTGAACCAATCGAGGAAATCCCCGCCCAGGCGGGCGGCCACCACGCATCGTCCCCCCAACCGCCAGCCAGGCCCTGACAAAGGGGCCGCGGGAGCCAGCCCCTCCTGCACCGTCCGGGCGACCTGCAGATCCTCAAGATCGGCCATGACCAGGTTGAACCGCTCCTGCAAACGCTGCAGTTCGAGCGTTCCCCCGGTCTGGACCGGCAACCTGGCCCGGAACTCCTGGCGCTCCATGGCAGCCAGACCGGTCTGCAAGGTGCGCAACGGCCGCAGGAGGGCCCGGCCCGCCAGCATCGCCGCCCCCACTCCTAACGCGAGGAGAATCGCCGCCAGCAGGGCCAGACGCTGGTCGAGGCGGCGGGTCACGGCGTCGATCTCGGCCGCAGGGCGGGCCACGAACAGAACATAGCCCGTGACGTGCTGGCCGGTCGCCCCGGTGATCAGCCAGTCCTGACCTCCCAAGGTCAGACGCCGATGTTGGGGCAAGCCGGTAGAGAGGGCCAGATCGCGCATGGGAGCCAAGATTCCAAGAGCTTCCGGCCGGAGAGGGGGAATGGTGGTCACTGCCCGGTCGGTCGGCCCCGGCAGGGCAAAAAATCGCAGCGAGGTGGGGGTGACACTCCGCCAGCGCCGCGCTTGTTCTCGCAGAAAGCGGCGTTGCACCAAACGGCCATCGTGGAGCGCCAGGAAAAGGGAAGTGGGAATTCTTCCCCCGGCCAGCCCAAGATAGAAGAGAATCGGCTGGCCCAGCACTTCCATGACGGTCCCCCCCCGAGCGATCCTCCATCGGCCTGTCTTGGCAACTTTCTCGGCTTCCTCGATCGGCAGATCCAAGCCAGCCTCCTTCAAGGAGCCCTTCCGGTGATAGTGCAGACTCTGCATGGCAAGTTCCATGATGAACCGCGGCGGCTTGCGCACGGTCGGCCCCCCGGCCGCCCCCCAGGCCAGCAACCGGTTCCGCTCGTCGATGGCGATGAATTCCTGCAGAGCCATCGTGCCGCGACGCAAACGGGGCCGGAACAGCCCCGCCACCTCGCTGGCCACCTTCGCGGCGGGCGCCCGGCGCAACCGCCGCTCGAGCTGTTCATAGGGACGCAGATTCTGGCGGGTCCAGACCAGGAAGCCCCGGTCGATCCTGGACAGACCCCGCAAATCCTCCCGTTGCACCCGTTCCAGGGCATTGACTTCCCGGTCCCGCCGATCGATCAAGGAGGTCAGCACCAACACGCCCAACGGGGCGCCGCCCGCCACCAGCATCAGCCAGACCAGCTTGCCGCGCACGCCAAAGGGAGCTGAACCGAATCCCCCCGACAGCCCGCAGAACACCAGAAGACCCAGGATCCCCGTCAGGCCGAACACCACGGGAGGCCAGGCCACGGGGGCCGGTGCCTCCTGCTCGAGGGCCCACAGGATCTCCCCGTCCGGAGTAGTGACGAAGATCCCGTGTTGGCCACCCACCTGGAAGTCCGCCCGGCCGTTCACCGAGGCGGAAACAGCGGCAGTGACTCCGGCGGGCCAGGACCGTCCACTCGGGCGAAGGCGCCCGGGGTCGGCGGGGTGGATCCATCCCACTAGGTAGCGGTCGGCCACCAACCGGCCCACTTCGGTGACCGCCCGATCCATCAGGGCTTCCCTGCCCACCGCGCCCCGATGGACGAGGGCGAGCAGGAAGCCCGGCGGGGCTCCCCCCGTCGGGGAACCCGCCCGCAGCGGCCACCAGCCGGCAAACGTGCGCTGATCGCCATTCAGCAGGTCGATCAGGGCCCCGGGAGCCTGCCCCAGCAGGGCCGCCCCAGCCGGATTGCCGCAAAAGGTGGCAGCCAGGCCCGATGCCTCAGTGGACGGGGAAACCCCTGATTGGGCCACTTCCCGTACCAAGGCCAGGAACCGCTCCGCGATCCGGCGGGGCCGTGCGGGGCGCCCGGGCAAGGCTATCATCCGCCCAGCGCGATCGAACAGGGAGAGCTCGACCGCCCCGGCCTCGCTGCCTTCGAGGCGGGCGGCCCGTTCCGCGATCACCCGCAGGGGAAGGGAAACCCGGGCCAGGCGCCCGAGCTTGTCCTCGAGCCGTTTGCGCAGATTCCCTACCGCCGCCACGCGGTTCAGCAGATCCCGCATATCCTGGCGCCGCCTCACGAATTCTTCCCGGGCCCAGTCCGCGGCGAACCACCCCCAGAACCCGTAGGCCAGCAACACGGGCAGCCCGATGAAACCGAGCCCGCGAAGCAGGATGGACCCCAGGCGCGCCCCCCACCGATGAAAGGACGAGGCCTGACGAACGATTTCGACAGGGGATGGCTGTTTCACGGAGGCCCGTACAGGGCCGCTCCGACGATGGCCAGTCCCATCAAGGCGTACCCCGCGGCCGACCAACGGCGCCCTTCCTGCCAGGTGACGACGGCCAGCCAGCAGGTCGCCACCCCGGCCAGCATCGGATAAACCCTCTCGTGCTCGATTCCCCGCCCTGACGGCATCATCTCTGGCCCGCCTCCACGTCTTCTTCGAGGTTCCCGCCACGTGGATGGTGGGCGAGGAAACGGCGGTAAACCTGCATCACAAGGGACGGGACGCGGGCACGCCGTTCCGACGGGGATACGCTTCGGGCGTCGGCCGTCGCTTGGCGATCAGCACGTACCCTCGCTCGAAGGGCAGGGCCGGCGGGCGCAGGACATCGACGGTGATCTCGTCCTGTCGCACCCCCAGCACCTGGCAGGCCTTTCCCGCTTCGGCGAGCTCCGCCTCAAAGGTGGGGCCCTTGTAGAGCAGAACATGCCCCCCGACACGCACCAGCGGCAGGCAGTATTCGAGCAGGACCCGCACGGCGGCGAGAGCCCGGCAGACGACGAGGTCGAACCCTTCGCGAGCCCCTTTCTCGCGCCCCAACTCCTCGGCCCGCGCCAGGCGGGGCTGGAGATTGCCCACGCCGACGCCCTCCTTCATGCGGGCCACGAAATCGACCGCCTTGCCTTTGGCATCGACCGCCCACACCTCGACCGCGGGCAGGGCGATGGCGAGCGGCAGGGCGGGGAAGCCGCCGCCCGTGCCCAGATCGACCAACCGCCGGCGCCGGCCGCCGAAAGCGGGGGTAGACGCCGCAGTCGACGAGGGGACGGGGCTTTCCCGCATCCCCCGCCAGCAGGGCAGGTCGAGCGCGAGCGGAGCCAGACTGTCGAGAATGTGCTTGGTGGCGATCTCGGCGGGATCGCTGATCTTCGACACGCTCGGATAGAGAGGATCGGCGGTCATCGTGGCGCACAGGGTCTCCAGCCGGTCGTGAGTACCGGGCGGGAGAACCAGGCCGAGGCGGTCCAGCCACTCGGGGAGATGGTCGAGAAACGGCATGTCGGAATCTCCTTCCCGCCGGGGCGGCTCAGCCGCTCCGCCGGCGCACCGCCATCAGGATCAGCGCCACGTCGGACGCCCGCACGCCCGGCACCCGGGACAGGTCGCCCACCGTGCGGGGAGCCGCCGCCCGGATCTTCAGCCGAGCTTCCATCGACAGGCCGGCGGGCAGGTCGGCCAGCAGGTCGGCGGGCAGCGGCACGGCCGCCATATCTTGGCGCAGGGCCATTTCGCGCTGTTCCTGGGCGAGGTAGCCGGCATACCGGATGCGGGCTTCCAGTTCGAGACGAGCCAACGGATCGAGAGCGAGCCCCTCGGGCAGGAACCGCTCGACGTCGGCCAGCGAGACGCCAGGCCGCTTCAGGAGGTGGGCGAGGGGCAGTCGGGCCCGCGGCGGAGCGCCCTCCGTGGCGCCCGCGGTCCACTCCCCCCCTCCTGGGGGTCGGGCCCGCGGCGGAGCGCCCTCCGTGGCGCCCGCGG
>CALLCO010000125.1 GCA_937998695.1 Candidatus Ozemibacteraceae bacterium
TGAGGCTGGCGTCGGGATTTTCTTCGGCATCGTCAGGTACCTGGGTTTCGGCTGGCGGAGGCGGCTGAACCGGAGGAGGTTCAGGCCCAGAGCTGGGATCCGTGCCTGGCGTGGTAGGAGGGGGCGGAACCGGGTCGACCGCTCCTCCTTCTGCTTGCAGAAAGGCAGCAAATACATACGCGGGCGATCCCTGATACGAGATTTTCACCCAATCACCACCTGTCGCGGTACCTTGGATTCGTTCTCCGGCATGAAGATGTCCGATCACAGCTCCATCCAGGCTCGGAGTTCGCCGCACATTCAAGGTGCCCTGTTCGCGGTCCGAACCTTCCTCGAATCGTAGATGATCGGTATGGGCATAGACCACCCTGCCTTGGTGAACAACCTTGGCCCATTCTCCCTGGCGCCCCACGACATTGAGCGAGGTCCCCGCCGGGACCTCCCCCAGGATCCGGCGATCGAGACCCGGCCCTTCCCTCAGGCGCAAGGTTGTGCAGTTCACGACGGTGGACATCCCGCCAAGTACGACTCGATACCAGGTCCCGCCATTCTCTTGTCCTGGGGGTTCTCCCCACACCATCCCACCTGCTAGGGCAGCGAGAATTCCCATTATCAGAGGGGATACCCTCCACCCCCCGCAACGAAGTCTTCCTCCACAGGCCATCGACATCGCGAACCTCCTCACATCAATGTTTTCAAGGAAGACGACTCTTTCCAAAAACGCACGAGCACCGATAATCTCCTAATGCGGGAAGACTATCTGTTCGATCATTTCGTGACAGCTTCTCAGAGAAATCGAACTCAACCAAGGTAAAACCTTTCAGCTCCCTCCCAGCATTGCTGGTCAAATCAAATTCCACGCACCTATGGGCACAACAGGGCAGCCATGCTATTGCACTTGCCCATCAAGGCGCCAGGTGCAAACGCAGGCGACATGCCCCATTCCGTCACCACCCACATGCAGGCACTACCTTCGTCAGCCATGAAACCATTGGGAAATCGGCGATGAACCCATGAACCTTTCCCCGTGATACTTTCAACAGAGGGTCACGACCGGCTGCCCGGGCAAGAACCGCCGGAATTTTGGCTATTTCATAGCCTCCCCCGTTGCCTCAGCCTTTTCGCTGGCTGAGGAAACGGGAAACAAACTCGACGGCTTGGTCGCGGGTTTGCACCTCCCCAAGGGCCTGGGCTTCCTTGAGAGCGCCTAGGATCTCCTTGAATAGAGGGCCCGGTGACAACCGGAATTGGGTGATCAGATCGTTGCCGGTCAGCAGTACCGGCAGCCGGGCGTTCTCGGTCTGCTGGTAGAAGCTGTCGATGAATCCGCCGATACCGGCGGCAAAGCGGTCCAGGTCTTCATCCTGCTGGGTTCCCCGGGCCGACAGGCGGTCGGCGAGGGACATCAAGGCGATGCCGACCCCGTCCCTGCCTGTTTCGCTGAAGAAACGGAAAAGGAGGCGGTCCCGTTCCTGGGTGCGGGCGCTTTCAGGCTTCTGGTCAAGTTCCTGCAAGATGACTCCCGGCCGCATGTGGTTCTTGACCACTTTCTGCAGGAAGGCGATCTCGTTCACCGACAGTTTCCACGCATCGCCGATCGGCTTGACCATCTTGCAGCCTTCCATCTCGTGGCCGTGGAAAACGACGCGCCCGTCGGCGGCGGTCGTCTCGCCTGGAACGTGCGCCTGATTGCCGTTCGCCAGCTTGCCCGCATCTGGCTCGGGCAGGCCAGGGAGGCTTCTGCCACCCCGGCCTGGTTTCGGTGCGGTTTCAACCTTGCCTTTGCCGTTGGGGACAGGAACAACCTTGCGGCAGGCAGGCTTTCCGATATCGTGCAGGAGGCAGCCGAATTTGAAGAGCTCGAGGTAGGTGCGGCTACCGGAAATGGGCTCGTCCAGGAAGGCGGCGACTTTCGACCACCGGCGGGGCGGAGCCCGCAGGATGGCCATCGGATGCCCGGCAGGAGCTGTGGTTTCTCCAGTCTCTCCGGTGTTTTCAGACCGTGGAGGAGATTTTCCCAGAAGTTCTTCGAATTTTTCGAGGGTCAGCAAGGT
This sequence comes from Candidatus Ozemibacteraceae bacterium, assembly GCA_937998695.1. Taxonomy (GTDB): domain Bacteria; phylum Muiribacteriota; class Ozemobacteria; order Ozemobacterales; family Ozemobacteraceae; genus Ozemobacter. Next base: position 2,055 of record CALLCO010000125.1, read on the forward strand.
GTGGTCGAAGACATCGAGATGATGCCAGTCGTTTTGGGTGATCCCGCGGGTGGCCTCGAATTCGGGCAGGATCTCACGCAGCACCCCGGTCTGGGCCATCGACCGCAACCACCGGTGGCTGTCGGGGGCCGACAGCACCTTGAAAAACTCGTCACGGATCCGTTCCCTCGACACGGCTTTCAGCAGGTGCACGTCGCGCACGATGAGGGTTTCGAGGTTGGGATCGAACGCGAACCCGAGGGTGGCGCCGAACCGATAGGCCCGCAGAATCCGCAGGGGGTCTTCCCGGAACAGGTGGTCGGAGCAGGGCCGTACCATGCGTGCCCGCAGGTCGGCCACCCCCCCCAGGGGGTCGTAGATGGGAAGGTTGCGCTCGAGAAGGGGCCAGTCGAGCTTGATGGCGATGGCATTGATGGTGAAGTCGCGGTCGCGCAGGTCTTCGTCGATGGTGGGAGCCCGGTAGCGGGCGAAATCGACGGTCACGATCTCTCCCTGCAACGATTTGACGACCCGCGCCACCTCCCGCTCCTTGTCGAGGACGACGAACCCCGCGCTCTGGCCGCGGGCGACCCGCTGCGCCGGCCCGATCGGGCTGCGGCTGACGGCCAGGTCGAGGTCGAAGACCTTTCCCCGGCCCAACAGAAGGTCACGGATCGTGCCGCCCACCATCCAGATCTCGCCGGGGTCCTCCTTTTCCTTGCGGAAGAAGCTGAGGATCTCGGCGAGCAACTGGTGGATCTCGTCGGGAAGCCGGATGGTCGCAGGAGAAAGGGGTGGGGTGGTCATGCGATACTGCCTTGTGCTGCTGGCTGGCGAACAGGACGAGGGAGGAAACGAGGCGGAATTCCGAAGAACCGGGACGGAAGGAGAATAGGAAAAAAGGGAGAAGGGGCGGCCGGTCCGGGGCCAAGGACACGTGGCCCCTTGGGCAATGGCTGGAGAGAAAGGAGAAAAGCCCTTTGTGCTATTGGAAAAGTGGGGAAGTGAAGGAAATGAGGGAAATGAGGGAAAGAAGAGAACCCGAAAAAAGAGCCCTGAGAGTTCGGGGAACCAGGAGAAGAAGCGAACGACCCCGTGGATCTGGGCTTGGGACTCAGGGAAAGTTCGGCCTGAGGGGTTCCCCACCCTGCCGCCGCTGGAACCGACAGCAGGGTGGGGGAGGGGAGCTGCCCTCTCGCCATCACCCGGCCGGGCGCTGGAAGAAGTTGATGTCCGGCTTGCGCGCAGCCAGGGCTTCGTCCAGGCGACCCACCGGGGTGGTGTGGGGGGCGTTTTTCACGAGGTCGGGGGTGGTCTCGATCTCGTGCAGGATCTTTTCGAGGGCTTCGACGAAGGCGTCGAGGGTTTTTTTGCTCTCGGTCTCGGTCGGCTCGATCATGATCGCCTCCTCGACGATGAGCGGGAAGTAGACGGTCGGGGCGTGGAACCCGTAATCGAGCAGGCGCTTGGCGATATCGAGCGTCTTGATGCCTTTGGCCGCCTGCGGTTTGCCCGACAACACGAACTCGTGCTTGCAGAACCGGTCATAGGGCAGCAGGAAATGCTTCTTCAACCGCGCCATCAGGTAGTTGGCGTTGAGCACCGCATGCGAGCTGGCTTCCTTGAGCCCTTCGGCGCCGAGCTGGGTGATGTAGGTGTAGGCCCGCACCAGCACACCGAAACTGCCGGCGAAGGTCCGCATGGCGCCGATCGAGCCCTTGGCCTTGGCCACGACCTTGTATTTCTTCCCGTCGAAGGCGATGCGCGGGCAGGGCAGGAACGCTTCGAGGTGCTTCTTCACCCCGACCGGACCGGCCCCGGGACCGCCGCCGCCGTGCGGCGTGCTGAACGTCTTGTGGAGGTTGACGTGCATGACGTCGAAACCCATGTCGCCGGGCCGGGTCCAGCCCATGATCGCGTTGAGGTTGGCGCCGTCGTAGTAGAGCAGGCCGTCGACGGCGTGGACCAGCTCGGCGATCTTCTCGACGTTGGGTTCGAACAGGCCGAGGGTGTTGGGATTGGTCAGCATCAGGCCGGCGACTTCCGGCCCGAGGTGGGCCTTCAAATCGTCCAGGTCGACGCCGCCGTGGGCATCGGATTTGATGGTGACCACTTCATACCCGCACTGCGCGGCCGAGGCGGGGTTGGTGCCATGCCCGGCATCGGGGATCAGGACCTTCGTCTTCTTGTTCTTCTTCTGATAGTGGTAGGCCTTGATCAGCAACAGACCGGTCATTTCGCCGTGGGCCCCGGCCGCCGGCTGCAAGGTGAAGGCGTCCATGCCGGTGATCTCGCAGAGGGCGTATTCGAGATCCTTCATCAGGGCGAGAGCGCCCTGCACCGTGGCCTCGGGCTGGTAGGGGTGGAGGGCGGCGAAGCCGGGCAGGCGTGCCATGTCCTCGTTGACCTTGGGGTTGTATTTCATCGTGCACGAGCCGAGCGGATAGAAACCGACGTCAATGGCGTGGTTCTTCCGCGACAGGCGCGTGAAATGCCGCACCACGTCGATCTCCGACACCGAGGGCAAGGGCAGGGTGGTGCGCAGGAATTTGCCCGGGATGTGATCGGCGGGGTCGATCTCGTCGAAACCGAGTTCGGGCAGGGTGAAGCCGGTGGTTCCCGGCTGGCTCATCTCGAAAATGAGGGGTTCGGGGAAGTTCATGCGAGCAGCCCTCCCAGGAGCTGGCAGTAGAGATTCATCTCCTCCACCGTCCGTTTTTCGGTCACCGCGACCAGGACACAGTCAGCCAGGGCCGGATACCAGCGCTGCAGGGCGATGCCGGCGAAGACGCCTTCTTTGGCCATCTTGTCGAGCACCTTCTTCGCCCCGGGGATCTTGACCACGAACTCATGGTAGAAGGGCCCGTGGAAGGGGAAGGACAGCCCCGGCACCTTCTCGAGTTCCCGACGCAGGTAGTGCGCCTTCTGGAAGCACTGGCGCGCCACCGTGCGCACGCCGTGTTCGCCGAGCAGCGACAGGTAGATCGTCGCGCTCAGGGCCATCAGGGCCTGGTTGCTGCAGATGTTGCTGGTCGCCTTCTCGCGCCGGATGTGCTGTTCGCGGGCCTGCAGGGTCAGGACGAATCCGCGCTGGTTGCGGACGTCGCGGGTGCAGCCGGCGATGCGGCCGGGCATCTTGCGCAGCAGGGCGGTCTTGGCCGCCAGGAAGCCCAGGGACGGGCCGCCGTAGCTCATCGGGATGCCCAGGGGTTGCCCCTCGCCGCAGACGATGTCGGCGCCGAACTCGGCGGGCGGCTTCAGCAGGCCCAGGGCCAGCGGGTTGGCCACCACGACGAGCATGGCCCCCACCCGCTTGGCGGCGGCGGAGATCTCGTCGAGCTCCTCGATGCGACCGAAGAAGTTGGGATACTGCACCACGACCGCCGCGGTCTGGTCGTCGAGTTTCTCAGCGAGGCGGGCGAGATCGGTCACCCCGTCCTCCATGGGCACCGAGACCAGCTTGGCGCCTAGGCTGGGCAGCAACGATTCGGTGACCAGACGGTACTCGGGATGGACCGTTTCGGGCAGCAGCACCCGGTGGCGACCGGTCTGGGTCTGCGCCATGGCCACGGCTTCGGCCAGAGCGGTGCCGCCTTCGTACATCGAGGCGTTGGCCTGGTCCATGCCGGTGAGGCCGCACATCAGGCTCTGGAACTCGTAGATCGCCTGCAGGGTGCCCTGGGAGACCTCGGCCTGATAGGGGGTGTAGGCGGTGAAGAAATCGCCGCGCAGCAGCAGATGGTTGACGGCGGCGGGGATGTAATGGTCATACACGCCGCCCCCCAGGAAGGAAACCGCCTCCGCGGTGGAGATGTTCTGCTCGGCCAGATCGGTGAGCTTGCGCACCGTCTCGGGCTCGCTGAGGCCCTTGGGCAGGCAGAGCGGCCGGTTCAGCCGCACGCTCGCCGGGATCTCGGCGAACAACTCGTCGATCGAGCCCACGCCGATCGTCGCCAGCATCTCCTTGACCTGGAGATCGGTGTTGGGAACGTAACTGGACATGCTTCCTCCGCTCGGTCGCCTGTTCGATCAGTGGCCGGATGTGGCCACGTGCTCCTCGTATTCCTTGGGGGTCATCAGGCGGTCAAACTCGGCGGGGTTGGCCAGCTCGATCTCGGCGATCCAGCCTTTCCCGAACGGGTCCTGGTTGACCAGGGCGGGATCCCCCTCGATCGCCTCGTTGCGGGCCACGACCTTGCCGCTGACGGGGGCATACATGTCGGAAACGGTCTTCACCGATTCGATCACGCCCATTGTCTTGCCGGCCTCGACCTTGGTGCCCAGCTGCGGGATATCGACGAACACGATGTCACCCAGCTGCTTGGCGGCGAAATCGGTCACGCCGACCACGACCTTTTCGCCCTCCAGCCTCGCCCACTCGTGATCCTTGGTGTATTTGCAGTTGCTCGGAACCATGTTGTTCTCCTTTGTCCAGACTTGTCGTTTTGTACTTTCAGGTGCGGCGCGCGCGGCGCGCCGGGGTCGTTCGGACGGGGCGCCACCAAAGGACTTTGCCCCGACTCCGGGCCATCCGTGGGGGCGCCGTTCTCAGTCGAGCCGGTAGAAGGGGAAGCGGTCGCACAGCTTGCGCACGTCCGCCTTCACGCTCTTCAGGTTCTCGGCATCCTCGGGGGCGGCGATGCCGCGCTCGATGAGGCCGGCCACCTCGCCCATGGCCGCGACGTCGAAGCCGCGGGTGGTGACGGCCGGGGTGCCCAGCCGCAGGCCCGAGGTGACGAACGGCGACTGCGGGTCGTTGGGGATCGTGTTCTTGTTGACGGTGATGCCGGCCGCATCGAGGGCCTTCTCGGCCGCCTTGCCGGTGATGTTCTTGTGGCGCAGGTCGACCAGCATCAGGTGGTTGTCGGTGCCGCCCGAAACCAGCCGGAAACCCTTGTCCTGCAGCTCTTTGGCCAGGGCTGCCGCATTGGCCAGAATCTTTTTTTGGTAGTCCTTGAAGGAGGGCTGCAGCGCCTCATGGAAGGCAACCGCCTTGGCGGCGATCACGTGCATCAACGGCCCCCCCTGGATGCCGGGGAAAATCAGCTTGTCGAGCTGCTTGGCGTATTTCTCCTTGCACAGGATCATGCCGCCGCGCGGCCCGCGCAGGGTCTTGTGGGTGGTGCTGGTCACGAAATCGGCGTAGGGGACCGGGCTGGGGTGCAGCCCCGCCGCGACCAGGCCGGCGATGTGCGCCATGTCGACGACGAAGACCGCCCCGACCTTGTCGCAGATCTGCCGGAACCGGGCGAAATCGATGATCCGCGGGTACGCCGAGGCCCCTGCCATGATCATCTTCGGCTTGTGCTCGACGGCCATCTTCTCGAGGGCGTCGTAATCGATCGTCTCGGTCTTGTCGTCGACGCCGTATGGAACCACTTTGTACAATATGCCGCTGAAGTTGACCGGGCTGCCGTGGGTTAGGTGGCCGCCGTTCTGCAGGTTCATGCCCAGGAAGGTGTCGCCCGGCTGCAGCACCGACATGTAGACGGCCAGGTTGGCCTGGCTGCCGGAGTGGGGCTGCACGTTGGCGTGGTCGGCGCCGAACAGCTTCTTGGCGCGGTCACGGGCCAGCTCTTCTGCCTCGTCGACCACTTCGCAGCCACCGTAATACCGCTTGCTTGGGTAGCCTTCGGCATACTTGTTGGTCAGCACGGAACCGAGGGCTTCGAGGACGGCCTCCGACACGAAGTTCTCGGAGGCGATCAGCTCGATCTGCGACATCTGGCGATGCCGCTCGCGCTTGACGATTTCGAAAATCTGGGGATCGACCGTGTGCAGGTGGGAATGGCTCATTTGTCTTTTTTCCTTGTGTAGAAGGGGGTGGGAATGACTTTCGCCGGATACATTTTGCCGCGAATCTCGACCTCGAACGTCGAATCGATCGCCTTCAGGGTGGGCGGCACGTACCCAAGGCCGATGTTCTTCTGCAGGGTCGGCGACATGGTGCCCGAGGTAACCTCACCGACGTTCTTGCCCTGGCTGAAGATCGCATAGCCATGTCGGGGGGCAGGGCCCTTGCCCATTTCGAATCCGACCAAGGTCTTGGTGGTACCGGCCTCCTTCTGCTTCTTGAGCACCTCGGAACCGTTGAAAGGACCCTTGGCGAACTTGACGGTCCAGTCGAGGTTGGCCTCGATCGGCGTCGTCTGGTCGCTGATATCGTTGCCGTAGAGCATCAGGCGTGCTTCGAGGCGCAGGGTGTCGCGGGCGCCAAGACCGACCGGCACCAGGCCGTGATCCTTGCCGGCCTCGAGCAGGGCCTGCCACATCATCTCGGATTTCTCGGCGGGGAAATAGAGCTCGAAGCCATCTTCCCCCGTGTAGCCGGTGCGGCTGATGATCATCTCGACGCCGTTCACCTTGCCGGTGGTGAACCAATAGTATTTGATCGCCTTCAAATTCTGCCGAGTCAGCTTCTGCAGGATCTCCTGGGCATTCGGCCCCTGGATGGCGATCAGGCCGGTGCGGTCCGAATGGTCCTCGAACTCGTAGGTACCCGACAGCTGCGACTTGATCCAGTCGAAGTCTTTCTTCATGTTCGAGGCGTTGACCACGAGCAGGAACTTTTCGGCGTTCCAGCGGTAGACGAGCAGGTCGTCGACGATCGACCCGTCGGGGCGGCACATCGGCGTGTAGGCGATCTGCCGGTCGGACAGGGCCTCGGCGTCCTGGGTGACCACCTTCTGCACGTTCTTCAGGGCGTCGGGCCCGGTCAGCCAGAACTCGCCCATGTGGAAGAGGTCGAACAGGCCCGCCTTGGTGCGGACGGCCGTGTGCTCCTCGATGATGCCCGTGTACTGCACGGGCATGGCAAAACCGGCGAACTCGACCATGCGCGCGCCCATCTTCTCGTGAACCGCGCTCAACGGGGTGTGCTTCATTCTTTCCTCCTTTGTCGATGCCCGCTGGTCAGCGGGCGGTGGCGAAACTCTGCAGGACGGCGGTGACGCCCTTCCCGACTTCTTTCAGATAGCCGAGCTTCAACAGGGCCAGCTCGAGCAACCCGACCGTGGCGATGATCTCCTTCTCGCCGATGGTGCCGATCGTGGTGATGCGGAACACCTTGTCGGTGATCTCACCCTGGCCGCCGGCGATCAACACGCCATAGCCGTCGCGGATCTCCTTGACGATCTTCGAGGGATGGATGCCGGCCGGGGCATTGATCACGGTCAGCACGTTCGAACGCACGTCGGGCTGGGTGAAGATCGACAGGTCGAGGGCGCCGAGGGCGGCGCGCAGGCCGTTGCCCAGCTTGGCGTAGTGGGCGCAGACCTTGTCCATGCCCAGGGCTTCGATGCGCTGGAGGGCCTTGTGCAGGGAGAACATGACCGAGATGGCGGGGGTCCAGGGGTAGCTGGGGATGGCCAGGTCCTGGTTCTTCTTATAATGCTTGAGATCGAAGTAGAAGCCGTGGCACTCGACCTGTTGCACCTTGGCCCAGGCTTTCTCGGACAGGGCGACCATGCCGACCCCCGGAGGGGCGAGGAAGCCTTTCTGCGAAGCGCTGATGGCGCAGTCGACGTGCCAGCCGTCCATGTCGAACGGCAGGGCGCCGATGCCCGACACCCCATCGGTGATGAACAGCACGCCGCGGTCGCGCAGCAGGTTCCCGATCGGTTCGAGGTGGTTGTGGACGCCGGTCGAAGTCTCGTTGAAGGTGACGGTGACGCCCTTAATATCGGGATGCCGGTTCAGCATCTTTTCGATGTCGGCGACCTTGGCTCCGTGGCCCCAGGGGTATTTGAGGGGAATGGCCTCGAGCCGGAAAGCGCGGGCGATCTGGGTGAACCGCTCGCCGAACGCGCCGGTTTCGACGGTCAGCACCTTCTCGCCGGGGTTGAACAGGTTGGCGATGGCGGTTTCCATGCCGCCCGTTCCCGAGGAGTGGGTCAAGAAGAGATGGTGCTTCGTCTTGAACAGCCGCTTCAACTTCGCCACACAATCGGCATACAAAGGCGCGAAATCGTTGGTGCGGTGATGCTTGAGGGGTTGGGCCCCGGCCAGCAGGATCTCGGAATCGAGGGCGACCGGCCCGGGGGTCATCAGCAGGACGTCGTGGTTCACGGTGCGGTTCCTCCGGAAGGATGTCATCAGGGCGCCCCGAGGAGCAGGCGGCGCGCTTTGAGCGTGTTGTGAAGCAACATGGCGATGGTCATGGGCCCGGCGCCGCCGGGCACAGGGGTAATGAAGCTGGCCCGGTCGCGGGCGGTCTCGAAATCGACGTCTCCGACCAGCTTGGTCTTGCCCGGCAGCTCGGGGTGGGGGATCTGGTTGATGCCGACGTCGAGGACGACGGCGCCTTCCTTCAGCCAGGCGCCCTGTACGAAGCGTGGCTTGCCGAGGCCGGCCACGACGATGTCGGCACGGGCAACCTCGCCGGGCAGGTCGACGGTGCGGGAGTGGGCGATGGTCACGGTGGCATGTTCCCGCAGCAGCAGCAGGGCGACGGGCTTGCCGACGATGTTGCTGCGGCCGATGACGAGGGCGCGCTTCCCCTTGACCGAAATGTCATACCGACTGAGCAGTTCGAGACAGCCGAGCGGGGTGCAGGGGAAGAACGTGTCGTCGCCCATGGTCAGCTTGCCAACGTTGACGGGGTGGAAGCCGTCGACGTCCTTGCGGGGATCGATGGCGTGCATCACGCGGGACTGGTCGATCTGAGAGGGGAGGGGAACCTGCACCAGGATGCCATGGATGGCGGGGTCGGCGTTGAGGCGGGCGATCTCGGCCAGCACCTGGGCTTCGGTGGCA
>CALLCO010000126.1 GCA_937998695.1 Candidatus Ozemibacteraceae bacterium
CAGCACCGAGCGCTGGTGCTCGGCACCGGCGACCTCAGTGAACTGGCCCTCGGCTGGTGCACCTACGGGGTCGGCGACCACATGTCGCATTACAACGTCAACGCCTCGGTGCCCAAGACCCTCGTCCAGCACCTGATCCGGTGGGTGCTCGTTACCGGCCAGTGCGGGAAAGAGGCCGCTCCCGTGCTGCAATCGATCCTCGAGACGGAGATCTCCCCCGAACTGGTGCCCGGCCCCTCCCGGCGTGGGAAGGGCGCGAGCCGCCAACCAGCGCAGAGTTCCCAAGAAATCGTCGGTCCCTATGACCTCCAGGACTTCCATATCTACTACGTGACCCGGTTCGGGTTCCGCCCCAGCAAGGTGGCATTTTTGGCCCATCAGGCCTGGGCCAATGCCCGGGCGGGCACCTGGCCAGCCGACCTGCCGCCCGGGCAGCGGCACGCCTACGATCTGGCGACCATCAAGAAATGGTTGGGGGTGTTCCTAAAGAGGTTCTTCGGATCACCGTCGCAGTTCAAACGGTCGTGCGTGCCCAACGGGCCCAAGGTGGGATCGGGCGGGTCACTTTCCCCGCGGGGCGACTGGCGGGCGCCCAGCGACGCCGAAGCCACCGTCTGGCTCCAGGAGCTGCAGGAGAACGTCCCGGACCGTTGACGGATCCGCGGGGAACGCCCTCCATGGCGCCCGCGCCCCCCTTCCCCCCTCCTGCCGTTCGGGGGGCATACGTGGCGAGGACGACGGCAGACCTTGAATCCTGGGGCTTGGCCAGGAGATCCCAGAGGCTGTTGCACGAATGCTAAAAACGGCCATCTTTCCTGTACGGTCTGCGGGCAGCCACGCTCCCGATCAAGGGCGCTGTGTACCGACAGCCCGAAAATCGGATTCAGGCAACAGCCTCATCCCATCGGGGAGACGAGAGGAAAAGAGACACTCCCCCGGAGAAGACTCCGTGGGAAAAAACGGCCGGCCGATCAGGTCAGGGCGCGGCGCGCCTCCTCCATGGTCAGGATCTGGCTGACCAGATTGAGCAGGCCGGCGGCTTCGAGGATGGCCCGCAGATCGTTGCGGACATCCACGAACCACATCTCCGCGCCGGCGTTGTCGATCAGATCGAAGGTATCGATCAGTTCGCTCATCCCGAGGCTGTTGACCCGGTTGACCTCGGCGAAGGAGATGACCACGTTCTTGTTGCCCTGTTCGAGCACGGTCTTGACCGCGGTCTTGATCGCGGACCCGAGGTCGCGCTCCAGGTAGCCCGACGGAACCAGCAAAACGCTGTTGGTCGTGAAATCTTCGATGCGCACGTTTTCCATAGGAATGGGAACCCGGAGGTTCCGAGGGCACTATACCATGTTTCCTTTCCGGATGCACCCCCCCACCTCGAGTCGCTTCCCCGAGGTTCATGAGCGGACACCGGGTTTGGCCAGCGCCGCCTCCGGAAGGGGGGAACGGCAGATGACCAGCACGGTGAGATCGTCCTGGCGCGCCCCGTGCCCGGTGACCTGCTCGACCCGTTCGAGGACCGTAGCGATGACGAGGTCGGGATCGCTCGGCGGAGCGGGGTCGAACCAGGCCCGGAACCCATCGTATCCGAGGAGGCTGCCGTCGGGGCCCATGGCTTCGAGAACCCCGTCGGTGCAAATGACCAGGGTGTCCCCGGGCCCGAGGACGAGATCGTCTTTTTTATAGGAGCGGTTTTTCAAGGACCCCAGGGGAAGATTGATCTGTTTGAGATACCGGGTGCCCTGCACCGGAGAGACGAGCAGGGGATAGTTGTGCCCGGCATTGGTATAGGACAGGGCACCCGAGGAGGGCTGCAGCAGACCCAGGAAGGCGGTCATCATCTTGGTCCGCGACAGGAGCCGCAGCAGGGTCTCGTTCATCTGGCGGGCGATCTCGTCGATGCCGATCGGCTCGGCCGCCAGCACCAGCAGGCCGGACTTCAGCATGGCCATGACGATGGCCGCCGGCAACCCATGCCCCGCCACGTCGCCGACCACCACCAGGATGCGGTCGGGGCCGGCAGGCAGCAGATCGAAATAGTCGCCGCCGACCTGCGACATCATGACCGACTGCCCGCGCAGGGCAAAGCCGCCCACCTGCATCCCCGTGGTGGGCAGCAGGTTCTCCTGGACCGTGCGGGCGATGTTCATCTGCCGCAGTCGATCGAGGGTCTGATGGAAGAGGTCGGCGACGACTCCCATCTCCCCCAGTGCGGCGGAGGCCCGGACGGTCGTGGTTTCCCCCCGTCCCATCGCACCGACGCAGGAACGAAGGTCGGCCAGTGGTCCCAAGAAGACCCGGCGGAGCACCGCCGCCGCCCCGCCTCCCAACAAAAGCAGCAGGACCATCCCCACATGGAACCAGCGCTGCAGACGTTCCGCTCCGATCAGCAGGTGGCGTACCGGCAGGGTGGCCACCAGTATGTGGGAAGTCAGGCGGGCGCTGCGACGGGCCAGGATCAACTGCGGCCCCTGGGGGAACGGCGGCGGGATGACCTGGGCCGGGTGCTCGATCTCGGTGATCGTCGACCGCAGAAGGGTGCCCAATTCGGAGGGCAGGGCGGGACCGTAGTCCTCCTTGAGCGCTTCGAAGGCCACCGCCCCCATGGTATAGGGCGCTTCCCCCTGGACGGCTCGGCACCGCAGGCGCAGAAACTGGTCGGCCAGGTTGGCGACCCGGTGGAAGAGCATCACCACCAGTTGGCTCGTTCCCTGCCGGTCCCGCACCACATCGACGAAGGACATCCCTTCGAAGCCCGCCATCCGGAAGGTGGCCAGGGTGCCGAGACGGGCCAGCAGATCGTTGAGAAATTCCAGTTCGCGGCCCTGCAGGACGAGGTTCAGCAGGACGCCGGATTTCGATTCCTCGATATCGCTCGGGCTGATGGGAGATTGCCGGTCGACCGCCTGACAGAGCATGCGGGAGATGACCGAAAAGATGGCCGGGTTGACCAGCTTGCCCGCCCGGCGACCCTCGCGGAACAGCCGCCGGCGGACGGCCCGGTCGGCGTCGGCGGCCGAGGAGGCGGTCATCCCGATGATGTCCATTTCGTGCTGGAGAAGATAGGCGCCCCGCGGGATCCGTTCCAACAGGAATGCCTCCCGCGCCGCTGGGGGCATGCAAAAGATGTGATAGGCAGCCCAGGAATACGGGCCCCTGGTTACCAGGCGCTCCCCATCCGCCCGGATCAGGTAGCACGCCGCCGCCTGATGCAAGCCAATCAACCGGTCCAGCAAGGCCCCCCCGCGGATGGGGTCCCAAGGGCAAGGGAACCGCCGGATGTGACGACGGTAATCGACGGCCACCTGCGCGAGATACCGGTCAAAATCCTCTTCCAGGCCACGGAGCCCTCGTTCCATGTCGACGAGGGAGGTTTGCAGGTCGCGGAAGAATCGCGCTCCCACCATGCCCTGGCTGATGACCAGGGCCAGCAGAAGGGGGAATCCCGCGCCCATCATGACTCCCCATCCCAGCCTCCGCCCGACCGACAACCGGTGGCCGGCCGCCGGGCCCATCCACCGCCAGGCCACCCCGGCCGCGGCCAGACTCAGGGCCAGATTGGCGACCCAGGCCAGACCCCAGACCGTCCATAGGCCGAGGGGCAGGGTGGCGCGCACTTCCAGGATCCCCTGTTTTTCGTCGAATTCGGTCAGCACCAGCTCCCGACCCTGGCGCCGCAATCCCCCGATCTCCGGCTCGTCCCTGGCCGACCCCGTCTGGCGCCCGGTCAGACTCATGTCTCCCGGGTTGCTGCGGGTGGTTCCGTGTCGGAAGAGGGAAACGGCCATTCCCTGTCGGCGGGCTTCCTGCAGGGCGATTCCCTGTAGGACGGCGTCGGGAAGATGCTCCCGGTGGAAAGTCAGCAGATACCGCCACCCGGGACTCCCCGGCACCCTACCGAACGCCGCCCAGGAGTTGCGCGGCGTGTTCGCCCCGAAATAGACCGTGTCCGCCACCCAGGCCCGGTCGAAGATGCGGTTGGGAATCCCCGGAAAGGTCGGCAGCGAGATCCAGCGGAAGGTGGAGAACCGCCCGTTTCCGACGTAATCGAGGTCCTGGCGCATCCGGACCATGGTGGCAAACATGCCGGCGACGCTGCCCGTCGATTCCGCCTTCATGGTGCAGGTGGCCAGAAAACCGGCGAGCGGCCCGGGATCGAACCCGGGCGCGGGCGGCAGGATGGTCCGGCCATCGGTCAGGAACAGATCGAACGCGGCCGGGGGCACCGCCAGGTTCGAGATGATCCGCTGCCGCCACCCCTCCGGGGTTGGCGCCCCCGCGGCTGCCGCCTGCGCCATCCGCCACACCTGAGTCAGAGCGGTGGCCGGATTCAGCAGTTGCCGGAAGCGCAGGAGGGTATACCCCATTTCGCGCTGATGCAGGGCCGCCACGGCTTCGAGCAGGGCTTCCTGCGACAGGTGCAACCCGTAGAGGAACAGGAGTTCCAGGGGAAGCCAGATGACCAGCAGAGCGAGAATCGCCCCCAGCAGTCGGGCCGCCCGTCCGGTCGGCAGCCGGTCAGCCATGGGCCAATCCCTGCGCCGGAGCGTCTGCCCGGGTCAGGATCAGGATGGTCCGATCGTCGCCCTCCCGATCGGCGAACCCCGCCAGCACGATCTCCTGACGGAGGGCTTCGACCATAGCGGCCGGCTCGGGCCGCCATGCCCGCAGCAGGCAGGCGGCGAAGACTTCGAACCCGAGGGGATGCCCCTGGCGGTCCAGGGTCTTGATCCAGCCGTCGGTATAGAGAACGAGGGTGTCTCCCGGCCCCAGGGTCTCCTGGTGGACCTGGAACGGGCGCCGAACCGAAGAGCCCAAGGGCGGGTTGCGGACCGGCAGATACCCTCCGGCCCCCTTCCGGATGAGGTAGGGTGGGCAGATGCCAGCACCCACCCACTCGAAACGGCCGTCGCGTCGGTCGAGCAGCCCCAGGCCGAATGCCATGTGCTTGACCACGCTGCGCACCTGGAGGAAGTGGTGGCGCAAGGCCTCGGCCAAATGGTCGGCAGGACGGTCGGGAACCCGCTGCACCTGCAGGCGCAGGGCCACCCGCATGGCCGCGACCAGCAGGGCGGTCTGCCACCCCTCGCCGAAGACATCCCCCACGGCCACGACATACCCGGTCTTCCCGAAGGGGAAGGCATCGAGATAATCGCCCCCCGGATCGAAGCCGGCCTCGAACCCGCCGGTCAGGAACCAGTCGGGGCCGGCCAGGGGTTCGCACCGCACCAGGGTTTCCTGGATGGGCAGCGCAGAGTAGACCTCCTCGAGAGTGACCGCTGCCTGCTCGAGTCCGCGGGCCACCTCGCCAAACTCGTCGCCGTCAGGGCAGGCCACGGTGATGGTGGGCCGATGCGCCGCGATCTGGTCGATGCCCTGCGCGACCTCGCGCAGCCTCAGGAGCAGGTAGTCGACCAACGATAAGCCGACCGCCAGGGCCAGCAAGATCCCGCCCGCCAGCGAAGCGATCATCCAAGCGCGCAGACGGCGGGCGGTCATTTCCACGCGACTGGCCTCCACCGCCCCGACGAGTAGGTATTCCTCCAGATTGCGCCCCTGCAGGCACGTCACCAGGTAGGGGCGGCCGGACGGCGAGGTCAAACGGGCATCCATGGTCTGCCCTTGCAGCAGGACCTTTTCCCCAAGCCGCTGTCCGTCCAGCCAGGATCGGAACGCCCGCGGCAGCGATTCGACCAGGGTCCCCTCGTCGCAGGCCACCAGCGCAAACTCGATCCCGCCCCGTTCGCGGGGATCGCTCAGGACCTGACGGAAATACGCCTGGACCGTAGGCTCCCGGTCCTGGGTGAGGAACAAGCCGGTCAGGCCGTCCGGCCGTCGCGGATCAGGCCGCACGTCGAGCAGTTGGAAGCGTCGGGAGTGCAGCACCTTGGTCTCGACAAACCACCCGAGTTGGCGGACGAAATGGAGGAAGTACGTGTCCTCGATGTCGTCCATACCGCGCGTCCCCTGAATGAACCCCATCAGCTTGCGACCGGTCTGCAGGGCCAGTTGCTGGTCGTTGCCGGGATTCTGGCGCGCCGCCTGCAGGACCCGGGTGCGCGAGGCGTGCTCGTCGAACAGGTAAGCACTGTAGAGCCCTCCCGCCCCCTGGACCTGGCGGATGGCGTCGGCAATCGCGGCATCCCCGACGGTCAGGTAGCGGTGCAGCCCCTGCTGATAGCCACGGGCGATCCGCTGCAGGAAGAGCGAGAAATTCTGGTCGATCTGCCGCAGGCGGGCTTCGATGCGACGATGGGTCTCGTAGACGTCGTTATCGACCTGCCGGCGCCGGTGCTCGGTCATGGCAAGGCCGAAGAAGAACAGGATGGGGAGGGCGACCGCCAGCAGGAGGCCGGGCACGAGCCAGCGCAGAGAGATGGCCCGGGGGGACTCGAAGACGATCAGGCGGGCCAGTCCGAGGCTGAACAGGGCGGCCATCGCGAAAATGGCCACCTGGCCGGCATCCCGAGCAGGCAGTCGCCCGATTCCGCGCCGTTGCCAGGCGACCAGGTAGCCGAGGCGCCCGGCCCTTCGGACCACCCCATGCCAGGCAGGGGTCACCACGTCGCCCTGCCCTCCAGGGAGTCGACGCATGGCCCGGCGCACATCGCGGGGCAGGCGGCGGAAGGACGCCGACCCGATGGGCCCCGTCAGCCCCAGCCGAAACAGCGCCCGGACCCGGCCCGCCACCCGCAACACGCGGCGGCGCAGCAGGTCGCGCTCGGCCCCACGCCGGCTCTTCAAGAGCACCAGCAGATGGTAGCGGATGGGGTCCGCGGTGGAGGGGGCCCCGCTCGTCGGTCCCTGACGCACTCGCAGCCGCCACCACGCCCCGTGCGAGTAGCGCGCGGGATTGCCGAAGGCCCGGAAATGCCCCCGGCTCTCGGCGAGGATGGACAGCCCGGAGCCGTCGCCCAGGATCTGCTGGGCGAGTTTCTCCTCGACCTTGCCGGGCAGGAGCTTGTCACGGCGGCAGCGGCCCATCGCCGCGAACAGGCGCCGCCAGGCCGCCGCCTTGGCGACCGGATGGCCGGGGAGGGGCAGCGGCCGGCCGGCGGCATCGAACAGCACCGCGTCGATCCCCGTCCCCAGCCGGGCCAGCACCCGTCGCAACGCCCGGGCGGGAGGAACGCCGCGCCGGACGCGGAACAGGGTCCGTTCGATGAGACCGCGCGCCCGCCATTCCGGGCGGCTTTCGTAGAGCAGCCGGTGGAGGACGTCCTCCATCTCGCGCCGGACCCCGGCGGCCTGGAGATCGCGGAGTTCCTCGAATGAGGCGGTCCAGAGCCAGTTGGCACCGATGGCGGGCAGGATGACCAGCAGGACGACACCCAGCAGGGCGCCGCGCCAGGTGGTCACCATCGGCGCCACCCCTGGCGCGGGCAAGGGGAAGATCCGCCCATCTGTCCGCCTCAACCTCGGCTGGTCTGGATTGGGGTATCGGATGCCATTCTAGCGCATGTTCCGACCCCTGCCAACGGGCAAGAGGCGAAGGGCGACGTCCATCGGTGGCCGAGGGAGGAATCGAGGGGGAAATGGCGAGAAAGGCCTTCCGTCGCGAGGCGGCAGTGTCAGGACAAATGGCCAGAATGTTCGCCAGGTACAACTCGAGAAGACCTGGAGGGGATCCCCAGCCCAATCCCGGCCGGGCGGGGACCGGGGCAATCACCCCAACCCGTCAGAGGGTCGGGGCGGTCAGGCGCTGGGCCACGCGACGACGGGCTTTCTCCAACCAGGACTTCTTCAGCGAAGTCGGGGAGGGAAACCCGTCGCGGGTGGGAACCAGGGCCGGACGCTGCATCCCGGCAGGAGCTGCCGAGGGCGACCGTGAGCGACCGGAAGATTCGCCGGCAGGGGCTGCCGAACCGACGGGTTCCGGGGCGGGCGTCTGGCAAGCGGCGGGAGAGGCCGGGGCGGCGGTCGGAGACGTGTTGCCAATGGGCCCCGTGGAGCTTGACCCATCATGGAAGAGAATCAGCACCTTGACGTCCTGCCGCTGCTCGAGCGCTTCGCTCTCCACCGCGAGGTCGGGAGGGGGTTCGGTCGATGCCGGCGCGACCGCCGCCGGCGAGGACTCGGTGGGGGGGGCCGGGAGGGGGGTGACGGGCGCGCCAGTGGCCGAGAGGCCGGGCGAAGGTGGTGTCTTTCCGCTTCGGAATTGATCGAGGCGTTCCCGCAAGGCCTGGATGCGTCGGGAGATGTCCTTCGCCTCGTCGTCGGCCCGGGCGGGGCATGCGGTTGCCAACACCAATCCCACTCCGATCAGGACCAGCCATGTGTGCTTCATCGTGCTTCGTCTCCTTGCCCAGCCACCCGTTCTCTCCGAGCGGTGGCGGATACTCCGTATCTCTCCTATCGGCATACCCGCGAAGCAGGATTACCGGCGAAACATCCCACCGAAACCCCTGGTCCTCCGGGCTCGACCGCTCGGCCGGATCTTCCTGAACCCATGGCAGGCCCAGACTCCCCTCAGGCCAATCCGCGGAGCTGAAAAGGGAAACGACGAAGACGAACGTCGGATCTCGCCAGGGGGCCGGGTGCGGTCAATCCCCGGTCTCGCCCTCGGTCCAGCCGTAGGCACCCATTTCGCCGCCGGTGTCGGCCGCCCGTTTCAGCACCGACGCATCCTGCAGGTGATAGTCGAACGCCCCGGCGGCCCCGCCGATGAACAGAGGATCGGTGTTCAGAATGGGAGCGCCTTCCTGCGTGCAGAATCGGGTGGCGAGAGCAAAACCGAAGATGTTGTTGAAGGGATAGGCCCGGCCGTCGATTCGCTCCTCCAGCCCGATTCCCGTTCCCGGCTCCTTCCGGTTGACGATGATGCAGTTGCGCAAGAGGGGCTGGTCTCCTCCATCGATCAGGACCCCGGCGGGGGCATCGATGGTGAGGAACTGGACATCGGCGGGTTGCCCCTTGAGGCTCACCCCCAGCTCCCCGGCCGCCACCACGCCGCCCCGGACCGACGGGGTGGCCAGGTCTTCCACCCGCAGGCCGGTGTAGAGCACGTCTCGCACGTCGAAGCCACGCAGGACGAACTCCCGGTTCCCCCGCAACTGGATCCCGGTTTCCCCGCCGCGAACCCGCACTTCGGAGACGCGACAGCCGATGGTGGCTCCCGCGGCCAGGCCGGTCTGACAGTTCAGCAGGGTCAGGCCGGTCACGGCCGTCCCGCTGGCCCCCTGGAGAAATGCCCCCGTCTCGCAGGCTCGGGCGGTGAAATCACGGGTGAAGAGGCCCGGTTCCTGGATCATCAACCCCACGCGGGCGTTGTTGACCTCCACGCCCACCAGCGCCGAGACTCCGAGCCGGCCGGGAGTGCGCAAGCGCAAGCCCATCCAATCCGTTGGCCCGGGTTGGGACGAGGCGGAGATGAATCGCACCGGGGCGGAATCCGAGGCTCCGGCCAGCAAGCGCCCTTCGACCTCGATCTCGACCGCCAGAGGGTCGTAGCCCTGCTGCGACAGATCGGTGGGCGACACCCGCACGGTGACGCCGGGCTCGATGGTGAAGACCCGGTCCGGTCCCACCCGGAGATCGCCCGCCAGATCGATCGGGCTCCAGGCCGCCCGCCAGGTCACGTCCCCCATCAACTCGCCGGCCGGGAAGATCGTCACCTCGCTGGTCCGCGAGGAGACCTGGCCTTCGAGGTCGACCGCTTCGAGGGCGAACCGCAGACGGACTCCTGGTGAGGCGAACTCATCGACCACGGCGCGCTCCTGGCCGAACACGAACGTCTCATCGCGCCAGAGGGCCAGGGGGCGGTCCTCGATGCCCCGATAGATTCTGAACCCACTCAGAGGGTCGGTTCCCGTATAGCTCCAGGTCAGGCGCGGCCCGTCACGGGTCTGGGTAACCGCGACCGCCTCGGGCGCTGGCGGCGGCCCCGGTTCGTCGCCCGTGGGCAACGGGCGGAAGGTGCCGCTGGCGGCAAAGTAGCGTCGCCCGTCCGCGGTTTCCCCCCAGATCTCCAGGCGGTAGGCTATATCCGGAACCAGGGGGGAAAGCACGAACCGATGCTCGAGCCCGAGTTCGCTGGGCGGCGTCTGGATGGCAGGCAGGTGCTCCCCCTGGTAGAGGGCGGTGCAGCGCATGGGCTCGACGCTGGTCACGTCGATGGTGACCGCGGTGCGCTCCCGCCGGAAGACCTCCCAGGTCAGGCGGGCCGGCAGCGGGACCAGGCGGAAATCGACGCTGGGCAGCACCTGCCCGAACTCGAGACTGATGGTGCGGGACGCGGACAGGTAGCCGGCGCGTTCGACCAGCAACCGGTGGGTGCCGGCGTCGAGCGAGGTGAAGGCGAACCGCCCGTCCTGGCCTGTCACCGCCTCATACAGCGAACGGTGCGAGGTCACGCGGGCGCCGACCACCCGGTGGCCGTAGGTGTCGAGCACGAAGCCCGAGACCACGCCACGCTGGATCTTCTGTTCGTTCTCGCACCCCCACAGGCCCGCCAGCAACACCAGGCCGAGCAGAAGCAGGAGGGGCCTTCCCCCGGGGGGGCGCCCGAACGCAGAGGGGGCAGCGGGCCGGCGCGGGGGCGATACCGGCGAACCGCCACGCAGAACACGGACGATATCGCGACGCAGCCGGTCGTGAAAGGCGACGCGGGGCAGGCGATGATGGGGGGAGTTCATCATGGCGTCACAGGAAGCTCTTCCCGTAGCGCCCGATCTCGAGGCCATAGCGGTCGGCGCGTTTGAGCGGCGAGGCGGTCTCCAGGTGCCAGTCGAAAGGAGATCCACCCACGAAAGCCGGCGGATAGGCGACGGCGCCCGTGCCGGCGTTGCACCCCTCGTAGGCCCGGCCGAAGCCGTAGACGTTGTTGAACTGGAAGGTCAGGGCGTTGGGCCCGGTGACCTGGATGCCGTAGGTGCCCCGCTCGCGACGATGGACGATCAGGTTGTTCTCGATCTGCGGCGACCCGCTGGCGATGCGGATGCCGATCTTCGCCTCGATCGTGCAATGGTCGATCGCATTCTCCAGGCCGCTGGCAGCGAGGATCTCGAAGCCGACCCCGTCAGGACAGACCACCAGGTCGTTGGCGAACACCGACCGGCTGAACCGGCCAGCCACGCCCTGGCGCCGCGCGAACACGTGGGTTTCGCGCATGGTCAGGCGCTCCTCGGGTTCGACCGCCTCGTGCCAGATGCCGACTTCGGCCCTCGTGACGGTGCAGCGCTCGATCTGAAAGCGGCGGCACCCGCGCACGCTGATCGCGGCCGAGGCGATGTCGTCGAACACGCTATCGGCCAAGGGCGGAGCGTTGCGGGTATTGGCGAACCGCACCCCCCCCTCGGCATAGCGGACGGCCAGATGCTGCAGGCTGGCTTCGACGCTGTCGACATCGACCGCAAAGGGGGAACAGCCGAACAGTTCGACCCAGGTCAGCTCGGAGGCCCCGGTGCCGCCGGCCCGCAAGCGGATGCCGCCCCAGTGGGAGCGCGAAGCCTCCCCGTCGAGGGCGGTGAACCGGATCGGCCGCTCGGCGGTGCCGGTCAGGGCGGCCCGGCCCTGCACCAGGATTTCCACCCTGTCGGGGTCTTCCCCCAGGCGAAAGATGTCGCCGCTGGCCACCCGGAACTCGACGCCGGGCTCGACGTACAAGGTGGTGCCGACCCCGACGATCAAGTCGCTGACCAGCACGTAGGGCGAAGCCGAGGCGGTCAGACGCAGGTCCTGCTGCAGAAATCCGGGCATGAACACCGGCGAGGTCACGGTCTTGGAAGAGAACCCGCCGAAGCCGTCGACCGCCGCCACGCCATACTGGTAGAACCGGCCGCCGAGGGCGGTGGCGTCGCGGAACTCGCGGGTGGTGCGGTCGAGCCGGTCGGTGGTCATCAGTTCCCACGGGCCGTCGTCGGTGCGCCGCCAGACGTCGTAGCCGACCGCCGAGGTGGAGGTCGACAGGTCCCAGCCGACCACGATCACCCCATAGGCGGGCACGCTCTGGATGCGGGCCGTCAAAGGCGGGAAGGGACCGTCACCCGCGGTGGTCTTGAACGGAAGATCGTACGAGTACCAGGTGATCGACGATTCGTCGGTGAACCGGATGCGGGCATGGTAGACGGTTTCCGGCAGGAGCCCGGTCAGGGTCAGGCGGTGGTCCTCGGCGGCGGCCCGCTCGGTGGCGGTCTGGCCGTAGCCCATGGTGGTGCCGTATTCGACCTGGCAGAGCAACGGGCGATAGGTCTTCCAGGTGAGGACGGCGGTCGAGGAGCCGACCTCGTCGGCCCGCACCTGGCTGATGAACTGGGGAGCCGCGCCCTGGGTGAGGCGGATGGCTTCGAGGCGGGTCACCTGGTTCGAGTTAATGATCACTTCCCGCTCTTCGAGTCGGAATTGCGGGTGGGTGATGACCAGGCGATTGCGACCGGCGGGCAGTTCCGACAGGTAGAAGACGCCGTCGTCGCCGCTGAAGACTTTCTCGTACTCGCGATGGATGGAATAAACCTGCGCCCCGGCCACGACGTTGCCGGCGGCGTCGAGCAGACGGCCGTGCAGGCTGCCGGTCTGGGCCTCGCGCAGGCCGCACCCCACGGTGCCGACGAGCGCCGCCAGCAGCAGGAGGGTAGCGCCGCAGGCCAGGGTGGCGCGCCGGTCAGGGGACATCGTAGGCTCCGATATCCTCGCCGGCATACCCCTTCCCTTTCAGGTTGGATCCGGCCGGACGATAGTCAAAGCTCAGGCTGGGGAACTCGACGAAGGGGTTACCGCCCTGCAATTGCGGGTCAAGCGACCAGGGGTTGCCGATGCCGGTGAGGGCGTTGCCGCTGGCGTCGATGTAGCGGCGGCGGTCGGTGCTGGGCAGGTTCCAGACGTCGTTGGCGTCGATGGTATGGGAGGCGGCGGCATAGATGGCATTGCCGTTGTAGAACACGCCCACCGCGTTGCGGGCCTGATCGGCCAGGATCAGGTTGCTGCGGATGATGGCGCGGGCATTGCCGCGAATCTCGACTCCGACCTGCCCCTGCAGGGTGTTGCGGCGAAGCTCGTCGTTGCCGCGCAGCACCACCGCGGTGCCGTTCGAGCCGGGGGCCACCACGTTGCGGGAAGCCAGCGCCGCTCCAGCGGTATTGCCCAGGTCGAGGCCGCTCACGTTCCAGAACTGGACCTGGTTGCCGATGATCTCCGACTGCCCGTTGTCGCGGGAGACGATGCCGTAGAAGCACCGCCGGGCGGTGCTCGAAGCCACCCGTACCAGGACTCCGGTGTTCGAAGCCAGCAGGAAGCCGCTCGCACAACTATCGGCGGTCACGCCCGTGATGCGGACGTCGGCGCGGGCGGCACGACACTCGATGCCCGACTCGCTGCAGAACGAGAAGGTCGAATCGGTGATGGGGGGCACCCCCCTTTCGCCGTGGACGCCGTCCTTGGCGAAGGCGAGGGTCAAGCCGGTCAGGCGGGAGGTGTTGAGATTGGCGAGGGCGTCGAAGGTGATCCCGACCCAGTCGCCCGCCGCCGGATTGCCCGACGCGGAGGTGATGGTCACCGGGTTGGTCTTCTCGCCCTGCACGATCAACGTTCCAGAGACCTTGATCCCGACTTTGCGGTCCGAGGTCGGGTCGGCATCCCAGGCGTCGGTGGCGGCCACTTTGACGACGACGCCTGCCGTGATGGTCAGGCTGTTGGCCTCGCGCACCCAAAGATCGCCGGTCAGCTCGTAGGGGTTGTTCTCGGCCGTCCAGACGAGGTTGACCCGGGTGGTACCGGGCAGCAGGAAGGAAACCACTTGGCTGGGCGGGCTCTCCTCGCCCGACCCCGACACCCGGGTGACCCGATAGTAGACCTTCTCGCCGGGGGTGACCGCGGTATCGATGTAGGAGGTGTTCTGGGTGGGGCCGGAATCGACGGGAGTGAACGGCCCGCCGGCGGCGGTGGCGCGATAGAGACGGTAGCCCCCGAGGTCCGCGGCGGTATCGGCCGACCAAGAGACCATCACGGCATCGATCCCGGGTTCCTTCCGCACGGTGAGCGTGGCCGGCGGATTGCCCCGGGCGGTCGCGGCGGTCGTGAAGGTCGTTCCGGCGCCGGTCAGGGAGCGCCCTTTGAAGTCGGTGGCCCGGCCCCGCACGTGATAGGTGGTCGCGGGGGTAAGGTTCGCCAGGGTGAACTGGTGCAGCAGGGTTCCCGAGGCAGTCGGCGGGGAAGAAGTCTCGTAGAGTGGGTTGGGACCATATTCCAGCCAGCCCGTGGCGGGGTTTTTCGTAAAGAAGGAAACGGTGGCCCCCGTCGAGGTCACGCCCGAGACCGACAGGCCATACAGGCTCCCCTTTTCGATCAGGGCGAACAGAAGATTCTCGACGATGGTTCCCGACCGCACCTCGACCTCGCGACTCTGGGTCTCGTATCCCTCCTTCTCGGCAAGAACCGAGTAGAACTGCGGTTCGAGGTCGTCGAGGGCGAAAGCCCCGGAGCCGTCCGTCATGGTGCCGGCCCCGCCCGCGGTGACTTTGACCCCGCTGAGGCGTTTCCCGGCGAGGTCGGTGACGACCCCCCGCAAGCCGCCCCGGGCCGGGGAAGAAGACGAGAGACACCCATGCACCCCCCACAGGAGGAGGGAGAAGAAGAAAACGAAGATGATGCGCCGATGTTTCATTCCCTTTGTAGATCGGAAGAATCGGCCGCAAACCTTAATATGACTACCGCAGTTTCTCAACCCCTGGGGCCGGGTTCGCCTCCAGACACCATTCCGCAGGCTCGGATCGGTGGCCTCGGGTTCGGCTCGATTCGTCGTCCGAACCTCGCAGAATCGCCATCCATGGCGATCTGCG
This sequence comes from Candidatus Ozemibacteraceae bacterium, assembly GCA_937998695.1. Classification (GTDB taxonomy): domain Bacteria; phylum Muiribacteriota; class Ozemobacteria; order Ozemobacterales; family Ozemobacteraceae; genus Ozemobacter. Next base: position 14,775 of record CALLCO010000126.1, read on the forward strand.
AGGCGCGAGGCC
>CALLCO010000127.1 GCA_937998695.1 Candidatus Ozemibacteraceae bacterium
GAGGGCTTCTCCGGTTTGGCGGAGGCGGCGGGCGGCTTCGATCCGTTCCTTGATGGATGGCAAACCCATTTTCTGGAAGATGTCGCCGTCGCCGGTGGGAGAGGGCAGAGCCTGATGGAAGGCATACTCCGACACCCACCCGTCGTAGCCGATCCCGGCACTGTCGGTACCGACGAGGCGGAACCAGCGCACCCCGTCGATGACGGCCCAGTCATTTCCTCGCTGCAGGGTGGCGGGGGCGGGACCGGCGGGAGGGAGCAACCGGTCTTTGACCAGGCGGTCGAGAGAGATCCCTTCGTGGACACAATAGGCGAACAGGCCGACCACCCCGAATATCAGGGCATACCGCCCGGGGGAGGTGGTCCGGTGGGGGGGTAGGCCCGCCGACTCGGCGAATTCGTTCTCATCAGCGGACCGGGAGGGGCCGGCGGCAGGGCTTGCCGTAAATCCCCCCCACCCTTCATCGGCGACCGCCCGCAACCGGCTGGCGAAAATGCGGGCGAACGCCATGCCAAAGGCGGCCACGATGAGGACGAGGAACAGTGGATCGAGTTCGGTCAGCGGCATGGCGAGGTTTTTTCGCCTCAAGGGTGGGCGCGACAAACCACACGACCGGTGGCATCGAGCGTGTAGGAACAGGGACAGCCCTGAGGGGAAGGCAACCCACCCGGGAACAACCGCCCCAGGTCGAGCTGCTTCATCGGCTCGTTCTGGATGGCGTAGAGCTGCATTGCCTGCTCGACCGTGGCACGGGTGGCCTGGCAGCGGGCTTCCCAACCGCGGTCGATGGCGGTGCGCGGGTCGGTTCCCGTGGTGGTCACCCCGTGCCGGGCAACCTGGGCGACCAGATACGCGATGACCACCATTCCCAGAATCACCATGATGATGGCGGATCCTCTTCTCATGGGCACCATAATAGACGATCCCGCAGCCCCCTGCAACTTCTGACGGGGAGTCTTCGGGGCAAACCGTCGGGGTCGAGGGCCAGGACCGGGCAGCGGCATCGAGCCCGTCGAGCTCCAGATCCCGGGGCACCTTCTGGTCCTCCACGAAGACAGCGAACCGCACGGCGGCGAGGGCCGCGGCATGGGTTGCTCGCGACGGTTCGAAGTTGACATTTCCCCGCCGCGCTTCAATAATAAGCCCGAATCCACGGGAAGGAACATCCGCCATGACTCCACAACATCCTGCCAGGCAGGCGGATTCCCCCTGCACCATGGCCACCGCACCAGGGGGAGAAGCTCAACATGTCGGCCGCTTCGCGGCGACCGCAGAGAATGCCGGAAACGGGAAAGCGAGATGAGAAGCGCCGTGTCCCGATCCGGAAAGGGGAGGACCCAGCCGTGAACCGAAGCATTCCCTTCCACTCGGTGTATGCCCACGATTTCGTCCGGGTGGCGGTGGCCGTGCCCGAAGTCGCCCTGGCCAACCCGGCGGCCAACCTCCGGCACACCCTGGCCCTGGCCCGGGAGGCGGCAGAGCGGCACGCCGTCCTGGTGGTCTTCCCTGAGCTCGGCCTGACCGGTTACAGTCTCGACGATCTCTTCCAACAGGAGGTGCTGCTCGAGCGGGCCGCCGACGCTCTTCTCGAACTGCGCGGCGCCAGCACCGATCTCGACCTTGTCCTCGTCGTGGGCCTGCCCTGGCGATGCCAGGGCCGCCTGTTCAACTGCGCCGCGGTGGTCCATCGGGGCAGGATCCTGGGGTTGGCCCCCAAGACCTACCTGCCCAACTACCGCGAATTCTACGAGAAGCGGCAGTTCAGCCCGGCCGCGGCAGCCACCACCTCCTTCGTCGAGATCGACGGGGAGACGGTGCCATTCGGTGCCCACTTGGTCTTCCGCGCCACCACCCTCCCCCAGTTCGCCTTTGCCGTCGAGATCTGCGAAGATCTGTGGTCGCCGATCCCGCCCAGCACCTTCGCCGCGCTCGCCGGCGCCACCGTGCTGGTCAACCTGTCGGCGAGCAACATCACCATCGGCAAGGCTGAGTACCGGCGATCCCTGGCCGCCTCCCAGTCCGGGCGCTGCCTCGCCGGCTACCTGTATTCCGCAGCGGGGTTCGGGGAATCGACCACCGACCTCGCCTGGGACGGACACGGCATGATTTACGAAAACGGCCGCCTGCTGGCCGAGACCACCCGGTTCGCCTCGGGTCCCGACCTCGCCCTGGCCGACCTCGACCTCGGCCGGTTGGTCCAGGAGCGCTTGCGGGTGACCAGTTTCAGCGACACCGCCGCCGCACACCAGAGCCAGGTCGGGTGCCTCCAGGAAGTCCCGTTCGAGCTGGCCCTGCCCCGGGGCAAGGTGCCGTTGTTGCAGCCCCCCGAGCGCTTCCCCTTTGTTCCCAGCGATCCCACCCAGCGCGATCGCCGCTGCTCGGAAGCCTATCATATCCAGGTGACCGGGCTGCAGCGCCGCTTGCACAGCACTGGGTATAACACCCTGGTGGTCGGCGTGTCGGGCGGCCTCGATTCGACCCAGGCCCTGCTCGTGGCCGCCAAGACAATGGACCGCATGGGCCTTCCCCGCTCGCACATCCGCGGCTATACCATGCCCGGATTCGCCACCAGCGACCGCACCCTCCACAACGCCCTGGCCCTGATGAAAGCCCTCGGCGTGCGGGCCGAGGAGATCGACATCCGTCCGTCCTGCCGCCAGATGCTGCAGGATCTCCAGCACCCGTTCGCCCACGGCAAGCCGGTCTACGACCTCACGTTCGAGAATGTCC
>CALLCO010000128.1 GCA_937998695.1 Candidatus Ozemibacteraceae bacterium
GCCGCCGCCTCCCCCGCCGCAGCCACTGGCGAGGAGGATGATCATACCGATGGTCAGCAGGATGGAAGTGGATCGGTTCATGGTTCGGCTCCGTTCTCTGGTGTTCCGAAGCGGGAAGGGGCTCGATTCATCGCAGCACCGCGAGTTTGTGGATGACCTTCACCTTGCGCTCCCCATTGTCGGGGTCACGCACGGTGATGCGGGCGAGGTAGAGGCCGTTGGCGACCGCCTTGCCGTCCTTGTTGCGGAGATCCCAGGCGAGGTCATGGACCAGACGGCCGCCGACCAGGCGGCTGCTGATGGCCAGGTGTTCGGTGCCCGCCACCCGGTGGCCGGCCACGTCGTAGATCCCGACCTCGAAGGCGTCGGGGTCGAGCCGGCGGTTGGTGCTCACGCGCAAGGTTGTGCGCTGGACGGCCGGGTTGGGGAACTGGATGATCTCGTGGATGGCCAGCGGCGGCAGGACCTGGAACCGGACGGCGGGCGTGACGGTCACGTTGCCGGCCCGGTCGCTCGCCTTCAGGCTGATCGTGTGGTCGCCGCCGACCAGCGGGGCGAGCGGGACGAAGGAGAACCGGCTGCCGTCGGGGCTGAGCGTGCCGTCCTGCTCGACCTCATCGAGGACCACCTTGAGGCTCTCGGGGGCGAGACCCGAGCCCAGTTCGACCAGTTGCCAGTCGAAGGCGGGGCGTTCGTCCCGGAGGGGCCGGTCGGTCGGGATCGAGGTGAGGAGCGAGGCGCGCGGGGCGAGCCGGTCGCGCAGGAGGGCGAAGGTGCCGCCGTCGGCCACGCGGGCCCGCAGGCTGCCACCGGTGCGGTTGGTGGGCACCAGCTGCCAGGCGCCGTCGGCGGCCAGGCGGTAGAGGGCGGTTCCGGCGGGCAGGCTTCCCGTGCCCACCTGCAGGTCGATCTCGACGGGGCCGGTTAGGCGGCCGGCCGGGATACCCAGAGCATAGCCGAGGGCGGCGGGCACCAGTTCCTCGTTGAGGGTCTCGCCGTCGGCGAGCCGGATGGTCTGGGCGCGGGCGGCATCGAGCTGGGCCAGGGTGCCGCCCCGGAGCGAGGCGGCCAGGGCCGTGCCGCCGGCGGGGGTTTGGCCGACGGCGACGGGGGAGACGGTGACCAAGGAATCCTGTTTCAGGGTCCCGGGCTCGAAGGTCACCGCGAACTTTTCGTCCGGCGATTTGACGTGGGCGCGCACCGAAGCGTTGACCACCGCGATCGAGAAGGTCACCGTGGTGGTGGTCGTGTTGCCTTTGACGTCCTTGGCGACGACCTGGATGGTGGCGACCCCTTGTTTGTTGCGGTCGAGGTGGGTGCCGCCGAGGTAGAGATACGGGGTGGGGCCGCCGTTGAGGGTGATGGCCACTGCGGTGCCGCCGCTCTGGGTGATGGTCGAGGTGGGGGCGGCCCCGAGGGGCTCGTTGACCAGCACCGCCACCGAGATGTCGTATTCGTTGGCGGGGTTGCTGAAGACCGAGACCTTGACCTGGGGCGGGGTGACATCCTGACCCTGGAAGGAGATGCGGGTGGCGGCACCGTCGCTGCGGTTCTTGAACAGGTCTTCCACACCGCTGGCACTAATCGTGTAGTTCACTCCTTCTCGGATGTCTTCGAGGGCGGTGATCCGCACCGACTTGTTGTCGGACCGCATGGTGATGGCGCTGATGCCGATGGTGCCGGTGCTGGTCTGCAACGTGTAATTGCCAATGTTCGTGGCCGAGGAGGCGGTCACCTGCTCGTCGTAGACGATGTTCACCTGCTTCTGGCTGGTGATGCCGTCGAAGGTGTAGTTGACCATCAGGGGGGCCTGGGTGTCGGCGGTGAACTGGGCCCGGTCATAGCCGCTCTCGATGGTGGCGCCGTCGGCACTGAGCATGCCGGCCAGAGCCTGGATGGTGTAGAGGGTGTTGTGGGTGAAGGCCTCCCCGAAGGTCAGGGTCACTTCCTTGCCATCGACGGTCGTGGAGTTCGGCTTGACCGCCGCGGGCAGAACGGAGCTGGTCAAGTCGAAGTTGCCGGGTAGGGCGGAGTTCGGGTTGACGTCGTGGGAGAAGGTCACCCGCACGGAAGTCTTGTCGACCTGGGTGGCGGCGGTGACCCGGAAGGGCGAGGTGACGACGGTGATGTCCTGGAAGACGTCGGACTGGTTCTCGGCGAGATCGAGGACATGGATGCGGTAGGTGCCGTCGGGCACCAGGATGCCTTTGTTGTCCTTGCCGTCCCACTGGGCCACCAGATTGGGCAAAGAGCCCTGCAGGCGGATGTCGCGGATGGGCGACCCCCCCGACAGGATGCGCACCAGGGAACCACCAAACCCCAAGGTGGTATCGGTCGTCGAGACCTGGATGGTGAGCGAGGCGACGTTGGGATTGAACCGCTGGACCGGGGTGCCGTTGACCAGGGTGGTGATGGCGATGTCTTCGGGCTTGCGGGTGTCGATGACCAGGGTTGCCGAGCTGGGGGCTCCGGCCGTCGGCACGCCGACGTTGCCGGCGGCATCGACAATATAGAGGGCATATTCGTCATCGGGGATGAGCGAGTTGTTGGGAGGGGGCAGCCGACCGTCCCAACTGATCGTGTAGCCGGAGCCGGCGATAGGGGCGAGGGCGAGGGCGGTCGTGGCAAGGGGCGGGTTGATCTTGGCGACAGCCAGGCGCAGGGTCTGGTTGGCCAGGGGACCGAACACGTCGATCTTGGCGAAGCCCTTGACCACAGGGCTAAAGTAGGCCTTGCCGTCGTAGACGTTGATGTTGCCGAACCGCCAGTACTGCACCGACGGGTATTCGCCGTCGTAGATCACGGTGGCCCGGCGTGAACCCTCGTTCCCCTGCACATCGTAGAACCGCAGCTCGTAGGTCTTGGTGCGACGGCTGATGGGGAGCACGTCGAGGTTGCCGTCCCACAGGCCGACGTATTCCCCCGAGATCAGGTCGAGGCGCATGGGCACCGACCCGAGGTTGGTGCTGCCCTCGAAGAAGCTGACCCGCGAGGGGGTGGCGAGGCCCGAGCCGTCAAGGGTGACGGCGATGGTGGCGAGATACGGCGAGACGTAGGGGCTGAAGGGCTGGTTCAGCAGGATCTGGTTGGGATCGACCGTGTCCTGGGTGGTGCGGATGTTGATCGAGGCGATCACCGGGCCTTTCGAGCGGATCTCGACGGTGCCGATGGTCGTACGCTCGTGCGGGTTGGTCGCCTCGTCGCGCCCGCCCGTCACCTCGTATTGGGCGGGGCCCTGGGGGGTGAACTCGTTGAAG
>CALLCO010000129.1 GCA_937998695.1 Candidatus Ozemibacteraceae bacterium
CGGCCTTCCGGGGGCCCTTCCGGCGTCGGCGGTGTCTGGTGCCCGCGGACGGGTTCTACGAATGGCAAGCCGTGGCCGGCGGGCCCAAGCAGCCCTGGTTCTTCCGGTTGCGGGCCGCGCGTGCCGCCGAAGAGCCTGGCGGATCGGCGGCGCCGGAGGGCGCGAAGAGCCCATCGCCCCCTGCCGAGCCTCAGAAAGAGACCCCGGGGCGGGAGGTGTCGCAAGGGCTGCTGTTCCCCGAACCCGGGCTGGCGAACGGGGTGGTCGCCGCGCCGGGGGCTGGGGCGCTTCCGCCGCTGTCGCCCGCGCCCGGGGTGGGGGTTGGGTCGGTCATCGCGCCAACCGGCGGGCCAGGGATCGAAGCGGCGTCCCGGCCGAGGCCCGCCCCCGGGGCGGTCTTCGCCCTGGCCGGCCTGTGGGACACCTGGCTGGGCCCCGATGGCTCGGAAGTCGATTCCTGCGCGGTGCTGACCACCACGCCCAACGAACTGCTGCGACCGATCCACCACCGGATGCCGGTCATCCTCGCGGCGGACGACCACCGCCGGTGGCTGGGCGGCGGCGACTTGCCCCCGGCCGACCGCGAACGTCTGTTCCGGCCCTTCCCCGCCGCCGCCATGACCGCCTGGAAAGTGGGCCGCGGGGTCGGCAACCCTTCCCGCGACGATCCTGGGTGTATCGAGGCGCTGCCATGAGGGCACAAGAGGGGAAGCCCGTGTGGCGGAGCGACTGGGAAGCGATGCGGGGTCCTGGTATCTTGCGGCCCTGAGGAGCGGAACACCATGGGATGCCTCAGATGGATGGCGGTAGGCGGCCTGCTGGCGGCTGCCGCGCTGTGCGGGCTGTTGTTGCTCGTCGGGCGACTGGTCGGCGGGCCGCTCGACCAGTTGATGACGATCGCCCAGGCGGCGCCGACCCGGTCACTGGCCCAGGCCCTCGGGACCGACGGGGTGGCCTGGGTCAAGGTCCGGTTCGAGCTGGCTTCCGGCGCGACCCCGCTGGTTTGCGCGGGGCAACCCTGCCTGCACATCCGCACCGAGGAGTATCGCACCGACGTCGACGACATCCGGATCGGCGGCACCTGGACGAGGCGGCTCGTTGAGCGGCTGGCTTCCGATGCGAAACAGTTCGTGGCGTTCGACCTGGTTGACGGGGCCACCCGCCTCACGATCGACGATCCGCTGGGAGTCAAGGTCTGGTCTGACCTCTTGCAGGAGCGGCGCGAGTTCGTCTGGCCGGAGGCCCACGCCGCGCCCACCGCCACCGCCACCGGGACCGCCACTGCGACCGCCACCGGGACCACCACCGCCGAAGACCAGGGTAGTGAATCCGTCGGTCGGGACGGCCATTCGGTCGTTTTCAACCCCGACCCGATGGCCGTGGCCACCGATTCCGCGGGGGACCTGCACCCGGATTCCGGGCTGGTGGACGGCCGCATCCGGCGGGTGGAGGCCTACCTGCCGGTCGGGGCCGAGGGGTGGGTGCTGGGCCGTTTCGTCGGTGGGCGTCCCCAGGTGCTCGACAACGGCATGTTCGTGTTGACCAGCCTCGGGCCTGAGCGGTTCGGCAAGACCATGGCGGACGGACACGCCCAGCGCCGCATGCTCCAGAGCGCGTGCGCGGCCGGGCTTATGATCTTCCCCTTGCTGGCGGTCTATCTCGTCTTGAAACGACGCTGAGGAAGGGGTATCCTGGCGGCCTGACACCACCGCAGGGAGGAACCCCATGCTCGACATCCGCGCCATTCGCCAGGACCCCACGCTTCTTCGCACCGCCCTGCTGCGCCGGGGCGAGGTCGATTTCGCCGACCCCGCCGTCGTCGGACGGCTGACCGCCGCCGGGCTCGAGCCGAAGCGCACCCGCGCCGCCCTCGAACTGCTGCTGCGCGAGGCGGCCGAGGTCAAGATCGACAGGATCGCCCAGATCGAGGCCCTCGACGGCCGCCGCCGGGGCATCCTGTTCGAGGTCGAGCGGCTGAAAGCCGAACGGAACAAGGCCTCGCAGGAGATCGCCCGCAAGAAAGCGGCCAAGGAGCCGGCCGACGACCTGCTGGCTCGCATGAAGGCGGTGTCCGACCAGATCAAGGGACTCGACGAGCAGGTGGCGGCGGTCGATCGCGAGCTCGACGACCTGCTGCTGACCATTCCGAACATTCCCCACGCCTCGGTGCCTCTGGGCTGTGGGGAGGAAGACAACCCGGAAGTGCGCCGGCACGGCGAGCCCCGGGCCATGAGCTTCCCGCCCAAGGACCACGTCGACCTGGGCCAACAGCTCGGCATCCTCGATCTCGACCGGGCCGCCAAGCTGACCGGGGCGCGATTCTCGGTGCTGCTTGGCGACGGGGCCCTGCTCGAGCGGGCCATCTGGACCTTCATGCTCGACCTGCACCGCGAGCAGCACGGCTATACCGAGGTGCTGCCCCCGCTGATGGTCAACGCCGGTTCGATGCGCGGGACCGGGCAGCTGCCCAAGTTCGAAGCCGAACTGTTCAAGCTGGCCGGCCACGACTATTACCTGATTCCCACCGCCGAGGTGCCCCTGACCAACTATTTCGCGGGTGAGATCCTGCCCGAGAGCGCCCTGCCCATCAAGTTCTGCGGCTACACGCCCTGCTTCCGCAGCGAGGCCGGCAGCTACGGCAAAGATACCCGCGGCCTGATCCGGCAGCACCAGTTCAACAAGGTCGAGCTGGTCAAGTTCGCCCATCCCGACCGGTCATACGAGGAGCTCGAGAGCCTGACCGCCGACGCGGAGCAGGTACTCAAGCGGCTCGGGCTGCCGTATCGGGTGGTGACCCTGTCGTCGGGCGACCTGGGGTTCAGCGCGGCCAAGACCTACGACCTCGAAGTCTGGCTGCCCAGCCAGCAGCGGTTCCGCGAAATCAGCTCGTGCAGCAATTTCGAGGATTTCCAGGCCCGGCGGGCCAATATCCGTTTCAAGGGCGAGGGGAAAGGGGCCAAACCGGCCTTCGTCCACACCCTGAACGGATCGGGGTTGGCCGTCGGCCGGACCTGGGTGGCCATCGTCGAGAACTACCAGGACGAACAGGGGCGGGTCGCTGTGCCCGAAGCGCTGCGCCCCTACCTTGGGGGAAAAACGTCTCTCGAGCCCCACCAGCCGCTGGCCTGATCGATTCCTGGCTGCATATTCCGTGTGACGCGTAGGGGTGTTGCCCCGGTGTAGGGCGGGGTCTGCCAGCAACCTCGAAAGCCCGATCATCATTCCTGACTAAGCAGTCTCTGAGGCCGAGAAAGACTCGCCCGCCCCCATGGGGGCGGGCTTCGTGTCTCTGACGGGAACTTCACCGCCGTTGGCCGCACCAGAGTTCTGGGGTTTGAGGGCACACGATTCGGGGCAGCGGGAAAACTCCTCCCTGACGAAAGAGGGGTGTGGGCCTCCGGCGCCCCAGAAGGAAGACCGCCCCTGCCCCGAAAACCCACCCCACGAGTCCTCCGTCACCGATGACTTTGTGGTTTTTCCCCCCGCAGCTCCCCGGAGGCCAACAGAGCCGCGACAGGACATAGCCCAAAATTCGACGATGACAAAGGACGAATGGTTCTTGGGAAATGGAAGCGCGGCCCCCCTGTCAAGAAAGAGTCTCAGGGAAGGAAAAAGCGGGCGATACGTATGGCACCGTTTGGGGCTCGATGATAGTCGGCGGTGGCCACATACGGTTTTCCATTGTTCCATTCCAGGAAACGGTGCCAATGCCCTGTCGCATCGGGTAAGGGGGCGGAGCCTTTGATCTTTCCGTCCCAGCCGCAGCGGACGGCCACGGGTTTGGCATGGGACGGATGTCCGGGGGCATAGGCGATATAGGTGGTGACGAACTCCTGTCGGTTTTCATCTACCCACTGGAGGTCGGGGTTGAAGTGCGGGGGAAAAGCGCAGACGATCCGAGTGCGCGGTCGTCCCTGCCGGTCCAGGCCGATCAAAACCGAACGTCTGTCGGTGGGGGAGAAACGAAGGAGATACAACTGGCCGGTGCGCGATCCGATGGCCATCCCCGACCATTCCCATGGGGTTTTCCGGAGGACGGCCCCGGTGGCCGGATCGATCTGGAAAACGACGCGGGCTCCTTTGTCGGCCACATACACCTCTCCGGCCGGGCCCACTTCCACCCGGAAGGGCTGGACGGCGTCTGCCACCGTCAGCCGCTGCCGGATGGCGCCATTGGGATCGAGTCTGAGCAAAGCGGTTGTTCGGGCATCGATGGTCCACCAGCCGGCGAGGGAACGATTCATGCCGAAAATCGGCGTCAGATCGTTGAGGATCAGCGAATCGGGGCGGTCGGTAAGGCGCTGTTCATCAAGAAATCTCCCATCCAGGGCGTAGTGCAGGAGTTTGCCCCCGACGGAGTCGACGATCCAGCATTCGTCGTCGATGATCCGGAAAGCCCGGGGACCGTACGGAATCGGAATCTCGTGCCCGGGGTGGGAGCGGGCGTTGATGAAGGCAGCTTGCCCAGCCCCCGAACCGTACCGGACCAAGATCTGTGCCGATAGCTGATTCGTCCCTGTCAGGAGGGCCAGGAGACAACATCCAGCCAGGCAAACCCGGCGAAAAAGTCCTGCGCCAGCGGCGGAGGTCATGAGGTTCTTCGCGTTCATGCGGCCCGCAGCACCCGGGTCACCGGAAAAGCCGTGACCGAATGAATGGTAGGCCGTCGGGCGATCGAATCATTGCTCATCGCTTGCACACTGTTGCCGCTCTGCATGACGATGCCGATGTGGGTGTCCGGATCGTTGCGGCCGTCTCCGCTGGAATCGTAGGTCGACCAAGTTACCACATCCCCGGCCTGGTAGGGAGGAACATCCACTTCCTTCCAACCCAGGGCTCGCAACTGGGGAAGCACCCGCAGAACCGCCAATTCGATACGGATCGGCACCCCGGCATTTTTCAACGCGGTGCTCGCCACTTGGGCGCAGCCCAGCAGACCGCCTTGAGTCAGTGGGTCATAGGGGAACGAACCACTGGTCCGATAGGTATTGACCACGTCTTGGGCGGCGTTGACCACTCGCTGGGCTAGGCTGCCCGAGGGAGGGGATCGGACGGGTGAGGAATCGGTTGGTGCGGTGACTCCGTGCCGAGCCCTGTATTCTTCGGAATCGAGAATGCCCTGTCGCACCGAGTCCATGGTGTGAGCCCCTTCGCGGATGGCTTCGAGCCAAGTTTCCAGTCCGCCGCGATCGGGGTCCCGCCCCAAAAGTTCACGATACCAATCGCCGATTTGTTTCTCATTCGACTGCAGGATCCCTTGACGAACACTGGCCAGGGTGTGGGTTCCGTTCTTCAGTCCGTTAAGCCAGGTTTCTAGGCCATGCCCATCAGGTTCTCGGCCCAGGATTTCTCTATAGTATTTTCGAATGGACTCGACATATTGCTGATCGAGCCCATTCTGATCCTGGGTCGGATTCTCGGCGGCGGGTTCGGTCGAGGTCGGAAGCGGCTCGTTGTCGACCTCGGACTGTACTTGGACCTCATGCTCCTCCAGAGTGCGGTCCATGTCAGCTCCTCGAGCCGTCGGGACGGTGAACAAGAAGACCAGAAGCAGTGTGCTGGCGAACCTCGTGATCATCCTCTATCCTCCGTCGTTGTTGGGATGGGGTTCAATGATGTGGACAAGCAAGGTGGTAGAAATGTGACGGCCTTTCGGGCAAAAACTTTCATTCGTGTCGGACCATCTTGGCAAGCGGTTGGCCTCACCCTTGGATTGTCGTCCATCGAAAGATGATTTTTGGTTTGTCACAAACGGCAAGCATTTTCGGTCATGGAACCCAAAGCCCAAGGAAACGTTGGAAAAACGACTCCTCAGGGCTCCGTAAAAATACTGACAGGAGGAAAAACCCCGTGATTCAGCGCATGACGGTCCTCATGGTGTGTCTCGTCGTCTTCACCAACTTGGCTTTGGCTGGCACTCTCGAAAGTGTCGGGCTCGATGTCGGAAAGCCTTCCCTTCTGGGTGGGGCCAAGCCGATCGCTTGGCTTGCCGCCCCGGCCAACGACTGGGGGGAAGTGGAACCCGTGCTCACCCGTTATGGGGCCATTGTCGGCTTCTCCACCACCACGACTACCTCTGGAACATCGAAAGAAACGATCTGTCGGGTGCTCGTCGCGCTGGAGAAGCGGCCCCAAGCTCTCGAACAGGCCAACGAGGCCCTGCGAGCCAAGAAACTGCCGACGTTGCGCCCGCTCGAACGGGCCGTGGTCGATGTCAGATGGGAAAGGTTCCTGTGTCACTGGCACACGATCCAGATCCCCGATCGCGTGCCTCAGCTCCAGCAATCTGTGATCCGGGTTGGCAACAAGCAGCGACGTTTCAAGATCGGCGGCGACACCAAATCCTTGGCCCGTGATCTTCATCGCCTGAGTGAAGCCTGTCGCAACCCCGCCGATTTTACGCAAGCCAGTCTCGGCAACGATGCCAGCTATTGGCTCACCGAAAAGCCGATCGGCCACCAATGGATGGACCTGTTCAGCCTGCGGATTCTCAGTGAGGCGATCGGCAACAACTGCGAGCCGGTGTTCGAAGTGCGCTTTTTCTGGAAGGGTTCGGACAGCAAACCGTTCAATCTCCCTTCCGAGTATGCCAGCCCGTGGGAGTAATCTGCCTTTTGACATTCACCCTAGATGTGGGCAATTCAGAGCAGCTGGCGGGGCCAAGACCGCAGCGATCCATGATCGAACCGAACACTCCCTGAGGTCCTCACCCCATGATAGTTGTCTGAAGGAAGATTGGTCCACTCTTCCGCGAAGATTTCCACCCGCCCCCTGAAGAACTCGAGCCAAGTTCTTCGGGGGGCGTCTTTTTTCATAGATCCGCATCATGGCTCGTCTCCTGTCATTGTCGAAGGTGTGGAAATGTCCTGTCGCTGCTTTTGCGGCCCTCGGGGAGATGCAGGGGGAAGAATCACCTAATCATCGGTGACGGAGGACTCGTCGAAGGGGCATCGCACCAAGACCAAACGCCCTGGACCCTCCTTCTCGTCTGGGGAACGCGGCGCGTTTCCCATGCGGCAAGGCGGCGGAGAAGCGAGCCAGCGAGAGGAATCGATCTTGCAACAGAGCCTGTTGCGCGCACGCCCCAACTGCCCATGTTCATGTTCCTTCCGATCGGAGATACCGACTGAATCAAGGGCGTTATGTACAGGACGAGGAAAATACCGATTCATGCAGCAGGTTCAACGGAGATTTCCGGTTACGACCGAGCGAAATGCGGTATATTGAGAGTCCATTCTGGTGTGACCTTGCATGACACTACTTGGAAGCGGGAGGTACGGCGATGCGATCTGGTAGTCGGGGGCCGATGGGCCAGAGAACCCGGCAAAGTATCCCTCGCCACGTGATCGGTAAGGCGCCCTCCCTTTCCAGATCGGAATGGCAGGCCGGCGGTCGGATGCTTATCGTGGGTTTGCTCCTGGCGGCGCTTGGCCTGGCGGGGTGTTCCGGAACTTCGGGCGGGGTTGATCCCGTGTTCCCCTTCCCGCCGATCACCGGGGTGACCTTCAGCGGAGTGATTGATCTCAACGAAGTCGGGCTACATCCTTCCTTGGGCGGGATTTACCCGTCGGTGCGGGCTGCCGTTCTCGATTTTTCCCACTTTGGCATCGGGATCGAAGACGATCCGACGGTGAAAGGCCAGGTCACCCAGGACGGGAAGTTCACCCTGGCCGAGATCAGCCTGCGCGACCAGGCGGTGTTGCGCTTCACCAGCGCGAAGTACAAGGGATTCATCCTGGAATGGATGGGGTATGACCCGCAAGCCCTCTGGGGGCCGCGGCAGGTGCGGGTGACGGTGCGTTCGACCGCGCGGTCGATCATCGCCCGCATGCTGCGTAACCGGTATGGACGGCGACTCGATCCTGAATCGATCACCGATGCCGAGATCAAACCCACCGTGGATGCCCTGCTCGACGTGCTGGAGAAGCATCCCGAGAAGATCTCGGCCAAGGTTTCGCTCGATCTGGTGCCGGAGGTGGTCGCCGCCGCCGGGGCGGCGGCCGACGCGCTGGCGTCCGCCAATCGCGGGGTTTTCACCCGGGAGTGGACTATCATGGTCTATCAGGGCGGAGACAATTCCCTGGATCTGGCCATCAAGGCCGATCTCGAGGAGATGCTGGCGGTGGGACCCCCGGCGGGGACCGCCCTGCTCGTGCAGTCCGACCGGCCGCCCGCCGGCATCCGGCGCCTCTGGATCAAAGCCAAGGGGGAAGAGCAGGTGCTGGCGGCGGTCGGCCAGGGGAACTCGGCCGACCCGCTGATGGTGGCCGATTTCGTGGCCTGGGGCCAGCGGGCGTTTCCGGCCCGGCGGTTCGCGCTGATCATTGCCTCCCACGGCCTGGGCTGGCGAGGGCAAGCAGGGGCGAGGAACTCCGGGGCTGGTCATCGAGACAGTCTCGGCGCGGGAGGTGGGCCGCTGCCAGGAGCAATGCCGAGGCCAGCCCCGAGAGCACACGTGGGAACACCCCTGCGAGCAACGTCCGGAACAACCGTGGGAATGTCCGAGAACCTCGGTGTGGCCCAGCGGGAAGTTGGTGTCGTGAAAGGGGCGACCAGGCCTGCCGCAGGCATCGTGATCGATGACTCTGCCGGCAAAACCATGGACGTGATCACTCTGGGGGCCGCCCTGACCGCGGCGGTGACCACCCCGGGGCCGTTCGTCCGGCCTCTCGATCTGCTCGGCTTCGACGCCTGCCTGATGGGGCTGTTCGAGGTGGCCTACCAGGTTCGGAATGGCGCCCGCTACCTGGTGTTCTCGCAGGCTAACGAGCCGTCCTCGGGGTGGGCGTATGACTGGTTTCTGCGGGCGGTTGGCAGCGGTGCCGCGGCTCTCGATGGTGAAGGCCTGGGCCGGCTGGCCTGCGAGGCCTATCGCGGATTCTACGTGGGCGAGGGCCTCGATAGCCGGTATGCGGGCACGCTGTCGCTGATCCGGCTCGAGAAACTCGCCGACCTGAAAGCCCGGTTCGCCGAATGGGCCAGCATTCTGTATGCCAACCGGGCCACCGTGGGAACCGCCCTGCGCGGGCTGCGCGATGCCTTGTATGCCACGCCCGACAGCCTGCCCGGGGCGGAACGCTACCTGGTCCAGGCCTTCGAGTTCGTCGACCACCGTGATCTCGCCGATCTGGTGGCCAACTGCCGGTCGAGCGTTCCCCAGGCCAACGCGGCGGCCGACGCCCTGATGGTCGCCTTCCGGGCGGCGGTGGCGCACACGGTGCGCTTTGGGGCCCGCTACCGGCGGGCCCAGGGGCTGTCGATCGCCTTTCCTGGGCCCGGCGATATCGCCGATTACCTCGGGGTAGGGGGGCAGTCCGCCTACCCCTTCCTCGACCTCTCGAGGGAAACCCTGTGGGACGACCTGTTCACCGAACTGACCCTGGCCTCAGCCGCGGGCCGGGTCGATGGCCGGTCGCTGCGGGTCGACCTGACCTGGAGCGGCGGGGCCGATCTCGACCTGTTGCTCGGCGAGCCGGACCCCCAGCCCCTGGTCGGGAACGAGCCGATCGTCTGGTACTCGGCGGCCGACGGGGCGGCCACCCCCAACGGGCGGTTCACGCTCGATTCGGCGAAATCCGGGGTGTCCGAGGAAGGGTGGCGGGCCGAGACGGCCATTCTGCCCGGCCGATACCTCGTGCGGGCGCGGTTTTTCGAGGGCAGCCCGGTGCGGGTGGCCACTGTGGCCACCGTGCGGGTGACCACCCTGGCCACCTCGACCACCGCCGTCGCCACGCTGCGGCCGGGTGACGTCTTCCCGGCCTTCTCCATCGACGCCCAGGCCGGAGCTATCGTGGTGGAGCGGATCCCCGAGCCAACCCCCGAAAACGACTGAGGAGGCGGAGCATGTTCGAATACCGGACGTTAAGAGAGATCATCAAGCACAATGTGCGCGGCGGGATCGGCGAGGTCCACTGTCGCGACTACCTGCAGGGGACCGAGATCGACCTGCCGTTCAAGGCGTTCGGGCTGAACGAGATGCAGCCCGGAGCGACGATTCCCGAACACCGGCATCCCGACGATGCGGAATTCTACTTTATCGTCGCGGGGCGGGGCATCGGCTGCCACAACGGGCGGCGTTTCGCCGTCGGGCCGGGCGACGGCTGGTTCTGCCAAGCCGGCGAGACCCACGGCATCGAAAACACCGAGGTGCCGGGGCAGGTTCTGTCGTTCGTCAGCGTCTTCTTCGCCCCCACTGAGACGCGCCGGTAAGGCGCTTCCCTCCCCAACGTGCGGCGCGTACCCGGGCGGCCGCTAACCGTCGTGGCCCGTCTTCCCTGATCGGAGCCGCACCGGCCCTCCCCATCATGCTCGGGGTCCCGGGGGGCGTTTCCGGTGATCAGACCGGGTATCAGAAAATGGGACCACCGGCGGAGAAGCCCGCCAGGGCTGTCCCTCTGGCGCGCTGGCCCACCTCAGAGGAGGACTACCCGGTTTTTGTGCCTGGGACGACCGGCCTCTGGGTGTTCGTTCCTCGGCTCCGGAGGCAAACCACCCCGACCAGGCCTGGCCGGGGTGGGTGGACAGGGCAATCGCATTAAATATTTCGCGCTGGAAGCCCGTTTCCCAGTCTCCCTCTCTGTACGATTGAAAAATTGATGCGGGTTTCCAACGAGGGCGAGGTACGGCAGTGTGCGCGC
>CALLCO010000130.1 GCA_937998695.1 Candidatus Ozemibacteraceae bacterium
CGTTCGAAAAATTTTTGAACCAGTTGAGCCGCCGAAGGCGATTCCGCCCCGACCGCCTCTGAAACCACGAACGTCGACACCGACGACTGCCTGTTGTTCAAGGTGCCGGTAAAATACCTGGCGTCTCCCCGGGAGCCTCGAGGAAAGCCCACCAATCGCCTCCCAGAAGATAGATCGCCGGCAAAGAAGGGGCCGACCGATCGGGTTTTCCCGGATCCGCGGCTGGCTCGGCACGGCTCTCTTTTCCATCTTCTCGGGCAATTAGATCGTGGATTACCCGACCTTGGCCGGCCTCGAGGCCAGTGGTTGTCAAGCGTTGGGGTCTGGCATCCTCTCCCTGGCGGTCCTACCGAGGCCTCCCAGCATCCCGGCCTCGGCCGTGGATTGCCCGCGGGCGGCATCGGGCCGCATCGAGCCGGAATGGGCAATGGGGCGGCTTCCGGGGGGAAAAGGAAAACCGCCCCGGGGCGCGGGTTCCCGGCCGGGGCGGGGTGGGAGGGGGGGAGAGAAAGAGGATCAGGACACGTGGACTTCGATCTGGCGGGGCTTGGCCTTCTCGGCCTTGGGCAGGTTGAGGGTCAGCACGCCGTGCTTCAGTTCGGCGCTGATCCGGTTTTGGTCGACGGCTTCGGACAGTTCGAACTGCCGGAAGTAGTTGACCGGCTCGAACTCCTGGATCAGCAGCCCCTGCCGGCTGCGCTCCGCCACCTTGCCCTCGAGGGTCAGGATGCCTTCCTCGACCGATACCTTGAGACCGTCCTTTTCGACACCGGGCAGATCGGCCAGGAGGGTCAGGCCCTCATCGGTTTCATAGATGTCCACGAGGGGGGTGACAAAGTATTCGGGGTGGCGGGTCACTTCCCGCTTCACCACGTTCTTCTCTTCCTTCATGACGGGCACAGTCTTCTCAGCCATATGCGTTCCTCCTTTTTTGGTCGGTTTCATGGATGCGGCAGGCCTCGGATCAGTCCAACTTGATCTCGATCTGGCGGGGCTTGGCGGCCTCGGCCTTGGGCAGGGTCAGGAACAGGATGCCGTTCTTGTACTCGGCTTTGACCTTGTCGGGATCGATCTGGGTGGGCAGCTCGATGGTGCGGGTGAACTTGCCGGCACCGCGCTCGTTGCGGTGGAAGCGGTCATCGGGGATATTCGAGCGCGACTTCTCGCCCGAGATGGTCAGGGTGTCGTTCAAGGCCGAGACCTTCAGGCTGGAGGGGTCGACCCCGGGAGCGAGGGCTTCGACATACAGCGCCTCGTCATCGGACCCTACGTTCATGAGGGGGAAGTGCCGGGCGGCGATGCCGGGCAGGAAGGCGGCTTTCGGCAGCCGGCCGATCCCGAACTCCTTGGTCAGGTCGGAAAGCTGATTCTGCAGGTGCTCCATTTCCTTGAAGAAATTCCAGATGTTCATGGGCGAACCTCCTTGGTGGTTTTGGTGGATTCCTCGAGCATGGCATGACGCAAGGGGCGTGCCAGGTGGGGAAAATGCTTTTGTGAGGCGGTTTCTCGCAGAACGGCCTTCTTCGGGGAGAAAGGCGACGTTGCGTGCGACGTCGGGGCGACGACCCAGCCAAGAGGTGCTGCGAGAGGGGCGAGGGGAGCAGAAGATCCTGTACATCCCGGGATTGGAACGGGGGTGTGGCTTGGAGACCCCTGAGATGGGGTCCAGATAGGTCTTCTGGAAAGAGGACCTGCTATTCCAGATACAGCTCGGGGGAGCGGGGCGGGTCGGCTGACCGAAGGGGTTGGGTCCCCGGAGCGGCCTGGAACCCCTGGATCATGCGATAGCGGCAGCGGCCGGGCGCGGTCGGGTCGCGCATCAGGATCAAGCCTGGGTCGAACCATTTCCCGGTGCGCCGGAACTCGGCAAACCGGGCGGCGATCAACTCGCTGACGTCGAGATAGATCTCGGCGCTGCCGGTGGCGGGCAGTCGTCCGGTGGCAACCGGGGTGGGCGCGAAGTCGCCGCCCGCTCGCTCCCAGGCCAACATCGGGGCGGCGTGGGTCCAGGTGGTGCCCTGGTCCCAGGAGACGTGGCGATGCCATCGGCCCGGTCCCTCGAGGAAGGGCCGGGTCAGCAGAAAGGCCGCCACCGGCACCTCGGCGGGCGAGTCGGGGGTGGCCAGCACCCGCAGCACCAGGGTGGCGCGCGTCGGGGTGAAGGTTTCCATCGATCGCCCCGCCTCGGTCACCGCCTTGGGGATGTCGAACCGGACCAGGTAGCGCAGCCCGGTCAGTTCATACCACGTGCCCAGCGGGCCGGCCGCATCGGCGCCGGCGTCCTGGTCGAACCGATGGGGGGGCACCTGGTCATTCCAGCTGCGGATGAAGGTGTCGAAGCCCTCCCGCACCACGACCGCAGCCGGGCCCACCCGGGGCGGCATGGTCGGCCACCGCAGGGCACGCAGGCACTTTCCGCACAGCCGAGCCTCCGGAAGGTTGTGGAACCCGCAGGTCGGGCAGAGCCCCAGATCGTACGGCGGGATGGTCGAGGCGGTCGGGGCCGCCAGGGCCGCCACCGACGTCCACCCGACCAGGAACAGGGATAGCAGCCAGCCAGGTACCCGGGTCATCTCGGTCGTTTCGCCCTTCCTCGAGGGAGGTTCGGCCTTTTCATTCCTATCGGAAGGGGACGAAGGTTTCCCGACCCGACCCTCGCGAGGGAGTCGGTGGCCCGTGGGCGCGACGGATGGGGTTCCTCCGTGGACGACCCCGCAGGCTGGGTTCCCGGTCGCGTCAAGGTTTGAGGATCTGGGCGACCTCGACCTTGATCTTTTCGAGCATCTTGGCGGCATACTGGCCCTGCTGGCTGCGCGGATCGACCAGCTTGGCGATGCCGGTGAAGACCTCGGAGGCCTCGCGGTAGGCGCGGCGCCGGTAGTAGACCATGCCGAGGTTGATCTTCAGGGTGACGTCGCGCGGCTCGACCGTGGTGGCCATGACGTAGGCCTTGGTGGCGTCGATCAGTTTGCCCGACTTGTAGTAGATGTTGCCGAGGGCGGAATAGACGTAGGCGGCCTTGGGGTTGATGCGGGCGGCGGCCTTGAGGGCCTTTTCGGCGTCGGCGAGCTGGCCGAGCTTCATCAGGCGCATCCCTTCCTGGAAGTTCTTCTGGAAGGCCTCCTCGCGCTTGCGGGCGGTGGCGTGGGCCTCTTCGAGCTTGCGGAAGTCGGTGGGCGGCAGGATGGCCTTGAGGGCGGCGAGGGCTTCGCGACTGATCAGCAGGTCGGAATCGCGCAGGGCGGTGAGCAGGGGGGCCTTGGCCTCTTCGGCGTGAAGCAGGCCGAGGGACTTGATGGCCGCCCGCCGTTCCTCCCAGGGGTGGTCGGCCTTGGTCAGGTCGATCAGGGTCGGAATGATGGCGGGGTTGCCGAGGGCGGCGAAGGCGCGCAGGTAGACGCTGCGGGTCTCGGGGTCGGTCTCGCGGTCGAACCGTTCGCGCAGGGGGCGGTAGCTGTCGGGGTGGCCGATCTCGCCGAGGGCCTTGACGACGGGGATCTTCAGGTCGATCAGCTCCTCGTCGAGGAGGCGCAGCAGGTCGGGGACCGCCCGCTGCACCCGCATCTGGCCGAGGATGCCGATGACGGTCAGCTTGAGCGTCCAGTACTCGCGGGTGAGGGCCGAGAGCAGGGCCGGCACCGCCCGGTGATCGCCGAGGCGGCCCAGGGAGCGGGCGGCGGCTAGGGCCAGGTCCTCGTCGTCGTCCTCGAGGGCGTCCATCAGGGGTTCGACGGCGCTGACGTCGCCCAGCACCCCCAGGGTCTCGGCGGCGGCGATGCGGGCCGGCCAGTGCTCGTCTTTCAGATGGGTGATGACGGTCTCGGCATCGCCGGGCTGGCCGATCTGGCCGATGGCCAGCAGGGCCTGGCGCCGCACCTCGTGGTTCTTGCTTTCGAGCAGGGGCAGCACGGCGGGGCGGGCGGCCGGGCCGAAGCTTTCGAGGGCGCGCCGGATCCAGTAGTTGACGTGGTCGTCGTACTTGCCGAGGTTGTGGCAGAGACGGCCGAGGACGGCATCCTGGCCCATGTTGCGGAAGGTGGCGACGACGCTCTCGAGCAGTCGGCGGCTCTCGCTCTTGAACAGGGTGAACAGGTCGTCGACGATGGACGGGCCGTAATGGGCCAACGCTTTCTGGGCGGCGGTGCGGATCGCCTCGGAAGGGTCTTCCAGGGCCTTGAACAGCAGAGGCAGCGAAATCTTCGAGCCGATGCGGCCGAGCGACTGCAACACCCAGAACCGCACCTCGGCGTCGGATTCGGTGGCCAGCGAGGTCAGTTCGATCAAGGCATCCTCGCCGAAGGTGGCGAGAATCTCGGCGGTGGTCTTGCGGATGTTCCAGGAGCGGTCGCGCAGCAGCTTGATCAGCTCGTGGAAGGCGCCAGGCGGCTTGACCTCGCCGATCGCGCGCAGGGCCCAGTAACGGACGTCTTCTTCCATCGAGCCGAGGGCGCTGAGCAACGCGGAATAGGCGGCCGAGCCGTAGCGGACGATGGCTTTGCAGGCCTCGCGCCGCACCACCCACGAGGGGTCGGTGAACCGCTCGATCAGCGAAGGGATGCCGTCGGGGTTCTGGAACGATCCCAGGGCCTGCACCGCCGCCATACGGATCTCGGAGTCGGCATCGCTGAGGAAGGTGCGGATCTCGGGGAACGCGCTCTCTTCCTTCATCTGGCCGAGGATCTTGATCGCCCAGAACTTCCGTTCCTTGCTCTGGCCCTCGAGAGCCTCGGTCAGGGGCAGGACCGCCTCGGTGCCCATCTCGGCCAGGGCGCGGGCAGCCAGCGACCGACCCATCCAGTATTCGCTCGACAGGCTTTCCATCAGGTAGGGGATGGAGTAGGTGCCGAAATCCTTGAGGATGTCGTAGATCAGGTCGCGCACCTGCTCGGACGGTTGCGACAGGGCTTCGAACAGGCGGCTGACGATGTGCGGGTCGCCGATCTCGCGCAGCGAGCGGAGCGCGGCCAGGCGCACGCCGAGGTCGCGATCGGACAGTTTGTCGAGGAGGGGCTTGGTGTGGGCGCGGTCGCGCAAGTGGCCGAGGCAGAGGCAGGCCCAGAACCGGACGTTGGGGTCGGGGTCCTCGATGGCCGACTGCAGGGCGGTCTCGGCGGCGCGGCCCATGCGGGTGATGGCCATGGCCGAACGCGAGCGGACCTTCCAGGACTTGTCGCCGAACTGCCGGATCAGCTGGGCCAGGCTGGCCTTGGGGCTGCGGGCGAGCGATTTGGCCGCCATCACCGCTACCGGGTCCTTGGGGTCGCGGATCAGCTCGAACAGGCACCGCACCGCATCGTCATCGGAAGTACCGGCCAGGGCGTAGGCCACGCGCAGACGCACGTCGGCCGAACGGTCGCGGGCGAGAGGGACCAGGATCTCGGCCAGGTTGCTTGGCCCGATCTGGGCGATGGCCTCGACGGTGGCGCAGCGCACCTCTTTCGAGCGGTCGTTGAGCACGTCACGCAGTGGTTCGATGGCCAGGGGGGTCTTCAGCTTCCCCAGCGACTTGACGGCCTTCAGCCGCTTGGTGATCAGCGTCGATTTGAGGTCGGTGACCAGATCTTCCAGTTCGCGCTGCACGCCGCACTCACCCTTCATGGTCATTTTTTCAGGCATGGTACACGTCCCTCTCCAGTGGAGGATTATACCATGCCACCCCTGGGCGGACATGGATTGAGTTTTCCGACTGCGAGCTGGAGGTCACAGGGAGAATGGGAAGAGGGGGAGAACTGGCGAATGGTGACGTCTAGCGGTGGTCGAGGGTGGAATCAAATGAGAAATGGTTCCGGGAAACTGTCAGGTCTGAACCGGTCGATCCGGGAAGCAGGAAAGGCCCTTCCCGAAGTCAGTAGGGTGAGATGGTGATTGCCGTGATCGCGGTTTCCGGGATGGGGCAGGGGGACGGGAGGGCTCCCTTGATGAAGCACAAGGGGTGGCTTCTCAAGATCGAGCCCCCCGACCGGATTGACCCTGGGGAAAGGCCGGGATACAATCGGGCCTATGAACCTCCGGCGCGGTGTCCTCGGCGTGGCGCTTTTCGTTCTCGTCCTCCTTCCCACATTCGGGGAAGAGGCCCCCGAGGCCGTGGTGTTTCCCGGCGAACCGGCCATCACCCTGCGCGACGTCGCCAACCACGTGCGATTGCTCGAGTTCCTGCTGGGGTGCCGGGCGACCCGGGCCCAGCCGGTTTCCCCGCCCCCATCTCTCTCGAAGCCTGTCTCGCGCCCGACCTCTGGCGGGAGGGGCGAAGCTGTCCGACCAACTGGGGTTTCCCGCGACCGGGTGGCCGTCGCCCGGTCCCATTTCGTGTGGTGAGGATGCAGCCATGACCGATTTCTTCCAGCACACCGAGTATGTGGTCCGCGAGCATGTCGGGTTCACCAACCTCCATGAGGCCTACGACATCTACGATGCCGAGGAGAAGACCCACCTGGCCAGCGCGGCCGAGCAGACCAGCCTGTGGGTGAAGATCCAGAAACTGTTTCTCGACAAGGCGTTCCTGCCGGTGCTGGTGCAGGTCCGCGATCCGGCGGGCCGGCTCCTGCTCGAGCTGGAGCAACCCCGGTCGTTGATCGTCGCGACTCTGATCGCCCGTGACGCTGAGGGGAAAATCCTGGGCACCTTCAAGCAGAACCTGCTGTCCTATGGCGGGGCTTTCGAAGTCTCCGGGCCGGACGGCCTGCCGCTCGGCACCATCTCGGGCGACTGGAAGTGCCGTCAGTACATCTTCTGCGACGCCGCCGGGGGCACCCTGGCCACCATCGATCATCTCTACGGGGGCCTGGCCCGCGAACTGCTGACCACGGCCGATGATTACCGGGTCAAGATCACCGGCGACCCGAAATTCGCTCCCCTCGTCCTGGCTGGCACGTTGGCCATCGACCTCGTCTTCCACGAGGCCTGAAGAAGTCTTCCCAGCGCCGTCCCCCCGACCACCGCAAGGCAGGTCGGGGGGGGCGCCATTTGGGAAGGAGTTTCGGGAGAAGCTCAGGACGCGGTCGCGGCGGTGGCGGCCAGGGAGAATCCGAGGAGCGGCCGGGTCAGGAACTGCGATGGATTGGTCGTGTCAACCTATGGCGGAAAGGGAGCCTCCTTCATCGATGGTGTGGATTTCGTTGTCCCACCGCCGCTCTGGTTCCTTCCAATGGGGGACCTTGGAGATGGTCGGCAAAGGTGGTTCAAGGTCCTCTGATCGGGAATGGATCGTGATTTCTGCCGGATCGGTGTGGTAGGATGGCGGCACCTGCTTATCCGAAGGGGTGGGACATGCGACGTCTGGCCCTCGTAGCTTTGGCCCTGGTCTGGCTGGCCGGAAGTCTGGCGCGGCCCGCGCCGGCCAAAGACCTGCAGCAGCTCGAGTATCTGGAAGCCCTGATCGCCACTCTCGTTCCCCCCGACCAGGGAACCTACCGGCGCCATTCCCTTCCCCAGTTCGTGGGGAGTCGCGTGTTTCGCAGCGGGCGGGTCTATCCGTTCCTGCTCGAGTACGAATTGCCATCCTGGCCGACCCTGTTCGAAACCGTTCGGCGGTTGTACGATTTTCATGAGGTTGACATGTACGTCTACCCCCAGGAATCCCAGGCGCTCGTGGTGTTCGAACGTCGCGATGCGCCGCGGACCCGCACCTGGCGCACCCGGTTCAATGTCGCCCTGTTCGAAGGGCGTCGCGAGCCGGGGTTCGAGTCCTATTCCCTCTGGGAGCGCCCGTTTCCGGTCGAACTGCACGTGTTCGACGAGCGGGAGGCGATCACCTTCATCGACCAGATCAGGGAATTCCGGGCGCCGGGCCTGCGGTTCGACCTCGATCGGGAGTTTTCCCTCGCTCTCACCCCTGACATCGACCCTGATGGTCGGCGGTATCTGTTGCTGCGCTTTCGCCCCTTCTTGATCAACTCCCAACGTGCAGGAAATGAGAGAGCTGAAGAAGGCACCTCCCACTTCGCGGTCCGATCCCAGGGATCCTATTCTGGTGATCACTCCCCTTGGGATCCTGATGGGGCATGGCGCGGGGCGCTCGACCAGTTGCTCGACATCCCGCGATTCGAGCGCGGGTGGCTGGCCCCGGAAGGGGCGGCCACGACCACCATCTGGCTGCAGGAACTGCGGGCTACCACCGATCCGGATGGCAGCCTGTGCTGGCACTTCCAGGGGGCCGCGGCCCAGCCCAAGGCAGTGTCCGGATTTGTCAAGGAACTCCGGGACAGTGGCTGGTATGAACGGGTGAGCGTTGATTCCCTGGTCACCCGGTATCTGCCGGGCATCGATCGCCTGGTGACCTATTTCCGGCTGGCGGCCCGGCCTCTGCAGTGACTTGGCGGGGAGTCCGCCCCGGTCGGTTGACAGGGGAGGAGGGTTCCTTCATCCTGGTCGGGAGCACAAAGAAATTCCATTCCCATCAATTTGAAAGGCAGGGGTACACCTTGAGCAAATCTTCCACCTCCTCGGGCTCCAGTTCTGCGGCGGGCATCCGCTGGAATCTTGGCGATTACTACACATCCGAGAAAGATCCGGCTATCGACAAGGATCTGAAGGAAGTTCTGGCCAGGGCTCAGGCGTTCGAACGGAAGTATCGCGGGTTCTTCGCCCGCAAACCCGCTCCCACCGGGCGCGGCCTGGCCAAATTGGTACAGGAATACGAGGAGATCCTGGCCGCTCGCGACCGTCCCTATATCTACGCTCACCTCCTGTTCGCCGGAGACACCCAGAATCCCGCCTATGGACGGCTGCTGCAGCAGATGCAGCAACGCTCGACCGAGATTTCCCGGCATCTCATCTTCTTCTCGCTCGAGTGGTGCGCGGCCGACGACAAACTTGCGGCGAAGCTGATCGCGGACAAGGCCTGCGCCCGCTACCGGCACTACCTCAAATCCGCCCGCCGGTACAAACCGCACGTGTTGAGCGAACCCGAGGAGAAGATCATCGACGAGCTCGAAAACACCGGGAGCCGGGCTTTCATGCGCTTGTTCGACGAGCTCCAGGGGGCGGCCCGTTTTCTCGTCAAGGGCAAAGGGAAAGAGAAAGACCGCGAGCTTTCCGAGCAGGAAGCCCTTTCCCTGCTCTACGACCCGGACCGTGAGGTGCGCAAGGCCGCTGCCGAGGGGCTGACCGCTGGCTTCCGGACGATGCTCAAGCCCCTGACCTTCATCTTCAACACCCTCGTCCAGAACCACTCCACCATGGACCGCCTGCGGAACTATCCCGAGCCGATGGCCAGCCGCAACCTGTCGAACGAGATCGATCGGAAGACGGTCGAGGCCCTGCTCGGCACCTGCGACGAGAACAACCCCCTGGTTGCCCGCTACTACCGCCTGAAAAAGAAGCTCCTGGGCCTGAAGACCCTCTACGACTACGACCGCTATGCCCCCATCTCTGGAGATCTTCCCCGCTGCACCTGGAAGGAAGCCCGGGCCATAGTCAGCGCCTCCTACCATACCTTCTCACCGGTGCTCGGCAAGATCGTCGACGAGTTCTTCCAGAAGGACTGGATCGACGCCGAGCTGCGGCCGGGCAAACGCGGTGGCGCCTTCTGCTGCGGCGGGCCGACCGAGCTGCACCCCTACATCTTGATGAACTACACCGACAAAATGCGCGACGTCAGCACCCTGGCCCACGAGCTCGGGCACGGGGTCCACGGCTACCTCGCACGCAAGCAGGGGTATCTGCAGGCCGATACCCCGCTGACCCTCGCCGAGACGGCCAGCGTGTTCGGCGAGATGCTGACCTTCCACCGCCTCCTCGAAACCCAAAAAGACCCGAAGGTCAAGCTGGCCCTGCTCTGTACCAAGATCGAGGATGTCTTCGCCACCGTCTTCCGGCAGGCCTGCATGACCCGCTTCGAACAGAAGGTTCACGCCGCCCGCCGCAAGGAAGGGGAGCTCACCCCCGAAGCCATCAGCAAGTTCTGGATGGACAGCAACAAGGCCATGTTCGGCGACAGCGTCCATCTGACCGACGGCTATGCGTCGTGGTGGTCGTACATCGGCCACTTCATCCACACGCCATTCTACTGTTATGCCTACTCGTTTGGGGAGCTGCTGGTGCTTTCGCTCTATGCCCTCTACCGCCACGAAGGGAAGATCTTCGTGCCGAAATACCTCGACCTGCTGGCGGCGGGTGGAAGCGAGAGTCCCGAAGCCCTCGTCCGCAAGATGGGGCTTGACATCTCCCAACCCTCCTTCTGGAAGAAGGGGGTCGATCTGATCGCCGAAATGGTCCAGGAGGCCGAAGACCTGGCCGCCAAGATCGCCGCCACCGCCAAGGCCCGGGGACGCTGACCTCACTCCGGTTTTCTCTTGACCGCCCCCCCCTCGCGGGTCTGCCCGTGAGGGGGGGCGGTCAAGGAGGGGGAATGCCGGGCGGATCGGCCGTACATTGAAATGATGGCCTGAATCCTGTATCATTTCCCAGAAATGAAGCGGCCTTCTCTTCCGAGAAGGCCGGAGTGGGTTCTGAACGTGGATGGGAGCGGACGATCCGCTGCCGGAGCCTTATTCCTCCAGGAGGGGCCCCCGGTAGAAGATGACGAACTTGCAATGGGTGCAGTTCAAGGTGAAGTAGGGGGATTTGCGACCGGTATGGGTCCTTTGCACCATCGGGGCACTGCACTGTGGGCACAACATGGTTTCCACCTCCTCAACGGGTCGAACGTCTTGTGAACCTTCCTCGTCAATGTATCGACATTCCGGGGGGAAACATTTAGAGGTGGGTGGATGCCGCCGTTGAAAACCGTTGCGACATCACCGGCCGGGCCGGCTCCGGCGGTGATTCCGCCGTCGCGGGTCGTGACCCCCGTCGTGGTGGTCCAGGTCATCACCGGCCTGCTGGCCCTGGTCATCGTCTGGATGAGCATCGGCTTCGCCCAGCAAGACCGCGAGTCACGCGCCGCCGGGGTGCGGCTGCGCCTGGGGGCGATCGCCACCATGGCCACCGATGGCATCGCCCGCGGCCTGTTCGGGGCGCGCGATGCCCTGCGCCTACTCTCCCGCATGCCCATGATGCGGGAAACCCGGCGCACGGGGTGGCTGAGTGATCATCTGGCCGCTCTCGACACCTGGGCGGCCAGCCTGCCCGACCGCCTGGAAGCGGGGCTGCGCGCCCTGCGTGGCCCGGCCGCCACCCTCCAGCAGGATCTGCGCCTCGGTCTCGAGATGGGCGCGGCCGGCACCCGGCGCTGGTTCTACGACCTGGGCGTCCTCGATGCCGCCGACCCCTGGATCGGCGAGCTCGAGGGCCGCCTGGCCGGGTGGCTGAGCGGTGGTGCCGGAGGGCGGGGCCGTCTGTATGCTCCCGCCGTCGATCCCCGGGGGGCGGTCGTCCGGGCCGATGCCGGCCTGGCCGCCGCGCTGGGCGAATGGGCCCGGCAGCCGTTGGCGGGCCTGGCTGGGCCGGCTCGCCTGCTCGATGTCGCCTTGGCGCAGGGCCCGGCCCGGCCGGCCGACCTCGAGGAGATCGGGCGGGTGTTGGCCGTCAGTTTGAGCGATCGCGACCTGATCCGGTCGCTGACGGTGCGCGACCTGCAGGGCCGGCGTCTGGCCGGGGCCACCGAGATCGGTGACGAGATCGACCTGTTCACCGGCTGGATGGCCCGTGCGGCGCGCGCCAACCGCTCCTTCCATGCCGGTCCGGTCCTCTTCGACGAGGGACTGGGGAGGCCGCTGTGGCATATGGCGGTGCCCCTGCGCGAGCAGGACCGCACTCCCTTCGCGTTGCTGACCGCCCGGGTCGATCTGGCCTTTCTGGCCGATCTGGCCGACAAGACCCGCATGGGTCAGGGCACCCATCTCATGGTGGTCGACGAGGAGGGCGTCATCATCGGCCATCCCCGAGCTGCCCTGATCGTCGCCCAGGCCAACGCCAGCCGGGCCAATCCCGCCGTCCCCGCTGTTCTGCACGGCCAGGAAGGAGTTGAGGAACTGCGCGTGGGGGGCATTCCCCACTTCGTGGCGTATCGGGCCCTGAAAAACCTCGACCAGAACAGCCTGCCAGGGTGGGGCATCCTGGTGCTGGCTCCGGTCGCCGAAGTATTGCCCTCCGGGTTCGCCTCGGTCCTGTTGGCGGTCGCAGTTGCGGCCGGTGGCCTTTTCATCTTATTGTATGTCTCCACCATGGTGCTCGCGTGGGTGGAAGATGACTTCGGAGGCTGACCCCTGGCCATGAATCTCGGTGCCCCTCGCGGTTCCGGCCGCCGGCCGGTTGGTTGGTGGCGGCTGGCGTTTCTCCTCGCCATCCTGACCGGGCCGGTGTCCGTCTGGGCCTCCCGGACCGCCACCGACCTGATGGGGGAAGCCCTCAAGCTGCGCGCCGGCGGGCAACTGCCCGCCGCCGTCCGGGCCCTCGAACAGGCGGTCAGTGCGGCGCGCGGCCCGGCCCAGCGGACGATGGCCCAGTTCATGCTCGGCGACTGCCTGCTGGAGGCCGGCCAGGCCGATGCCGCCCGCGCCGTCTACACCGAGCTGCTGACCGCCG
>CALLCO010000131.1 GCA_937998695.1 Candidatus Ozemibacteraceae bacterium
GACGATGTTCCCGAGTCGAAGAACGCCCGGCAGATGAACATCGTCGAACTCTACCACCACATCAAGGACCTCGAGCAGAAAGGCCTGACCGAGAAGGCCCAGACCCAGAACTGGATCGAGTTCTGGACCAAAACCTCGATCCCCTTCGCCAGCCTGATCTTCGTCATGCTGGGCGCCCCGTTGGGCTCGCAGACGAGCCGCTCGGGCACCAGCATCGGGATCGGCCTGTCGGTGGTGATCATCTTCGTCTATTACGTCCTGTTCGCAGCCGGCAAGGCCTTCGCGAAGGGGGGCTACCTGACCCCCTTCGTCGGGGTCTGGCTGCCCAACCTGCTGATCGGTGCCATCGGCCTGTGGCTGATCTTCCGGCTGAAGGCCTGACGGCCGTCCAGCCCATTCCCCGCCCCCAGGAGGACCCATGCGCAAACCCCTCGCCGACGTGATCCAGGCCCGGCTCGCCCCCTTGGTCGCCGAGTACACAGCCACCCCTCGCGAGGTCTTCGACCTGCAGTCCACGCCCGACCCGGCCAAGGGGGATTTCGCCCTCAACACCGCGATGAAACTGGCCAAGGCGGCCCGGTGCAAACCCCTCGACCTGGCCGGCAGGCTGGCCGCCGCGCTGGCCCAGGAGACCGGCTGGTTCACGCGGGTCGAAGCGGTGCCGCCCGGGTTCATCAACCTCCACCTGCGCGAGGACGCCATCGAGACGGTCCTGCGCCAGTTCGCCGAGGACCGGGATCTCGGCCTGCGGCGGGAAGGCCGCTGCGAGACGGTGGTGGTCGACTATTCCAGCGTCAACATCGCCAAGCAGATGCACGTCGGCCACCTGCGCTCGACGATCATCGGCGACGTGCTGGCCCGCGTCCTGGCGGCGCGCGGCGACCGGGTCATCCGGCAGAACCACCTGGGCGACTGGGGCCTGCCGATGGCCATGGTCCTGTGGAAGGTCCGGCCCCTGCTGCGCGACCTCGAACGTCGGGGCGCCGACCCGGCCGGCGAGTTGACCCTGCCCCGCCTCGAAGAGCTGTACCGCGAGGTCACCAAGGCCTGCGACACCCAGCCCGAGGTGGCGGCCGCCTGCCACGAGGTGCTGGTCGCCCTGCAGAACGGAGACCCCGGGCTGCTGGCCGACTGGCGGACGATCACGCGGCTGTCGATGCGCGAGGTCTACCGGATCTACGGCGAGCTCGGCGTGCTGCTGACCCCCGAAGACGAAGCCGGCGAGAGCCATTACCGCGACCAGCTGGCCGACACCGTCGCCGCCCTGAAGGCTTCTGGACTCCTGGTCGAATCGCGCGGCGCCTGGTGCGTCTTCCTCGAGCATTTCAAAGCCAAGGACGGCAGCCCGCTGCCGGTCATCGTCCAGAAGTCAGACGGCGGCTACAACTACGAGACGTTCGATCTCGCCGCCATCCTGCATCGCATTCACAAGCTACACGCCGACCGCGTCATCTACGTGACCGACGCCCGCCAGGCCCTGCACTTCGCCCAGGTCTTCGACGTGGCGCACGCCGCCGGCTGGACGAAGGAAGCCGGCCACCCGGTCCGCCTCGAGCATGTGCCGTTCGGCAGCGTGCTGGGCGAAGACAACAAGCCGCTCAAGACCCGCAGCGGCGAGAACGTCAAACTGGCCGACCTGCTGGCCGAGGCGGTCGAGCGGGCCTACGCCGTCGTCCAGGAGAAGAACCCCGACCTGCCCGAGGAGACCAAACGCCAGGTGGCGAAGATGGTCGGCATCGGGGCGGTCAAATATGCCGACCTCAGCCAGAACCGCAACAACGATTACGTGTTCTCCTTCCCGCGCATGCTGGCCCTGCAGGGCAACACGGCGCCCTACCTGCAGTATGCCCACGCCCGCATCTGCTCGATCTTCCGCAAAGGGAACCGCCCGGCCGAGTCCTGCGCCGGGCCGCCCCGCCTGGCCCACCCCGCCGAGCGGGCCCTCGGCCTGAAACTGCTCGAACTGCCGACGGCGGTCACCGCGGTGGCGGCCGATCTGCGCCCCCACACGCTGTGCAATTACCTGTTCGAACTGGCGACGCAGTTCACCACGTTCTACGACCAGTGCCCGGTCCTCACCTGCGAGGACACCGTCCTACGCGAGTCGCGGCTGTTCCTGTGCCGGATGACACAGCAGGTGCTGGCCCGCGGGCTCGACCTGTTGGGCATCGCCGCCCCGCGAGAGATGTAACCATGCCCAGCTGCCCCACCTGCGGCCTGCCCTACGAGAAAGGCATGTACTGCGGTCGCTGCGGCGGCCGCCTACCAGCCCCCGGCAAAGGCGGCCGCGGTTCGCGAGGGAAGGACGGCGCGGGCGGACGGTCCGCCCCGCCACCCTCCCCCACCGAACCGGCCCCGTCGCCCGATCGCCCCGCCGCACCGACCGATCGGGCCGAAGGGGACGGCGGACCCACCACCGGCCCCGCTGAGGTGGCCGATGAGATCGAGCGCCTGCACAAGCTGGTCAAGCGCAACCCCGGCTCGCCCGACGTCTACTTCCAGTTGATCGACGCCCTCTTGCGGGCGGGGAAGGCCGACAAGGCCCTGTCCACCTTCCGGGCGGTCAAGGGGCTGGCGCCCGACCACCCGCGCGTCTACCGCCTCGGGGCGAGGGTCTACGAAGCGCTCGGTCGCACCGAGGACGCCATCGCCGCCCTCGACCAAGTGCTCAAGCTTGACCGGCACGATCTCGAGGCTGGCCTGCATTCGGCTCGCCTTTTGCGTGAGGCCGGGATGCGCCAGCAGTCTCTCGAACGCCTGCAGGCCCTGCGATCCCATGCCACCGAGCGCCCTGAGATATTGTTGCGCCTGGCCGAGGTCGAACTCAGTCTGGGCGACCCGGCCGCCGCCCAGGAGGATCTCTCGGCCTTCCGCAAGGCGGCGGGCGAGACGCGGGAGATGTTCCTGCTGCTGGGCCGGGCCATGCTCGCCCAGAACTTCTTCGACGGGGCGGTCAAGCACTATCGGGACGGCCTGCGCCTCTTCGCCAACGATCCCGACCTGCGGATCGGCCTGGGCAAGGCCTTCCTCGGCCTGAACGAACGGGGCAAGGCGGTCCTCGAGTTCGAGCGGGCTCTCCTTGACCGGCCCGACAACGTCGAGATCCTCCTCGAGATGGGCAAACTCTACGCCGACATGGGAATGGAGGAGAAGGCCGACGAGATGTTCGACCGGATCCGGCGACAGACCATCCGCGACGGGGAGATCTTTCTGCGCCTGGCCCGCTACTTCCAGTCCCGCACCTGGACCGACCGGGCCCTCGCCGAGCTCGAGAAGGCCCGCGAGATCAGCCCCCACCACCCGGAGATCGTGCAGGCCCTGGGGGAAGTCTTCGAGGCGCGCGGCGCCTTCGACCGGGCGCTTGCCGAATACGAGGAGTATCTGACCGGCATGCCCGGCACGGTCTGGGCCCTGCAGGGGGTGGTGCGCAGCGCCACCCGCACGGGTGATTTTCCGCGTGTGGCCAAGGCGCAGAAAGCCCTCATCGAAGCCGGCCAGACCCACCCCGATGCCTGGTGCGACTACGGCGAGACCTTGATCCGGCTGGGGGAGTTCGCCGGCGCTGAAAAAGCGTTCGAGCAGGCTTCGCGCCTCGACCCGACCTGCGTGCGGGCCTACCAGGCCCCCGAACTGATCCGGATCGAGAAGGCCCGCGCCGAAGGCGAGAAACTGGCCCAGCAGGCCCGGGACGCGGTGGCCAAGAAATTCTTCCTGACCGCCATCGAACGTCTCGAACGGGCCCTCGATTTGGTCCCTCGCGAGCAGTCCTGGTTGCGATTGCTGGCGGAGGTCAACCTGAAGATCGGCGACCTCTCGCGAGCCTCCGAACTCCTGTCACGGGTACGGGCCGCCCAGCCCCAGGACCGCTGGGTCGCCTTCCAGCTCGCCCGGGTCTACGAATTCGAGGAAAAAGAACCGCTGGCCATCGAACTGTTGTCCTCGCTGCTCAAAGACCACCGCACCGACGTCGAGGCCAATCTCGCCCTTCTGCGCCTCAAGCGGAGCCAGATCCAGGGGGAACGGTTCGAGCAGGAGTCGCTGGGCGCGATGATCCGGGCCCTGCATGCCGACCTGGCGGCGCTACGCAAGCGGAGCCCGGTGCCGGTGCTCATCGAAGGGTTCGCCAACTACATCTTCGGGGCCGGAACGCGCTTCCAGACCGAGACCCTGAAACGGGCCGAGCAGTTGTTCACCGAGGTGCTCGGCCACCCCGAGGTCAGTGCCTGGGCCCATCGCGGCCTGGCCCTCCTGTACCGGGTGCGGGGCGATTACCGCCAGGCGCTCACCCACGTGCAGGAATGGGTCAAGCTGGGGTCCGATCCCCAGGCCCTGATCAACATGGCCCGCCTCCACGAGAACTTCCAGTCATACTCCGAGGCGCGCAAGTGCTACCTGTCGCTCAAGAGCCTCTTCCCCGAAAGCGGCTGGTTCCGGCGCAAGATCGTGGAGATGATGGGGAAGGAGTCGGAGGGTGGGGCCCGCAACGAGTTGATGGATTTTCTGGCCGAATGCCAGAACCGCACCACCCAGGAAAAGGCCCACCCCTGGACTCTCTACGAGATGGCCTGGGCCCAAACTCTCGTCGCCCGGCGTTCCCCACAGCGGGATGAATGGGCCAAGCGGGCATTGCTCACCTGGCACAAGGGGGCGGCGCTGCCCGAGGCCCCCTCCTGGTTGCGCTGGGGGCTCATGCAGACCCAACTCGAATTCCTGAAGGGGGCCGACCGGATGCGCGCCCTGCAGCAGAACCTGAAGGCCTGCGAGAAGATCGTCCGGGAGCGCCCCGACCAGGCCTGGGCCCATTTCCATCTCGGGATCTGCCTGCTGGGGTTCGACGATCTGGCCCAGACCGAACAAGCCCTCAAGCATCTCGAAACCGCCTCGTTCCTCCAACCGGCCGGTGCTGATCTGTTGGCGTTGCTCGGCAAGGTCTACCGGCAATTGGGAAAACCGAGGCGGGTGGACGACGTCCGCTATCATCTGCTACTATTGGAGCCGGAAATTCTCCATGGATTCTGAACCCTGGGGGAACCGACATCGGTTTCCCCCGATCGAGGTTGCCGGTGCCTACCACCATCCCCGGAGCATCCCCCGGGGCGCGTCCGCGCTGTACCCGCCTGGACATGGAACTCACGGGAAACCCCCGGGCCCTGTCCCTGGTCCGGCGCATTTTGTGCACCTGCGCCCTAGCCCAAAATCTCTCCCCGCAGGTGCTCAGCGACGTTCAACTCGCGGTAACCGAGGCCTGCACCAACGTCATCAAGCACGCCTTCCGGTTCGACCCGACCAGGAGGTTCGGCCTGCAGATCCAGGTAACCGCCCAGGAGTATCTCATCCGAGTAACGTATGACGACCCCCAGTTCGATCCCGCCACCATTCCCATTCCCGATCTCCAACATTCGCGGGAAGGAGGGCTCGGCGTTTTCCTCATCCGCCACATCATGGACGAGGTGGAATACCTCGTCGATGCCGCGACCGGCACGATCACGCTCCGCATGGTGAAGTCCCTCGCGGCGCCAGACGATCCAGGAGGCCAAGGTGAAAATCGAAACCCGGGTCGATGAGACCCACCGCACGGTGACCTGCTCGCTCGAGGGGGAACTCGACGTCCACCAAGTCAAGGGACTGAAAAGCACGATCAGTGAGACCATCCACCCCGGGGACTGGACCTACGTCATCGACCTGGCCAAAGTCGGATATCTCGACAGTTCCGGCCTGGGCATGCTGGTCTACCTGAAGAAGGAGATCTCGCGCCAGGGCGGCAAGCTGCAGCTGCTCAACGTGGCCGAGTCGATCCGCAATGTCTTCCAGCTCACACGGCTCGACGAGTTCTTCGGGCTAAAATAAGGGACATGAGCCACCGATGTCCACCCCCACCCGGACCGGCTTGTTCCTGACCTTCGAAGGCCCGGAAGGCAGCGGCAAGAGCACGCAGATCCGCCGACTGGCCGAGCACCTGACGGCCGCCGGCCAGTCGGTCTTGCTGACCCGAGAACCGGGCGGCACGCCGTTCGGGGACAAGATCCGGCACCTGCTGCTCGATCCGGATGGAGGGCGATTGCAGCCCGAGACCGAGGCCTTTCTGATGCTGGCCCAGCGCACGGAGCACCTCCGTCAGGTGATCCGGCCGGCGCAAGCCGCCGGCACCCACGTGCTGTGCGACCGCTACGTCGACTCAAGCCTGGCCTACCAGGGATTCGGCCGGGGGCTGGGGGCGGATCTCGTCCGCCGGCTCCACGAGACGACCCTGGGGGAGTTCCTGCCCGATCTCACCGTGCTGTTCGACCTCGACCCCCGAACCGGCCTCGAACGGGCCCGACACGGGGGGAAAAAATCCTTTGACAGGATGGAATCCGAGACGGTAGCCTTCCATGAAAAGGTCCGACACGGATATCTGGAGCTCGCCCGACGGGAGCCGCCGCGCTTTCTGCTGATCGATGCAGCGGCTTCCGCAGAGCGTGTTTTTGCCGTTTTGCTCCAGGGGCTGCGGGATCGGGCCCCGGGGTTGTTCGCAGGAGTCGCCCGCCGATGAGCTTCGTCCTCAAGCTGGACCTCCTCCTCGCCCTCGTGGCGGGGCTGGCCCATCTGGCCTGCCAGGGGCTCGGGTATCCCCTGCCTGTCGGGCCATTCGTGGGAATCGTGGTCCTGCTCATCGCCACCGCCCATCTGGCGGTGCTGTGGAAAGTGCTGCGGCCGTTGCGGCACTTCGCCGCCCTGGCCGATTCGATCGCCGACGGCGAATCCCCCGACAACCCCGGCCTGGAGAAGCTCGACGCCCTGGGCGACGTTCAGGGGAGCTTCGGCAAGATCGTCCGCAGTCTGGTTGAATCCCGCGACGCCATCGAGCATTACATGAAGACGATCAGCGAGATGAACCACGAACTGGCAGCCAAGGTCGACTCGCTGTCGGTCCTCTATTCCGCCAGCAAGTCGATGGGCACCAGCCTCAGCGTGGACACGCTGGTCCGCACCCTTTTGACCCTGTTCACCGAGCGGTTGCAGATCTCCGGAGCGGCCGTCATGCTGTACAGCGACCGCAACGACCTGGTGACGATCAAGGACATGCTGGGCCTGTCGCCCGAGCTGTTCGCCAAGTTCCGTTTCTATTCCGACCACAAGATTGTCACCAACGTCTTCACCGAGGAAGGGTATTGGCTGATCGACGAGCAGAGCGCCACCTTGCTGGTGGCCGAATTCGATACCGACGCCTGCCGGTCGCTGCACCTGATGTTGCCGATGCG
Organism: Candidatus Ozemibacteraceae bacterium; assembly: GCA_937998695.1. Lineage (GTDB taxonomy): Bacteria > Muiribacteriota > Ozemobacteria > Ozemobacterales > Ozemobacteraceae > Ozemobacter. The sequence goes on from CALLCO010000131.1 coordinate 7,242, forward strand.
CCTCAAGGATCACTTCGTCGGCCTGGTGGTGCTCGGTCCCCACAAAGACCAAACTCCCTACCAGGAGTCGGACATCCAGTTGATCCAGGCTCTGGTCAGCCTTGCCGCCACCTCGATCAACAACGCCAGCTTGTACGAGCGGTCCGAGACCACCAAGAACGAACTCGACCGCAAGGTGTTCAACCTGATGACCCTGCAGCAGTCGGGAAAGGTGCTGAGTTCGACGCTGAACCTCGACGAACTGATCAGGATCTCGATCGACATGTTCCTCGAAACGGTCTGGGCCAACAAGGGAGTCCTGATGCTGATGGGCGAGGACCGCCCCGAGCTCGAGGTGAAGGCGTGCAAGGGCATCGACAGCGAGATGGTGAAGGCCCTCGAAAAAGATCCGGCCGAAGTCTGGGCGATGACCACTCTCCAGAAGGAGAAACGACCGATTCTAGCCCAAGAACTGGCCTCGAACACGACCTTCCAGAGCTACACGGCCATCGGCCGCCCCCTACCGTTCGCGGTCTACGTTCCGCTTTTGAAGGAGGGCGAGCTCTACGGCGTGATGAAGATCGGCCCCAAGATCAACGGCGAGGCGTTCACCGAAAACGACCTCGAGTTCTTCTCGACCCTCGCCTCGCAGGCGGTCATCGCGTTCGAAAACGCTCGCTTGTACTCGCTGGCCATCACCGACTCGATCACCAAGCTGTTCGTCCACCGCTATTTCCAGCTGCGGCTCGACGAGGAGGTGAAGCGCAGCCGGCGCTACAATTCCACCCTGTCGCTGCTGATGTGCGATATCGATCATTTCAAGGAAATCAACGACAAATACGGCCATCAACAGGGCGACATCATCCTGCGGGAGATCAGTCTCATTCTCCGCAAGAACATCCGATCGACCGACGTCGCCGCCCGCTATGGGGGCGAGGAGTTCGTCATCATTCTGCCCGAAACCACGCAGTCCGATGCCCGCATCGTGGCCGAGCGCATCCGGCGCGACATTGCCAAGTTCGATTTCCCGTCGATCGCCCAGGGGCAGCCCCCGTTGCATTGCACGATCTCGATTGGGGTGGCGGGTTTCCCGCTCAACGCCAACGACAAGGACGAGCTGATCCAGAAGGCCGACAGTTCGATGTACCAGGCCAAGGACCAGGGCCGTAACCGGGTGATCCTGTGCGGGGTCGACGGGTGATGCCCGTGCCGCCGACATGAGCGACTTGAAGGTCAAAGGCCACGGTCTTGATCCGGCTGGCCCCGGCACTCCGGGGGCCGGGAAGGTCCCGGCCGGTGTCACCCCGGGGGCCGGCGAACCCTCCTTCAACGCCTCGATGAAACAGGCTCACCGCACCCGCCTCGATGGCGAACTGAAGGAGATCCTGGGCACGATCCGGGCGCTGGGGGACCGTTTTCTCCGCTCTCCTGACGAGGCCAAGCTCAACTCCTACAAAGACGGGATCAAGGGCTACCTGAAGCGCATTGCCACCGAACTGTTCTCGCTGCGCCAGGAAACCGGCTCGCCCAAGGACGGCCAACAGAAGGTCTATCAACTGGTCGAGACGGTCGATGCGGAGATCGATTCCCTGACCCGGGAAACCCTGCAGAAAGACAAGGCCCTGGCGTTGCTGGCCAGCCTGGACGAGATCCGAGGACTGGTCCTCGACCTGATCACCTAAGGAACCGAATCGATGCCGACCACCCCGACTCAGCCCGCCCCGGCCGCCACGCCGCCCCCGGCCAAGCCCTTGACGATCTACGTCCTCACCGGATTGTCAGGAGCAGGCAAGAGCCAGGCCCTGAAGATCTTCGAAGATTCGGGCTTTTTCTGCATGGACAACTTTCCCCCGAGCCTGCTGCCGAAGTTCACCCAACTCTGCCAGGAAACTCAGGGCAAGATCCAGCGCATCGCCCTGACCATCGACATTCGGGGCCGGGCCTTTCTGGAGCATCTGTTCGACGCCATGGATGCCGTCAAGGCCGGGGGCGCCACCCTCCGCATCCTGTATCTCGAAGCTTCGGACGACGTCCTGGTTCGCCGGTTCTCGGAGTCCCGCCGCAAGCATCCCCTCAACTCGGGGGGGCCGATCATGGAGGACATCCGGTTCGAACGCGAAACCCTCGGCGAGATACGGGACCGCGCCGACTACATCCTCAACACCTCCGATTTCACCGCCAAAGATCTGCACGAGGAGATCCGCAAGATCATCGAGCACGAGTCGGCGGCGCGGTTGATGTCGCTGATCTTCATCAGCTTCGGGTTCAAATACGGCATCCCGCTCGACTGCGACATGGTCTTCGACGTGCGGTTCCTGCCCAACCCGTTTTACGTGCCCGAACTGAAAACCTTCTCTGGGCTCGATCCCCGGGTCTACCGATTCGTTCTCGAGTCGGAATTGGGTGCCGAGTTTTCGCTGAAACTCAAACATTTCATCGACTACCTCATCCCGCAGTTTCTGCAGGAGCCCAAGTCGCGGGTTCAGATCGGCATCGGCTGCACCGGCGGCAAGCACCGGTCGGTGGCCTTTGCCGAATATCTCTATCGCGAGATCAAGCACCCGCTGGTCGAGAACTCCCGCCGCCACCGCGACCTCGACGTCCGCTGAATCGAACCGCCCCTTTTCCGGCATCCCGTCGCGGGGGAAACGCCAAACTGCCTTCCAGAAAGGATTTTCCTTGATCTTTGGGGCGCGTTGGGTATATTCTGGAAATTGGTGGGTTTCTTCACATGGTGTCGAACATTCTGAAACGCTGGTCTGCCGCCCTCCTCCTGGCGGTACAGATCGTGGTCCTGGCCCCCGGCCTGCCGGCCCAGACCCCCGATCTGCGGTTGCGCTTCTCCTCGGAAGAGGACGACCGCCCCGCCCTGCCCGCCCTCGGCGAGTTCCGGATCTCGCTCGACAGCCAGGTGCTCACCCCAGAACGGGGCTTCGACCTGATCGCCGATGAGTTCGACGTCCCCGCCTTCCGGGCCGGCAACGGCGGACAACTGGTCCTGCGCTCCGAGCCGTGGACCATGCCCGATCCCGCCCGCCCCACCCCCCGACCGGGCGCCCGGGGGCGCCAGATCCACAATCTGGCCCCGACCGTGACCTGGAATGCGGCCTACCTGCAAGCCGATCCCACCCCGGCCGGCCCGGCCGAGCGGGGCGGCCTCGGCGGCAGCCAGCGGCGCGGCCGCTGGTCGGTCTACGGCGAATTCGTTCGCCAGGACGTGCCGCCCCTGCCCACCGCCAGCCCCGAGACCACCCGCATCCCGTTGCCCGCCCGGCCGCTGGCCAACCTGGCCGCCGGCGAGGGCGCCGGTCGGCAGGCCGGCACCCGGCCGCTCGACCCACGCGGGGCCCCCGAATCGGCCGGGTCGTTTCTGCTCGACAACTATTACCTCGAAGCCATCTACAACTTCCTGCCCACGGTGCAGGGCAAGGTTTCCTACAACCGGGCCGTTGCCGAGACTCTCGACCAGAACCAGAAGATCCAGGTCGAAGGCATCGTCGAGGCCGGCAAAGACGTGGTGATCAAGGCGGGCTACCGCAACGAGAGCGTGCCCGAACTGAAGCACCGGCGCAACGCCAACGACACCAAAGTCTGGACCGAGTTCATCCTGAAGTTCTGACCGCCCCGATGAAGGTCACCGACGTGCGCATCCACCGCGTACCGCCGGGTCCAGGGCCGGTGCGGGCCTTCGTCACCATCACCCTCGACGGCGAACTGGTGATCCACGACTTTCGGGTGGTCGAGTCGGCACGCGGCCTGTTCGTCGGCATGCCCTGCCGGAAAACCAAACAAGGGGAATGGCAGGACATCGTCTTCGCCATCTCGACCCCCCTGGCCGACCACCTTCGCGAAACGATCCTGCGCGCCTACCACGACGACATGGCCCAACCCGGGCCAGCCGCCTGATCCCTCCGCGACGGCACCCCTTGAGCGGATCACCAACCCCGTCAGGATCAGCTTGACCGTCTTGCCACCCGGGAGGTTTTGTGCTAGGGTGGGGGCGTTCGAGACACAGCTGCGTCCGATGGGGCGTCGTCAAGCGGTAAGACACTTGCCTTTGGAGCAAGCATTCCCAGGTTCGAATCCTGGCGCCCCAGTTGTGACAAGACGCGTGGGAAAGGGAATCACCACGTGTCTTTCTTTTTTGGCGACGGTCGGCGGCTCACCCGCCGCCGGGAGCATCAGACCTCCTCCCGGGGACCGGATCAGCCGCCGCCCAGAACGATCGGGAGGAACCTCATGACCTTTCCCTTGACCGCCCTCATCCTGGCGGCCGGCAAGGGCGTCCGCATGAAATCGGACCTGCCCAAGGTGATGCATCCGGTCCTGGGCCGACCGATGGTCCAGTATGTGGTGGAGGCGGTCCGCCGGGTCGGCGCGGATCCCACCCACGTCATCGTGGGCTTCGGCCGCGACCACCTGGTACGGGCCCTGACCCCTCTGGGCGTCGGCTTCGTCGAACAGACCGAACAACTCGGCACCGGCCATGCGGTCCAGTGTTTCGCCCGCGCCCATCCGACCCCTCCCGACCGGCTGCTGATCGTATGCGGCGACACACCCCTGCTGTCGGCCGAGACGCTGCAGGCCATGGTCGACCTGCACCGCCGCGAGCGGCCGGCCCTGACCATGATGACCCTGACCATGGCCAACCCGGGCAGCTACGGCCGCATCATCCGCGACGGACGGGGCGAGGTGATGGCCATCCGCGAGGCCAAAGACTGTTCCGAGACGGAACGGCAGGTGCGGGAGGTCAATCTGGCCATCTACCTCTTCGAGGGCAAGCCCCTGTATGAGCGCTTGTTCCGGCTGTCGAACCAGAACAAGCAGGGGGAATACTACCTCACCGACCTCGTCGAACTGCTGGCCCGCGACCATCTCCGCGTGCTGACCGTGGCCGAGCGGGACGAGGCCTCCACCCTCGGCATCAACAGCCGGGCCGACCTGGCGCTGGTGGCCCGCCTCCTGGCCGACCGGCTGCTGGCCCACCATATGGCCAACGGCGTTTCGGTGCTCGACCCCCGCCAGACCTGGGTCGAACCCGGCGTCACGATCGGCCCCGAAACCGTGGTCTGGCCTGGGTCGGTGTTGACCGGGCGCACCGCCATCGGTCCGCGATGCACGATCGGCCCGCACGCCGTCCTGCATGACGCGACGCTCGGCGCCGGGGTGACCGCCGCCTGCTGCCGGCTCGTGGGGGTCGCCGTGCCCGACGACACCACCGTTCCCCCCTTCACCTTTCGCACAGAAGGCTCCCGATGAATCGGGGGCCAATTGGCACTCCTACCCATACGAGGGAGGACCATCGCATGGTCAACAATGGCAACGTCAAAATCTTCAGCGGCACCGCCCATCCGGAACTGGTGGCCGAAGTGTCGGCGTATCTCGGCGTCCCGGAGGGAAAGATCCACCACAATGCCTTCGCCGACGGCGAGCTGTATTGCCGCATCGAGGAATCGGTACGCGGGCGGGACATCTTCATCATCCAGCCGACCTGCTCGCCGGTCAACGACAACCTGATGCGTCTGCTGATCGTCATCGACGCCCTGCGCCGGGCGTCGGCCGGCAGCATCACCGCGGTCGTTCCCTACTTTGGCTACTCCCGCCAGGAAAAGAAAAGCACCGGCCGGGAACCGATCACCGCCAAGCTGGTGGCCAACCTGATCGCCACGGCCGGGGCCCACCGCCTGATGACCGTCGATCTGCATGACCCGGCCTTGCAGGGGTTCTTCGACATCCCCGTCGACCATCTGTCGGCGGGCCTGTTGCTCTCCGAGTATTTCAAGAAACGCACCCTCGCCAATACGGTCGTGGTCTCGCCCGATACCGGAGGCGTCCACCGATCGCGCTCGTTCGCCAACCGCCTGCACCTGCCCCTGGCCATCATCGACAAACGCCGTCCCGAAGCCAATCAGGCGGTGGTCATGAACGTCATCGGCGACGTCTCCGACAAGGACGTCATCATCATCGACGACATCATCGACACCGCCGGCACCCTAGTCAAGGTGGCCGAGGTCCTGGCTTCGCGCGGCGCCCGTCGCATCTCGGCCTGCTGCACCCACGCCGTGCTGTCCGGCAACGCCGTCGATCGCATTCTCAAGTCGCCGGTCGCCGAGATCGTCACCACCAACTCGATGCCCATCCCACCGCACAAACGCCAGGCCTGCCGGCTGGAGGTCATTTCGCTGGCTCCCCTGATCGGCGAGGCCATCAGCCGCATCTACCAGAAACAATCGGTCAGCGAGTTGTTCAGCTGACCGCTCCCCGGAGGAACCCCATGCGCCAACTCCTGCTCCGCATCAGTCTGGCGGCCGTCTTGGCCGGCCTGCTGACCGTCACCCTGGGAGGCTGTAGCAAAAAGAGCCGGGTCACCAAGCCCCCTCCCGCCCCCGGCAGCCAGGGCGGCATCGGCAAACCCGAGCGCACCGAACGGCCAGCCAGGACGACCGGCCTGGGCCCGGCCTGGGAGCAGAACGTCCGCATCCGCAGCGCCCTCGACCAGGGCGACGCTCCGAAAGCCGAACGCCTGGCCCGGGCGGTCATCGAGAAGCAGCCCGCCAACGCCGAAGCGCATTTCCTGCTCGGCAAGAGCCTGATGGCCCAAAACAAGCGCGAGCCCGCCCGCCCCTTCTTCGAGAAGGCGATGGCGCTCGCCCCCGACAACAGCCTCTTCCGGAGAGCGCTCGCGGAGAACCTCGACCTGGCGGCCCAGGAGGCCGTCACCCAGGACGACCCCCGCCGGGCCATCGACCTGTGGAAGCGGTGCCTGGCGATGAAGTACAAGCCCACCCAGACCGGCCAGAACCTGGCCGAGGCCTTCCGGCGGCATGCCGAATTGCTGCGCCGGAAGGGCCAGAATGCCGAAGCGGAAAAGGCCTATCGGGAAGCCGTGTCCCTGCTTCCCGAAAACCCCGTGCCGCGGCTCGACCTCGCCACCCTGTTGCTGGGCGCCGACCGGCTCCTCGAGGCCGAGCGTGTGCTCAAGGACCTGGTCGAGGGGCATCCGTCGTTCGAGCCTGGGCACCTGGCCTATGCCCGCCTTCTCTATCGCATGGGCGATGTCCATGGCGCCCAGACCCACATCGACCGTCTGTTGGCCGCCCGCCCCGAGTCTGAAGAAGCGAAGGCCCTCAAGGCCGAGCTGGCCCGAGAGGTTCCGGTCACTCCGACCGGATCATCCACGGCCGCCGGCGCCCAGCCCGACCCCGATCTGGTGCAAAAGTTGACCATCCTGGAGTCGTCGGGCAACTTCCAGGGGCAAGCCCGTTTGTTGCGGGAGTTCCTGGCCTCCAACCCCGCCGCCGACTGGGCCCACTTGCGACTGGCCATGGCCCTCGAGCGGGCTGGCGACATCCCCGCCGCCCTGACCGCAGTCGATACCTATCTGAAGGGGCATGCCGACGACCCGCGCGCCCAGTTTTTCAAGGCCCGCTGCCTGCAACTGTCGGGCGATCTCGACGGCGCCCTGCAGATCCTGACCATCCTCGACCAGGAGAAAAAGGCCAACCTGCAGGTCTACGACGAAATCGGCCAAGTCTATGCCAAGAAAGGCAAGTTCGAAGAAGCCAAAACCTATTGGCACAAGGCCCTGGCCATCGATCCCGAGTATGCCGGAGTGGCCTTCAACTTCGGCCAACTGGCGATGGAGCAACGCGATTTCGCCACCGCCCGCGCCTGGTTCGACAAGGCGATCCAGAAGGAACCCTACAACACCAAATACCGCTACTTCGCCGGCCTCAACCTCAAGCAGGCCGGCCTCGGGGCAGAGGCCCAGGCCACCTGGCAGAGTGCCAAAGGGTGGCTCAGCACCGGTGACCCGTACGGGGCCCGGATCCTGCGGGCCCTGGGGGAAGAGATCCCCGCCGCCCCGCCCATCTCCACGCTCACCGCCCCGCCCCCGCCTCTGACACCGGCGGCGACGGCTGTACCCGGCGCGCCGCCCGAGACCCCGTCCGCCCCGCCCCCCGCACCGGCCCCAGGGGCGACGGCCGCCGCCGGCGGATCCCCCCCGACGACGGCCGACGGCCCCCCCGACCAGGTCTACCTCGCCGCCCTCGAGGCGGCCCGGGCGGGGGATTTTCCCTCGGCCATCGCCGGGTTCCAGGAGGTCTTGCGCCAGCGTCCCGGCAACGTCAACGCCCTGATCAACCTGGGCAAGATCTACACCACTCAGCAACAGCATGCCGCCGCCAGCCTGCAGTATCTGCTGGCCGTGCGGGCCGCCCCCGACAATCTTCATGCCAACAAGGCCCTGATCAAATCCCTCGGGGAACTCGGCCTCCACCGGCAGGCCGCCGAACTGACCGGCCGCCTGCTGCAGGCCAACCCGGCCCTGGCCGCGGAATTTCCCGACTACCGGGCCAATGCCCCGTTGCCCCGCAGCAATCCCCGGGCCTACGAACCGTTCGTCCGGACCCTGCTCCAGAATCGGCAGCCCGAGGAAGCCTTGCCCATCATCCAGGCCGCCGTCGCGGAGAACCCCGAGACCGCCCGGTTCGTCGTCCTGGAAGGCGAGGTCCAGTATTGCCTGAACCAGCTCGATACCGCCGAGGCGACCTTGCAGCGAGCCATCGCCATGGACAACGCCGACCCCGAGCCCTACATCAAGCTGGGCGACCTCTACGCCGCACGGCAACGGATGGATCAGGCCTTTGCCCAGTACCAACTGGCCCAGAAGGCCCGCTTCCTCGACCCCGACACCGCCTTCGAGATCGTCGACCGGCTGGGCGCCATCGGAAAAAAGGCTGAAGCAAACATCCTTCTCAGCCGATTGAAAGGGATGAATCTGTCCGAATCCCAGTTGGAGAAACTCAAGTCCCGGACCGCAACGCCCTGATCCCACCCAGGAGGACACGCCAAGGCCATGTGGCAGACCACCACCATCAAGGGCCTCGACGAAGCGCTGGCCGAACTGCAGCGGGCCATCGAGAGCCTTCCCGACTCATCCGTCAAGAAGAAACTGCAGGACCGGTACCAGCGGCTGAAAACCGTGCGGGATGGCCTGGAAGCCCGCCCCGCGAGCACCTGGAACCCCTTCCCCGTGCTCGGCATCGCCCTCTTCGTCGCTCTGCTGGTCTTCGTCATTCTCCACCTCACGACCCGGGAACGCTGACCGCCCCCCCCGGAACCCGGCCACCCGGGGCCGCTCGCCCGGCCCGACCTGGCCAGTCCGGAATCCGCACGAGAGGCTCATCCATGGCCCGACTACCTCGACCACCCCTCCGCCCCCTTCTGGCCCTGTTCCTGTCGCTGCTCGGCCCCGCCATCGCCGGCGCCGGCCTGCTGCCTCCCCCCGGCGAGGAAAAGAAGCCGGTGCGCCTCGAGAAGGTCGAGCGGTCCTTCGGCGTCCGCTGGTTCCGGAAAGAGGGCTACAAGGATTTCTTCGAACCCCGGATCGCCTTCGTCAAGCGCAAGGAGGGGTTTTCCGAAGTGATCGAGTATGCCTGGCGGCCGATGGAGATTTTTGACATGCCGCACCGGGAGCGGATCGACCGGGTGCAGTGCCTGTACAACCGCTACTACTTCGCCGGCCCTGACCGCCGGCTGTTCTTCGGGGCGGGGGTAGGCGGCAATATCGTGTTGTTCAGCCAGAAACTCAAGGATTGGGCGAAACAGAACGGCACCATCGACCTAAAGGACGGGGTCAACGGCCTCGGGCGCGTCTTCGTCGGCTACAAGGTGTCACAGATCGCCCTGGGCAAGAAGACCTATCCCATCGTCGTGCGGGTCGACGGGTTCTTTTCGCCTGACTACAAGTTCGGCGGCACCCTCGGTCGGGCTGGCGACCGCCTCGACCTGACCGAAATCAAGGCCGACGTCGGACTCAGCATCGAGTGACGCCCGACCGCCCCTTCCCATGAGCCGATTTGTCTTCGGCCCCGTCCCCTCGCGACGACTGGGCCAATCGCTCGGGGTCGATCTCACCCCGACCAAGACCTGCACCCTCGACTGCCGGTACTGCCAATTGGCGCCCACCTCGCATCCGACCACGGAACGGGCGATGTTCTGTTCCCCGGAAGAGGTGCTGGCGGAACTGCGCCAGGTGCTGGATGAGATCGCCCCCCCCGACTGGATCACCATCTCGGGCACGGGGGAACCCACCCTGCACGCCGGCCTGGGACGCATTCTCCAGGGAATCCGCGACCTGGGCGTCGCGCCGTCCTGCGTCATCACCAACAGCACGCTGCTCGACCGACCGGACGTGCAGGCCGATCTGGCCCTGGCCGACCGCCTCCTGCCCACCCTCTGCACCGTCCACCAGGACACCTTCGAGCGCATCCACCGGCCGGTGCCGGGTGTGCGCCTCGACCGGATCCTCGCCGGCCTGCGCGATCTGGCGTCCAGCTACCGGGGAATCCTCGACCTGGAGATCTTCGTCTGCAAGGGCGTGAACGACACCCCCCAGGAAATCGACGGCCTGCGCCGCTACCTTGCCACCCTGGCCCGGTTCGATTCCCTCTACCTCAACACCGCCATCCGGCCCCCCCGGGACGCTGACATCCGGGCGGCAACCCCCGATGATCTGCAGGCCTTCCGGCAGGCCCTCGACCCCACCTGGCCTGTCACCACCGCGTTCGAACACACCGCGTTGCCCCGACCGGTCGACCGGACCCCGCCCCCGCCCCGACAGGGCGTGCTCGATCTGCTGTTGCGGCATCCCTGCACTCCCGAACAACTGGAGCGGGTCCTCAACCTCCCAGCCGACACGCTGGCCGACACCTTGCAAACCCTCGAGCGGGAAGGCCGCATCACCCGCTGTCCAGACGGCCAGTGGCGGCTGGCCTGACGGCCGAACGCCCGGCCCCCACCCACACTCCCCCACGACCGATCCGCACGAGCGAAGACCACCGGAATCCTTCGACAGACGCCAGCGCCCCCCACCCTGCGCTGCCGCCATGCGTGGCCAGAACCCTCGCCTCGCTGACCGACCCACACAGGAGCAGGGGCAGCGGGATGCGGCCCACCCCGAAAGCCACACGAATTTTTCCCGCCCTGACCCGGGTTGAGCTTGCGACCCCCTGCCGGGTTGGCCACGGGACACGGCGTGGATGCGATCACCGATCAGTGACTGGTCCAACCCACCGGCGGTCGCTGACCCATCTCACCGTTGGACGAACTTGGTGGGCTGACCCACCATTCGGTATTGGATTCGATCTTTCCGGTGGGAGTTGTTCGTTGTCGAAGCGAGGCTATAGAGCCTATTGCATGAATCGCTGCCGTTCGTCGTGTACATAGCGCCCCTGATCCGCTCGATGTCTCCGAATGGACGGCACTGAGAGCGGGCTGTTGGGGCCGTTCTTGCAACAGAGCCTTCCGGAGAATCAAATGAACCTCGCCCGAGGCGATCGGGCGGATCGGCCGCACTCAACGGGGAGGGGTTGGTGGGCGGCGACCTTTGCCGCGGGGAGCCTTCTTGCTGTAGGCGGCGGGTTCCTCGGCGACGCAAGGAGGGCTGGCCAGGCGGTGGATCTCTTCGAGGGGAAGTTCGGTCAAATCCGCCACCTGTCGGGGATCCATGCCGATCGCCAGGAGTTTGCGGGCCAGCTTGCGGCGCTCTTCTTTGCGGCCTTGTTCGAGGCCTTGTTCGAGGCCTCGTTCGAGACCTCGTTCGAGGCCTCGTTCGAGGCCTTCTTTGCGGCCCTGTTCCAAACCTTCCTGTTTCCATTGTTTCGTCCATTCGCGGACGGTTTGCGAGAGCATGGCGCGTGCCTCCTCCAGCATTCCATTCCTTCTATCCTGGCGCCGGCCACCGAACAAGAGCCGACCAATTCAGGTGGGTCGGTCCACAACTGTTTGGCAGGTCGGGTTCTGACCGCTGGTGGCAACGTGGGGACCGAGGGAAGTCCACCTATTGCCCGAGTTGGGGCTGCAGCCGAAGGAGGCGGGTGCTTCCAGATTCTTCGAGGAAGACGAGCTGCCGCATCGGCTGGAACCCCGAAGCAGCCACCTCCACCGAGTGATACCCGGGACCCAGACCGCGGAAGACGGCCTGCCCGCGACCATCGCTGGCGGCGAGCCGGTCCCCGACCTTCACCGATGCCCCCCGGACGGGCTGACGATCGGCGGCCGATTGCAACCGCAGGGTCAGGATGGCGCGCAGGGGTTTCAGCAGGATGGACAATTCAGACCGCGTGCCCGCGATGTGGCGCAGCCGGAGGCTGGCGTGCCCGGCGGCGGTGAACAGCAGGTCGAGCGGTGATCCCGCCACCGGCAGGGGAAGCTGAAATCGTCCATTTGGCGAGGGGGCGAGGGGCCGGCCGTTGACCACCACCTGGGCGCCGGCCACCGGCTGCCGGTTGATGGAATCACGCACCTCGATGGTGAGCACCGGCCCAACCGGGAGTGATTCCGGGGTCGTCGCCACCTTCGGGGTTGGAGCAACCGGGGTAGACACGGAGGAGATGAGCGGAGCCGGGCGAAAGGAAGAGGAGGAAGAGGAGCCCGCCTTGGCCGGCTGGAAGGCCTGGATGGTCCGGGCGACAATCTCCTGCCAGTGAGCCCGGTCGACGACCGCTTCCAGGCGGAGATCAGCCAGGAGAGGGGCATCCACCACTTCGACCCGGGCCAAGCGGTCCAGATCGGCCCGCAGCCAGGCCCAGGCAGCAGGAATCTCGAGGTTCTGCCCGGGGGAGACCCGGCGGGGCAGGACCCCGCCCCGCTGCTCGCCGAGCCACCGGACCAACCGACCCCAGTGGAAGAGGGCTTCCCCCCAGCGCACCGGAGTGGCGGGCCGAAAGGAACGATCGGCGAAGCCGCGCAGCAGGGCAGTCCGATCGAGGCGCTCGAGCAAGGCCCGACGATCGGCCCGAACATCTGAGTAGGCCCGGGAGGCAAACCGATGCGTGGTCGTGGCCTCGCCGGGTTCGAGGCCCAGATGAGCGATGACCTCCTCCATCGAGGAAGCCAGATCCAGGCGGGTCAGGTAGACCGGGGTCGCCGAACTGGGGCTTCCCCCCGTCATGAACATCCAGGCGGCGGCCACGGCGACGGCAACCGCCACGAAGGGGAGTCGCCCTCCAGGCCTTTCCGAAGGCTCTCCCTCCCCGATCCCTTCCCGCCTGGACAGTCCGGGAACGGAGACGGGGAAAGACCCTCGACGTTCAGTTCGCAGCGAGAATGATGCCATGGCTCTCCAGGAGATTCTGGGCGAAAGTGCGTGGGTTCACCCCGACCGGGACAGGCGCCACCAGTGGTCTGGAGGCCACCTCTGCCGGCAGGCGACTCCCCAGAAGGTCGAGGAAACGGGGTCCCCCGAGCTGACGGAGGACGTCCGCCACCGATGCCCCGCGTACCGGGCGGGCGAGGGGTTGGGCGGGAAGCTCGAGCAGGGGGTTGTTCCGACCAGTCAGCCACCAGCCGTCACTCTCCCGGGTCACCTGCATCCCCATCCGGTCGGCCACGACCCGCAAGGCTTCCAGCGCATTCGCGGAGCGGATCTGGGCGGTTACCTGCGGGGGCAGGCCATCACGAAACCGCAGGGTCACCCCTGCCGCCTGGGCCAACTGGGTGATGACCGGAAGCGGGTCGGCATGGTTCACCTGCAGCACCACCTCGCCGGACTCTCCGGCCGGTTGCATGAGAGGAAGAGAGCGCCGACCCAGGCCCAGGACTCTGGGCGGATCATGGTTTCGATCGGGAGGCCGCAGGAAACACCGCAATCGGGAGCCCGATCGCGCCACCTTCAGACGCGCGCCAGTGATGGTATAGAGCGACACCCGCTGGATCGGCGGGTCGTCGTGGACCTGGTCGACCCTCATCCCCAGCAACGGTCTCCGGAAAGAACCCGGCAGGGAGGGAACCATGGGGGAGCCGGCATCCCCGACCAGGTCGATCTGCCAGCAGGCTTCCTGGGGGGAGTATCGGATGACGGGTTCCTGGGGCGCGTCGAGTTCGATCTCGAGTTCGACCCCGCCCGCCGTCTCTTCCTGCGTCACCTGGGTGACCATGGCGGCGTTCCCGGTGCCCGACGGCCAGAGCACCAGGACAAGCGCCAGGACGGCCAGGCGACAGCTTGGCCGCCACCACCTCGGCCGGTCGCCGGAAAGCCCGGCCAGAAGGTCAGCGCGAGCCATGGTTGCCATGATTCTCCAGCTCCATCAACAGATCGGACAGGACAGCGAGGGCTTCCAGGCGGGTGGGATGACGGTCGGCCATGGCCAGATCGATGCCCCGGGCCGGGACCGGCAGGCCCAGCACCGACCGCACTTCGAGCAACGAGCGGCGGAGATCCTCGCCGGTCATGGGCCCGGCCGGATCACCATGGTGGGGCGGAGTGGGGAAGCCCGCCACTCCGGCAGCCCGGAAGAGGGATTCCACCAGCCGCCGCCAATCACTGCCCAATACAGGTTCGAAGGGGCGGGCCCGACCTTCGGCATCGGCCAGGGGCAGTTCGAGCTGCAGCAGCGGCCGCCAGGCCAGATAGACGGGGTGATCGAGGGACACGTCGGTGAACCGGCCGGGGGTGGACAGGACCGGAACCGCGTCGAGATGGCTCCGAAGCAGGGGGCCATCGGCCAGATCGGGGGGAAGGAGCCGGATCTTCTCCTCCTCCTTCTGGTTGATGACGGCCTCGATCGCCCTCGCCTGATCGATCGTCAGGCTGGCTCCGGCGGACGGCACGGCGCCCCAGGCCGCCTGCGCCAGAACGTCGGCATCGGCGAGAGTGATGGCCAGATGCCGCGACAGGTGGCTCTGGAATTCGCTCCAGAGGACGGGTTGCCGGGTGGCGGCCGACCCGCCATGGACGTGCTGCGTGGCCAGGCCGAACAACGGCAGGATGACGAACAGCGCCACGGACAGCATCGCCACGTTCCGGCCATATCGCCGCCAGGATCCGCACAGCAGCCGAGGCATCCGGGAAGCCAGACGTTGCATTCGCGACGCATGGCTCTTGCCGCGATGCTGGCCGCGCTTTCCCCTTGCGGAGCTGCCGGGGGCGGGAATGGAATCGGAGCCGACCTCCGCGGTCGAGGAAGCGGCCGATTCGGATGGCACAGAGACCCGCCCCGAGTCCACAGGAGGGGGAGAGACATTCCGCAAGAGCGGGGCAGTTGCCACCACCGGCATCGGTGCAGACGCCGGGCCTGGTGGAAGACCCTGGCCAGACTCTGGCCGTAGCGCAGGCTTCTGGGGTCTCCGGGGGGCCGGCGGGCCATCCCAACTCGGGGAGGAGACAACCCTTTCTGCCTGCTGTTGGGGGCTGGAAGAGGAACGATAGAACGGCAGGGGAGGGGCAAACAGCAGGTCCGACCGGACCTGGAAGGAGGCACGCCCATGTCCGGTAGGGGAAAGCGGGGCCGGGTTGCCGCACTTGCCGCAGAACCGGGCGATCCCCATATTGGCCCGGTGGCACCGCAGGCAGACCCAAGGGGCGACCGGGGTGGGGGTCGGCTTCATCTCGCCCGGCAGAGAGCCTGAGCCCGGAAGCGAAGCCTCCCCCAAGCCGGCCATCCCCCGCGGGGGGACCGGGGGCAGGAAAGACGAGGTTCCGGATCTGGTCATGCCAATCCTCCACTTTCCTTATCGGCTCTTTTCCCCAATCTCCCAAGAGGGAGGCTGGGAAGGGATTTGCCCCCGTCGTGGTTCTCCGTGTTAAAATGGAGCCATCGGGCCTGGCGCCCGCAGGAGGATCCCATGAAATCGGTGCAATGCCCCGTCTGCCACCAATCGATCTACTCGGAAACCTTTTCGCCGGGGGAATCGTTCCCCTGCCCGCATTGCGAGTTCCAGCTGGTCGTCGAAACCTACGACCAGACCCCCAAGGTCCATACCCCGGAAGACCTCTTCCAAAGCCTGAACTGGGCCCAAGGCATCTGGAAGAACGGGCGTCTGTTCCTCACCCCGCAGAAACTGGCGGTGCTTGGCGAAATGTTCGTGCGGGCGATCGGCCTGACCGACTGGTCGAAGCTGACCCCCGACCAGTTGCGGCAGCGCCTGGCGGACAGCGAACGCGCCCAGAAGGCCCTCAAGAAGGAAAAACTCGACCAGCCGGTTCTGCAGATCGAACGCATGCTGCTCGACCTCTTCCTGAACATCAAACTCAAGGAAACCGACCCGAAGGACACCCCGAAAGGCTGACCGCCACCCCTTTTCCGCGGTCCCCGCGCCGGACGGCGGCAAACGACGGCAGATCGATCGCGACCACCCGATCGTCGTTGGCCTGTCCTTCGTTCTTCCTGCGTGGTGACCAGACGGAGGCCGCTCGACCAAAGAGACAGACAACGAAAGCGGCCACCGTCCGCCTTCATAGGGCAGCCATGGCTACGGCTACGGGATCTCAAGCCCGTCAGTCGCCTCTAGGGGGCTTGAGGTCCTTGGTTTCGATCGGCGGGAAGGGCTGGGAAGTCGGCGTGGCAGGGACCGCAGTCTCCTCGCGGGCCGGGCCGACCGCATTGCCGGGAGGGATGACCGGCGGGTAGGGCTGGCTCTCGAGTTTGCCTTTCCCTTCCATGGCCATCATGGGCGGATAGGGTTGGCTTTCCAGGGGCACGCCCTGGATACCGGGGCCGGCGTCGGCTTCGTTCATCTCGACCGCCTGCTCGTCGGCGCGCAGGACCATGTCTTCCGAGTCGGGGAGCTTCTCGAAATACTGGAACAGCTTCTTGTCGAACGCCGCCAGGAAGGCCTCGACGCACCTGGGATCGAACTGCTTGCCCGAGAACTTCTTCAGTTCTCCGACCGCGACGTTGACGCTC
This sequence comes from Candidatus Ozemibacteraceae bacterium, assembly GCA_937998695.1. Classification (GTDB taxonomy): domain Bacteria; phylum Muiribacteriota; class Ozemobacteria; order Ozemobacterales; family Ozemobacteraceae; genus Ozemobacter. The sequence goes on from CALLCO010000131.1 coordinate 23,912, forward strand.
AGACCCTTGCGGTAGGGCCGGTTGGTGGTCATGGCATCGAAAGCATCGGCCACGCAGATGATGCGGCCGATGAGGGGGATGTCCTCGCCGACCAGATGGGCAGGATAGCCGCGCCCGTCGAAATACTCGTGGTGGTGCAGCACGCCGGGAATCTTGTCGGCCAGGAAATCGACCGGTTTGAGGATGCGGGCGCCGATCTCGGGATGCCGCTTGATGATGGCGTATTCCTCGTCGGTCAGCCGGCCGGGCTTGCGGATGATGCTGTCCTTGATGCCGATCTTGCCGACATCGTGGAGCAGACCGGCATAGCGCACGTTCTCGAGGTCCTTGCGGTCCATGTTCATTTCTTCGGCGACGGCCACCGAATACTGGGTCACCCGGCGGGAGTGGCCCTGGGTATAGGGGTCTTTCGCATCGATCGCCGTGGCCAGAACCTCGATGGTGGCGAGGTAGACCTTCTGGATGTTCTCGTACAGGCGGGCGTTGTCGATGGCCGAGACCGCCTGATTGGCCACCGCCTCGAGGATCTCGATGTCGTGATCGTTGAAGGGGATGTCACCGGTGCGATTGAGAACCTGCAGCACCCCGATGACCTCATCCTTTAGGCGCATCGGCACGCAGATCATCGACCGGGTCACGAAGCCCGATTTCTTGTCGGCCCCCTTGAAAAACCGGGGGTCCTTGGAGGTATCGGGAACGATAACCGGCTTGTTCTCCTTGGCGCACCAGCCGGCCAGACCGGTACCCATGGGCAACCGGATCTCCTGCAGCTTGGCACCGACCTTGGCATCGCCTTGCACGATGTGGAAATACAGTTCGTTGGTGGCCTTGTCGACCAGGTAGACGGTCGAGGTCTCGCACCGCATGACCTGCGTCGCCATCCGCATGATCTTGCGGAGCAGTTCGTTGAGGTCGAGGGTCGAACTGATCGCCTTCCCGACCTCGAGCAGGGTGGCCAGCTCGGCCATCTGCAGCTGAATCAGCTCGACCTCCATGAACCGACTGATGGCGTCGGTGGCAAGCTCGCGGAAGGCATCGAGGCCCTCCAGCTCGGCTTCCCCCATGAAGGGCAGGATCAGCACCCCGAACGGTTGGGCCGAACTCCCGAGAGGAATGAAATGCCGAACGGTCCCATCGGCCATGGTCACAATCTCATGCGAGACCGGCAGGTTGCCCAGGCGTGAGGAGGTCAGGCTCTGGCAATGGGGTTTCAGGGTATCGGGGTCAAACCCGCTGTTGAAGCGAACCCGCGAGGTCTTGGTGGAGGCATCGTAGAAGATGACGGCGAACCCTGACCGACCCGACAGATCGTAGGCCGTCTTCTGCAGGACGTCGAGCATGGCGTTGGTATCCTTGCCGCAGGACGAGAAAATCCGGCGCTGCGCCTTGTAGAGCAGCTCCATCTTCTCGCGGCTCATGGTCTCAGCCACGCTGCGGGTTCTCCTTGTCGTCGGGCGTCTTCAATGCAATGACACGATCCGCCCCGCGGGGCGTATCCTCTTCTTTTACCAGAAATGACCACCCATACTCAACTGCTATTTTTCCCGGGGAGGGGAATCTTCACGTGTCTTCATCCGCCTGGAATCGGAACTGGCAACGGTCAGGCGGGGTGACGGATCCGGAGAGGGGTGGCGGCCGCCACCCGCCCGTCCCGCTCCAGGACGATGTGCAGGCCGTCCAGGCGGAGGTACCCCGGGCCAGGGGCGACGGGAGGTGGTTCGGGAAGGTGCCGCCGGTGGGTCCACCATTGCCCGGGGGACACCCCCGCGATCAGCGTTTCCTCGCCGATGATCCCGGTATCGGTCAGAAACAGCCGTCCATCGGACAGGCGCAGGTCGTCGGTGGCCGCCCCTAACCCCGATCCCAGGACGTGCACCGGCCACGGCCACCCGTGTGACCGCCAGGCCAGGGCTTTTCGCACGGCCAGGTCGTGGCCCGACACATCAACCAGAACGGTGGCTGGGCGATGTTCCCGGCCAACCGCTTCGAGGGCGTCAAATGGATCATCGACCGGGAAGCGCTCCGACCCGGTCATCAGGGCAACGATCCAGACGCCGGCCCCCGTTGGGGGGCCCAGGTCGATCGCCCCCCGGCCAGGGGCAGCCGGCGGCAGGTTGAGCGGGCGCAGCAGGCGGGGCCACCGGTCCAGGGCCCGCCGGGAAGAAACCCGGGCCACCGCCTGGTCGCCCAGGGTGACGACATCGACCCCGCTCTCGAAGAGGGTAGCGATGAACCCCTCGGCGGCCGGCCCCTCGCGCAAGGCCAGATTGGCGTTCACCACCACCGCTCCGGCCCCGGGGTGCCGCTGGCGGGCCGCCGCCAGACAGGAACGCCAGATCTCGGCGGGAAGGTCCCGGAGAATGCTTCCTAACCACAAGATCTCGATGGCCATCACCGGCAGTCTCTCATCAGAAGTGCGACAGCCAGGAAAAAAACAGGGATTTTTCGGTCTGATCGTTGACCGGATGCAGGGCGTGGGTCTCCCGCTTGTACTGGTACCCGAGCTCCAGTCCCTGAGAGCGGCTCAACACCTTTTCGACCGCCACCCGCCACGTGTGGCGCACATACGAGGAATGGAGAGGGTCCTCGAAGTCATGGTAGTCGTGATCGATCCACTCGTCGCGCAGGTGCAGCAAGAAAGACGGGGTGATGGGATAATCGTACCCGAGCGTCGCCTGGAACCGGTCGGAATCGCAGGAGTACAAGCGCGGGCTGCCATACCTGGTCAGATCACCCCGCAAGTGAAGGCTGACCGTCGAGCGGCCATTCCAGTACCAGGTTTCGAAGGCGAAGGAATCGACGCGGTAGTCCAACTCCTTGTGGTTGTCGTGCCGGTAGAACTCATCGCTGAACGTGTAGTAATAGGTGAACCGGGGATCGGTGCGATAGGTCACCTTCAGGGAGGCCCGGTTCGAGTCATGGTTGAACAGATGATGGATCGCCGATTCCTTCTCATACCGCCGCTTGTAGTAGACCTCGTCGAGGGTGACCCGGACATTGCGTACCACGTCGTAGTCGATGCGCAACCGGCCCTGCGGCTGGAAGTGCCCATTGTCGATGGTGGTCCGCTCTCGGGTCCGGAAATCGCCCGCCAGGAGGACATACAGATCGCCCCGGGTGACCTTGGGCAGGTATTTGGCGTCGGGCTCCTCTTCGCCGGGTTTGCGGGTCCAGTGAGTGTAGAAGTCCATGACCCGACGATGGTCGACCCCGGTGGGGCTGCGCTCGAACGTCTCCCGCTCACCGCGGGTGGCGTTGGACACGGGAATGTAGCGGATGCGCTCGGGCAGGAATTTCGAGAAATCGACGGTGAGGGCTCCCTCCCGGTAATCCTGGGTGGGGTCGTTGTGATACTGCCGCTCCTCGAACGTGCCCTCCATGCCGAGGGCGGCGAATTCGTCGACCTGGTGGTTGAACCGGGCCTTGCCGCGATGCGAAGTGTAGTCCCAGATGCTGAAGGAGGGCAGGCGGTACGCATTGTGGAAGTAATCGAGCTGGAAGGCATCGGCCTCGCCGACCGCCAGGCCGTAGGTCACGTTGAGCAGATGGTCGAGCCCCTTGACCTTCTGGGTGTCGAGCGTGAAGGCGGTCCGGTCTTCCGGCTGGAAATGACGGTACCACAGAGTTTCCTTCACATCGAAGAACTGGGTGTCGGTGAACGTCCATTTCAGGGCGAGCTGGAGGTCGGTCTCGGAGGTCATGAACGTCTTGTCGTAGGCCCATTGCTGCACCACAGGATCGAGTGAGGTCAGGGTGTAGACCGGGCGGGCGTAATCTTTGCGGGTGCTGTCGGCCGAGCTGCGGGACTCGTAGTCGAACTGCAGTTTGAAGGGCGACGGGGGCGGCGATTCGGGGGGCGGGGTGACCATGGGCGGATCACGAAAGGTTTCGTAGGGAAGCGCCGCCCCGGCCGGATCCGCCCCCGCCCAGACCACACCCAGGCACGCCAGCACCACGGGCAGCCAGCAACGCCAGGCCGGATGGCTCCCGGGGCAGATGGATCGGGCAGCAGTGAGATGTCGGGCCATACAGGGCTTTTTTCCCACCTCCTTTGTCGGCACCGGTCGCCCTTCCCTGAAGAGTTCTCCCCCACATTCGCGACGGAGCGGCCGGACCCTCCCGGGGAACCGACCCGACGGGCGGCCATTGCCGGGCCGCTGGACCATGGTGTAGAATGAGGCCCGAAGCCATGGCACCGATTCCACCCCGGTTGCTGCCGCATTTCACCGATCTCCAGCTCGACTGGGAAGACGGGGTGTTCCGCATCGCCACCGTCCCCGACTGGCTGGCGACCGAACTGGGCCGGCCGACCGCCGACCTGATCGGCCGCAACCCGGAAATCGAGCTCGAGCCGTCGATTCCCGGCCTGACCGACCTGGCCAACCGGGTCCTTTTCCATCGCCAGACGACGGTCGATCGCGAAGCGTCCTACACCGACGCCCGCGGCGGCACCCACCGGGTCACCTTGTCGGCCTCTTACCGAGAAACCCCCGAGGGCGGCAAATCGGTGCTGATCGGAATCGAGGAGTTCCCGCTGCAACAGGTGGGCGGGGGGGAAGAAGCCCCCGATCTCGCCAAGGCCACCTTCCATGGTCTGGTCGGGTTGTCGCCCGGCATGCAGCGGGTCTTCAACAAGATCCGGCTGTATGGCCCCTCCGATGCGCCGGTGTTGATCACCGGGGAGACGGGGGCCGGCAAGGAAGGGGTGGCGGCCGCGCTGCACCGGGTCAGTGCCCGACAGCGGGGGCCGTTCGTCACCGTCAACTGCACCGCCATCACCGAAACCCTGTTCGAAAGCGAACTGTTCGGACACGAGAAGGGCTCGTTCACCGGCGCCATCAAGTCGCACCGGGGCCGGTTCGAACGGGCCAACGGCGGCACCCTGTTCCTCGACGAGATCGGCGACCTGCCGCTGCCATCGCAAGCCAAATTATTGCGGGTGCTCGAAGAGGAGCAGATCGAACGGGTCGGCTCGGAACGACCGGTCAAGGTCGACGTGCGGATCGTGGCCGCCACCAACAAGAATCTCGAGGATGCTTCGGGCCGCCACCAGTTCCGGTCCGATCTCTTCTTCCGGCTGAACGCCCTACAGATCCGCATCCCGCCGCTGCGCGAGCGGCTCGAGGACATCCCGCTGCTGGTGCAGCATTTCATCCAGCTCCTCAACGCCAAGTACCAGCGCCAGGTGGCTGGCCTCACGCGCGACGCCCTCGCCGTCCTGCAGCATTACCAGTGGCCCGGCAACGTGCGTGAACTGCGCAACCTCATGGAGCGTCTGTTCGCCGAAACCCGCACCGACGTGATCAACCGGCGGGCCCTCAAGGAATGGGTCGAGGAGCGCATGGCCGCCGCCCGCTTCGCCCGCCCCGACCCCCAGGTGACCATCCTGCCCTACCGGCAGGCCATCGAACTGGGCATGCAGGAGGGCCCGGGAGGAGTGGCCCCGATCCCCGCCACGTCGTTCCCTCCTCCGCCCGCCGGGGCGGGAGGGTCGGCCGGCCCGGCGGGTCCGGGCACCCCCCCGCCCCCGCCCCCGCCCCGGCACCCGCTCGACGAGGCGGCTCTCCGGCGCGCCTTCGCCGAGGCGGGCGGCAACATCACCCGGGCGGCAGCCCAGCTGGGCGTCCACAAAGCCACCTTCTATCGGACCCTCAAATCGCTCGGGCTCGAACGCGCCGATCTCGAGAAACCCTGATCGGAACCGATCGATCGTCGATAGTCGACCGGCGCCCGCCATGTCCAACTTCCCGCCTGCGCGTATCCCCGCCCGTCTTCGACCGTGATTCACCCTGGCCCGCCTGCTGTTGGGATGGCCCGCCGCCTGGTCGGGCGACGCAACCGTCGGGACGGCGTCCGACACCGGGGTCAGGCTGGCGACAGATTCCGAGCCGATTCCGGGGACATGATACGCGGATTCCGGATTCCGGGGACATGACACGATTCCGGGGACATGACACGAAATTCTCCGCATTTCGTATCATGTCCCCGGAATCATGTCCCGGAATCACGGAATCAAGGATATCAAGCCGGGTTGGTCGGGGGGGCCGGGGAGGCGGGGGGGGGCGACCTGATACCGGTTGCGACCGGAGTGTTTGGCCGCGTAGAGGGCCTCGTCCGCGGCCTTGATCAACTCCTGGGTGGTCTCGACGGCGTTGTGGGGCACCGAGGCAACCCCAAGGCTGATGGTGACCTGCAGGGGCCCCTTCGGCCCCTGGCAGGAGGCGGCCTCGACCTTGAGACGCAGGCGCTCGGCGACCTGGGCGGCCCCCTCGACGGCGGTCTCGGGCAGGATGACGGCGAACTCCTCGCCGCCGTAGCGGGCGGCCACGTCAGTGTCGCGGATCGACGACCGCACGCATTTGGCCACCTCGCGCAGCACCAGATCGCCGGTCTGGTGGCCCCAGGTGTCGTTGAACTTCTTGAAGTGATCGATGTCGGTCATGATGATCGACAGAGGTTTGTCGTAGCGCTTGGCCCGCCGGAACTCTTCCTCGATCTTCGACTGGAAGTGCCGATGAACGATCAATCCGGTCAGTCCGTCGATCGTGGCGAGGTTGTACAACCTCGCCTGCTCGATCACGATGGCCGCCTGATTGGCCATGATGTCGGCCAGTTTCAGATCATCCGGGTCGAAGGCGCCGACCAGCTTGTTGAGGATGGTCATGACGCCGATCGGGGTCTGATGCACCATCAGCGGCAGGCCGATGACCGACCGCACGGGAGCCTCGCCGCGCGTCAGGGGGGCAACACCGGGGTCACGGGTCACGTCGGCGACCAGCAGCGAGGTTCCCCGCTCGACCACCTGGGTGGCCATCTCCCGCAGGCCCTGGGGCACTTCCGCCTTGCCTTCGGGCCCCACCACCACCGCCTCCTCGACAAGGTTCTCATACCGTTCGTCGAGCATGATCAGGGCGCCGCGTTCCGCGCCCAGCACCTCGACCGCCCGGCGCAGGATGGCGTCGAGGGTCTTGGCCAAGTTGTCCATGAAGACGATGGCCTTGCTGATCTCGTTGAGAATCGACAGTTCGCGGTTCTTCCGCTGCAGGTCGGTGTTCAGCAGGGCGAGGTCGCGGTTGCGCTGGCGCAGGGCGACGAACTGCTGGATGAGCCGGGTCAGGGCCCATTGCACCGGCACCAGGACGAGCACCGGCACCACCTCGAGCACCACATCGCGCCGGAAGGCCAGGTCGGCGCCCAGCACCCAAGCGACGAACAGGCCCAGCACCGCGAGGTTGCCGGCCATCCCCGACCAGGCGGCCAGGAGCAGGGCCACCACCAGCCCCAGCCCTACCAGCAGGGCCGCTGAACCGAGTGGAGCCAGCCGGGTGAAGGTGCGCCCACTGACGATGGTCTGGAAGAGGTGGGCATGGACCTCCATGCCGAGCAGGACCCCGTAGGGGCAGAACTTCCGGTCTTCCGAGGTGCCCTTGGTGCGGGTGCCGACCATCACCGCCTTGCCCTGAAACAGGCCGGGCGGGAATTTCCCGTCGAGAACGTCCTGGAAGGGGACCTCGTCGAAGAACCCGGTCTGGTTGGCATAGTTGATCATGAACACGGGCGGAGCCGGGCCCCCGCGCCCCAGACCCGGCAGAGCGTAGGACGGCAAGGGAAGCCCATCCAGGCCGACCCCGTCCGATCCGACGGTGATCGTTTTCCCCAGGAACCTGGCCGCTAATTCCAAGCCGAAGGGAAAGAAGGTCATCCCGTCGGAATGGTTCTGCAGGAAGACATAGCGCAACACCCCATCCGGGTTCATTTTCTGGTATTCCATGTCGATGAATCCCTCGCCGGCCGCCGCCTGACGCAATTCGGGAACCGGACGTTCGACGACGCTGCGATCGACCACCTCCATGGCGTCGTTGTCCCAGACCTGCTGGCGTTCGAAGACGACGGGCAGCAGCACATTGCCCGTCTCGGTCAGGGCCTTCACGAACTCCGCGTCGTCTTCCGGGCCATAGGAGGAGGGTTCGTGGAAATAGATGTCGAACCCGACCACCCGGGCCCCCGCCGCTTTCAGCCGGCGGGCCAGTTGACCATGCTGGGCCCGGGGCCACGGCCACGGCCCCAACCGGACGAGGGACTCGTCATCGACCACGACCAGGACCAGGTCCTTGGCCAGGTTGAGCCCGCCGCGGGATTCGAACCGCAGATCGATGGCACGATTCTCCAGGTCGACCAGCCAGCCCCCCAGAAAGACCAAGGCCACCGCCACACCGAGACCGATGCCGAGCCAGACTTCCCAGCCCCAGAACCAAGGAACAGGTGCGGGGGACACCTCCCGAGGCGGGGAGGAGGAAGATGCTTCGATCATGCGCACCTCCGTACCGGCGCAGGGGAACTCAGGGCGTTTCCGAGGCGGGAGGGGTGGGGAACCGCCCGCAGGATTCCACAGTGGTCCGAGCGAGCGACCGCACAAGCCCGGTCACCCGACAGGCGATCGGACGACCCCGCCGCGCCGCCAGGAAGCGGTTCGGCTGGGTTTCCGGACGGTACGAGAAGGCGTGAGAGAACCACAGGTGGGAAAACGAAGGTCGGATGACGGAGCAACCCGGCCGCCCGCTCCCAGCAAGCATGTTAAACATCGAGCGTCGTCCGAGAATTGTTGGGCCGCGGCCCCGTCACTTGACGGCGAGGGTGGGTTGGCCGAGCTGGGCCCGCAGTTTCTTCATCTCCCGGAAGGTGTCGTGGAACAGCTTGTCGGAACGCGGGTAGAGCTTGAGGGCTTCCTTGTAGCTGCGGATCGCCTTCTCGAGTTTGAGTTGGTCGCGGAACCGGTCTCCGCGCCCCTTGTACAGGTTGGCCAGATTGCGCCGGGCACTGATGAACTTGTCCTCGTAGATGTTGACCCCGGTGTAGGCGGGAGACAAGGGATCGTTGAGGGTGAACGAGGAGTACAGGTCGAGGGCTTCCTCGTAGTCGCGGATGGCCTTGGCCCAGGTCTCGGGGGACTCGACCTCGTCGCTTTCCTCGGCTTCGGCCGGCGCGGGCGCCGGGATGGAATCGCGAATCTGGGTCAGGAAGGCCCGGTAGACGAGGTCGTTCTCGTCGAGCAGGAGCATGGCGCGTTTCAGCAGATTGTGGGCATGGGCGGGCTTGCCGGCGTGGACCGCCCGGTGGATGCGAACGAGGTAGGGTTTGATCAACTGGCGCCGGCATTCCTGCAGGGCTTCGCGCAGGTAGCGGACGAACCGGTGTTCGGGAGGCAGGCCGGCGATGGCCTTGAGGGCCTCCTGGTATTCGAGAATGGCTTCGGCGTAGTTGCCGGCCCGTCGGAAATCGTCCCCTCGCTGGACCGAAGGGGTAAGCTCTTCGTGCAGGTTGTGGTCGCGATTCTTCAATCGAGCCTTGTCAAGAAGTTTCTTCACCTCTTCCAGGAAGGGAAGGTTGTCTTCGCCGGTCAGCTCGATGGCTTCCTCGAACTCCTCGACGGCGCGGGCGTAGTCCTTGCTCTTGAGGGCGGCCAGTCCCCATTCCCGGTGATTCTGCGCCAGCCGGAAGGTGACTTTCCCCAAGGCTTCCTCGATCTGGGCCCGCAAGGCCTTGTCGTCAGCGGTGACGAGCTCGTATTCCTCTTCCGACTCGATCCGATCGAACTCTTCGAGAGCCTTCTCGTAGGCGATCCGGGCGGAGCCCCATTCCTGGTTTTCCTGGCAGGCGTCGCCGTCGTTCTTGTAGGATTCGATGAGTTGCCGGGTTTCGGCGTTCATGGTTCTTCTCCTTGGTGGGTCTTGGCCGCGGGCGCGGCGGACTGGGCTGAGGGGCGCTTGGACTGTTGCATCCGCTTGGCGGCGTTCTGGGAGTCGAAGAAGGTCAGGCCTTCGCCGGAAGCGGCCGGGGAATCGCCGGTCTGGCCGTAGACGTCGGCGGCCTTCTGGAAATCCTTCCGCTGGTAGTGACAGTAGCCGAGCAGGGAGCGGGCATCCTGGTTGGCGGGATCGAGGGCGAGGAGGCGGTTCAAGCTGGTTTCGGCCTCACCATATCGCTCTTGCTGGACCTGGACGAGCGCGAGGTCCCACCAGATGGCGGGATCGTCGGGGTAGACGCGAGACAACGCCTCGAACTCGCGGAGGGCCATGCCGTAGCGTTCGGCCGCCATGCGGCGTTTCGCTTCCTGGTAGCGGGGGTCGTCGGCCAGCTTGCCACGCGGTGCCGTGGCCTTGGCCGGACGGGCGGGGGCTGGAGAGGGGCCGGGGGCGGCGCCGGAGGATGCGGGA
>CALLCO010000132.1 GCA_937998695.1 Candidatus Ozemibacteraceae bacterium
TGATGCTGTATGCGACCGGGCTGTCGTTCCTGCTGCTGGGGCCGTTCACGCGGGCCTGTATCTGGGTGGTCGAAACGATCGACTACCACCTTGTCTCGGTGGTGGCGCTGATCGTCACGATCCTGCTGATCCACACGTACACGGGCTGGGGAGGCCTGGCCATCACGGCCGTGGCCACCGGCCTGGGGTTGCTGCCGGTGCTGTTCCAGGCTCGGCGGATGAACCTGATGGGGGTGCTGTTGCTGCCGGTCACCGTCAACATGGCTGGCTACGGCAACGACGTCCTCCGCCTGCTGGGGTTGTTGTGAGATGAAAGGCTTCACCCATTTCATTTCCGGCATCGCGGTCGCGTCGTTCTTCCCGCAGGCCGTCCACATGGCCTCCCAGGAACAATCGTTCATTCTGTGTCTGGGCGGGGTGTTCGGCATCCTCCCAGACACGCTCGATTTCAAGTTCGCCCGCTACTTCCACACCTCGGAGTTCGAGGTGAAACCCGACCCCAACGCCCTCGACGCGCACCAGATCGCCTCGGTCGTAGCCCGGTCGATCGAGAAGGCCAACCGTGACGGGCGCTCGACCGTGCAGTTGCACACCATGCAACTGGGCGCGAACCTCTGGCGAAGCTACACGCTGGGCTTCGATGCCAAAACCCAAGAAGTGGTGGTCGAGATCGGCCCCCTGGTCGACACCGGCCAGACCCCGTTCATCGGCACAGAACTGAAAGAGCGAGAGAAGGCGGTGGCGCGGGTCAAGACGAGCTGCACCTTCTTCCAGGAGTTCGACAAGAAGTCGAACATCGCCATCATGTCGGGGCCTTGCTTCGAGTTCATCAAGCGGGGCGAGAACCAGGTCGAGATCGTCTTCCTGCCCTGGCACCGCACCTGGAGCCACAGCGCCACGCTGGGGTTGCTGATCGCGTCGATCGTCGGAGTCATCTCGTATGCCGTCGTGCCCGAAGGCCCCCACCCCGAACTGTATACGATTCCGCGCTGGATGCTGTATCCGTTGATCATTTTCTTCGGGTCGATGGTGCATATCATCGAGGATTCGACGGGCTTCATGGGGAACAACCTGTTCTACCCGTTCACCGCCGACCGCACCAAGGGGCTGGGGTTCATGAGCGCGGCCGAGGCCATCCCGAATTTCTTCTTCGTCTGGACCTCGGTGATCGCCATTCTGTATAACCTCGACCGGTTTCGCTGGGCGCCTGAGGAGTTCCCGCCGGGCATCGCCAGCCCCGAGTCGTTCTTTTTCTGGTTCTATGCGATTCCGGTGGCCCTCATGTGGTATTTCTTCCAGCGCGGGAAGCACGAGAAGGAAGCCCGCCGCCGGCCCGACGAGCCAGCCCAGCCCGGGGTGGTCGATTTCGACGGCCCCGGCGAGGCCGAGAAGGAGAGCGACCCCTCGGTGCTTTGAGGAGGGTTGCCCCCGCCATCAGCCGACAGCCAACCGCCAACAGCAGGGAAACCCCTGTGGCGAGCGACTCAGGGACATTTGAAGCTCACGGGCTTTTCGCCATGCCGGGGCCTTGGGCCGGTTTTGCCTCCAGATGACCCTGCAGGCGAATCCCTTCCGGCCAGAAGAGTGCGCCCCCAGGGACGGGGAGCGCGCCGGCCATTTCTGGGAAAAATCTCAGGGATTGGCAGGCGCGGCGGCAGGCGCGGCGGCCGGGGCGGGCGCTTCGGCGGCCGGCGAAGCCGGCGGAGCCGGAGTGGCGGGGGCGGGAGCCGGCGCGGGTGGGGCGGCCTCGTGCGGGGGAGGAGCGGCCGGCTGAGCAGGGGCGGCGGCGGGGGGTTCGATCACCGCGCGGCGCAGCGAAGTCTTGGCTGGGAGGGGCTCGGCGGCAGGGCCAGACTTCGCCTTGACCGGGGTTTTGGCGCCCGCTTCTTCGTCGAGCCGGTCGGCGAAGGTGTCGCCGCGCGGAATTTCCATTTCCTTGCCGCCGATGATCATCAGGGCGGTGCCGGCCCCTTTGCCGGTGCCTCCGGTCATGACGCCGCCGCGGGGCAGGCGGCCGGCGAAGCCGGCGCCCAGGTCGGACCCGCCACCGTAGGGCGTGGCATCCTGCATCTCGCGGGCGATGCGGCCCCAGACGCTGTGCGGGTCGCGCTGGGCGTATTCCTTGAGGTAGTTGGAGGTGGCCCGGTAATCACCCAGGCGGTATGACAGCGCGGCGCAATTCCAGAGGGCGGCCAGGTCGGTGCGGTCGCGGAACCAGGTCTGGGTGAACCAGTACAGGGCCTCGCGCGGCTGGCCGGCTTTGAGGCAGGTGAGAGCGAGTTTGCGGGTGATCTTGGGCGACTTGGGATTCTTCTTGTGGAGCTCGGTGAGATATGGAAGCATGCTGGCGGGCTCGGCCTTCTGGTCAAGGCGGGGGGCCAGCAGATTCCGGTCAGGGGTGCGCTGTTCGGTATGCGGCCGGATGGGCTGCCAATCGGGGTTCGGGGCCCGGGGCAGGTGCTTGTCGGGAAGCTGTTTGAGGATATCTTCCGAATAGCCGAGCTTGGCAGCCTCAGAGCGGGCGGACGGATCCGCCCAGGTGGGAACCGACAGGGCCAGACACAAACAGATGATCGTCGTGCGCATGGCCGGAGCATAGCACACGGCGGTGCTCCGAAGCAACGCCCCCCGGCCAAACCCCTCCACGGCAACCATTCCCGCTTCTTCGGCCAGGTGTTTCGAATGGGAATTCCCTCGTCATCGGAGCACGATTTGACCCAGATTTTGGGGTTGCCAGGATCCCAATTGAACATTGAGGGCGTCAGGAGGAAGGGAAGATAGGGAGAATGGGCGAAATTTGGCAGACGGTGCCGGAAAACCGCCAAAATCTCAGGGGGAATTCCGGCAAATGGCTTCAACAGGAGATTTCGAAATCGGTACGGCGATTGCTTTACAAGGTGGCTTTCGTTTCATCCTGCCCTGGAGGTACTGCTGATGAAGATGTGGTCCATCCCGATCAAGCGAATGGCGTTTGCCGGGCTCGCCCTGGCACTGGCGGTCGTCCTGTCCGGATGCTCGGGCGGAGGCGGTGGGGGCGGAGGCGGCATTGTCATCCCCCCGACGAACCCGGTCCATACCGAGTTCAGCGTCACGCCGGCCTTCATCTACGACGTGGGCGTGACGTACACCTGCTCGGTCACCGTCTGGGAGACCCGGGGCGACCCGATCGATCTGCATATGATGCGCACCTGGCGCACCTGGGCCGATTCCTCGAACTCCGGCCGCACGGAAGACTTCTACGTCGGCGCCGCCGGGTATGTCTACGGCTGGATGTTCGACAAGGCGACCGCCGTACCCTCGAGCGACGGGTATGATTTCCGCAATGCGGTCATCACCGATTCCAGCTCGGCCGCCAACCGGACCCCCAACAAGCTGCAGGGCTACGAACGCCGCACCCTGACCACTTCGGTCATGGTCGGCCGCCCCTACCAGTCGAAACCGGCCGGCTTCAACGGCATCTGGATCACCAACAGCAAATACCGCTCCTGGCTGGCCTCCAACCACCCCGGGATCAAGCTGTGGGTCAAACTGGAAGGCTACGATTACCGCCAGGTTCAGGACTACAATATTTACCTCCCCCTTGAGATTCGGTTCCAATACAATCCGACCGATCCATATAGCTATGCCCCGCAAGAACCCTCCGATGGCACCAATGGGCCCGGCAACACCGACCCCTATACGCCCTGACCGCCTCCTGACCAAGGCTGAGGAGACTGCCATGAAGCATGCAATTCGCCTGACCCTCGTTCTGGCCATGGTGGCCGGGTTCGTTCAGACTGGCTGGGCCATCGAGGACCCCCACGCCGACGCAGGCCTGCCCATCGACCTGCTGTACGGCCGCATCGATTCCTACCCGGGCCAGCCGTCTTATCCGCCCGGCCCTCCGACCGGCGGCACCCCGAACTATCCGCCCTCTTATCCTGGGTATCCG
>CALLCO010000133.1 GCA_937998695.1 Candidatus Ozemibacteraceae bacterium
TGCCGGCGACGGCAACCACGACGAACGGCGCCCCGGTGGGGGCGCCGTTCGTGCGGACGGATCGCCGGAGCCCTGTGGGAGGCGGGAGGGTCGAGAGACTCGCGATGGGGGGCGGGCGTTCGTGACGGTGGGCGGCCAGGATCCCGGGGGAAGCGACGGCCGGGTTTCCCGTCGCCAGGATGGGGGTGGGGGGAATCCGGCGCGGACCCGCACCGGGCGATAAAGGGGCGGGTGGCGGGTTCCCGTGCATCGGGGGGGCGGAGCGGAGAACCCCCCTCAACCGCCAACCCCGGAAGCCCGGTGGCGATCATGGGTCAGGAAGGCCGGAGAGCAGGGCGAGGGTGCGTGGCCCTCACGTTTGGGGGTCAGTGGGCGGTGGCCTGGGAGGGATCCTCCAGTTGTTGGCGCAGGCGGGTAGCCTCGGATCGGGAGCGCGCCGCCTCGTCAAGCTGCCCCATCTCTTCGAGGATGCGGGCCCGCAATTCGTAACCCTCGGGGTTGTCGGGGTCGTCCTGGAGGAAGCGCTCGACCTCGCGAAGGGCGTCCTGGGCGCGGCCTTCCTCGAGGAGGGCGATGCCGAACTGCTGGCGCAGACGCCGGAGGCAGTGGCGGACGTATTTGGCGAGGGTTTCCCACCCTTCGCGGCCGAGGATCAACGAGCGGGCACGGGTGAAGAGATCGAAGGCCTCGTTGGTATGACCGAGTTTCTCGAGAATTTCGGCCTTGGTGATGAGCCCGGGCGGGTAGTCGGGCTCGCTGGCCAGCACCTTCTCGATCTCGGTGAGCGCCTCGTCGTAGCGACCGAGCTGGAGGAGGGCATCGCACAGGTTGTTGCGGGCTTTGGACTCCTCGGGCTTGGCCTGGACGTAGATGCTCCATTCGTCGCACGCCGTCTGGTAATCGCCGCTGTCGTAGCTGGAATTGGCGATCTCATAATGATATTCGGGGTCATCCGGCTTGAGGTTGATGGCTCGTCGAAATGAAGCGACGGCGGCGGCAAGGTCGCCGGTCGAGTGGTAGCACTTGCCGAGATAGTAGTGGGTGTCGGCCTGGGTGGGGTCGAGGCGGGCGGCCTCCTGGAGCGCGCGAATGGCTTCCTTCCAGAACATCTCCTCGAAGTAGTGGTAGCCGAGATTGAAGTAGGCGTGGTCGAAATCGGGTTTGACCTCGATGGCGCGATGCCAGTAGTGGACAGCCTTCTCTTTGTCATTCATCTTGTAGTAGGTATTGCCAAGGTTATAGAGGGCTTTGTAGAATCGGGGGTCGAGGTCGAGGGCCTTCTGGTAGAACTGGACGGCCGAAGGGTAGTTGCCATTTTTGAAATAGCGGTTGCCGATCTCCTTGTAGATCTCGGCGTTATCCGGATCTTGGGTGGCCAGATGGGTGAGTTCCTCGAGGGATTTGTCTTTCAGGTCCATGACGAATGCTCGCTTTCCTTGGGCATGTAGGATATGCTGGCATTCTAAACCATTCCCTCCAGCCTGACAAGGACAGATGACGAAAAAGTGGTATCGTACCAATGACCTCTGCCATTGGAAGGGGGCTCTGCGACCTTTGTTTGCCGGGATGATCGAGCGACGCGGTGGCCGGCCCTGGTCTGGGCCGCGGCCTGCCATCAACGGAGCGGCCCGATGAGTGCCGACCAGGTGTTCGTCACCCTCGACAGCGGGGGGACGGCGGCGCGGGGGTTCGCGGTGCGCTGGCCGGACGGGCCGGTGGTGCCGCTGGCGGCGCCGTCGCGCAACCTGCGGATCATCGTCGATCTCGAGCTGGGGCAGTTGCTGCTGGCGATGCGGGAACAGATGGCGGCCGGGGGACTCGGGGGAGAAACTCCGCTCTGGCTGATCGGCGCGGCGGGTGGACGCCCCGACCACGATGGGCCCCGCCTGACCACCCTGCTCGACGACCTGGGCGTGGCCCAGGCGGGGGTGCGGGTCTGGCGCGACTTCGAGGCCAACCACGCCGCCGCCTTCGCGGGCGGCGACGGGGTGCTTTCGGTCAACGGCACCGGCTCGGTGGTCTACGGCCGGTGGCGGGGGCGGGAAGGACGCCGCGGGGGGTGGGGGTATCTCCTCGAGGAGGTGCCGTCGGCGGGGGTCTGCGGCCGCTGGGCGGTGCAGGCGATCCTGCATGCGCTGACCGGTACGCCGGTCTCGGAGGTCTGGGCGCCGCTGCTCGCGGCCCGTCTGCCGGTGGAACTCGACACCATGCCGGCGTTGCTCGACCACCTGTATGCCACGCCTTCCCCGCAGAAGGTGCTGGGCAGGTTCGCTCCGTTTCTGACCCAGGCGGCCGATCTCGGCTGCCCCTGGAGTCGTACCCATCTGCGGGAGGGCTTCACCGCCTGGGCGCACGACCTGCTCCGGCTGGCCGCCGAGCTGGCCCTGCCGGTTCCCGCCCCGGTGGCCGTCCTCGGCGGGTTGTGGCAGCACTGGCCGGGGGCTCGCGAACTGGCCAGCCAGGTGCTCAACGAGGTCTGCCCGGGGCGGTTCGCTTGGCAGGCGCTCCGGTGTGACCCCGCCTGGGGCCCTCTGCTCCGGTATCTGACCACGGAGGACGGAGCGCGCGCCGTGGGGGCCGCCTCACCCGCCGCGGCGCTGGCTCAGGCCACCCGGCTGGTCGAGGGCCAGACTGTTTGCCCGGCCGAGACCCTGCCTTCCAGTTTGCCCGAGAACCCGACCACCAGCCCGGCCCCCGCCCAGGCGGGGGGGCCTGCCACCCGTCCAGCCGATACCCTTGCCGCCCGCCCGGTGGCCGGTCCTCGGGGCGGCTCGGCGGCCCGCCCGGCCGATCCCGACGGCCGATGAATCCCTGCCCTTGCTCGCGACGCACCCGCCCACGTTCGGGAACCGGGCTTCGCCTCACCCTGCAACCTCTGGAGTCGTCTCATGCAACCCGTTGACACCACCCCTGTGTCCCAGTCCCTCACCGAATCGCGCAACCCGCGCACCACCTGGATCGATCGGCAGCCCACCGCCGAAGTGGTCCGGTTGTTCGTGCAGGAGGACCATGCCGTGTCGA
The DNA here is from genome assembly GCA_937998695.1 of Candidatus Ozemibacteraceae bacterium. Lineage (GTDB taxonomy): Bacteria > Muiribacteriota > Ozemobacteria > Ozemobacterales > Ozemobacteraceae > Ozemobacter. Next base: position 3,022 of record CALLCO010000133.1, read on the forward strand.
AGGCGGTCGAGGCCATCGCCGGCGAGATCGCCCGCGCCGTCGATCTGATCGTGGCCGCCCGCCGGGCGGGTGGGCGGCTGGTCTACCTGGGCGCCGGCACCTCCGGCCGGCTGGGTATTCTCGATGCGTCCGAACTGCCGCCGACCTTCGGGGTCATGCCCGAGGAGGCGGTGGCGCTGATTGCCGGCGGCCCGGCGGCGGTGACCCAGGCGGTCGAAGGGGCCGAGGATGACGAAGCGGCGGCGCGCCACGACCTCGAGGGCATCCGCTTCGGCGCCCCCGACCTGCTGCTGGGCATCAGCGCCAGCGGCCTGACCCCGTACGTGCGGTCGGGGCTGGCCCTGGCCCGGGAGCGGGAGGCGCGCACCGTGCTGCTGACCTGCAACCCGCGCGGCCCCTTCCCCCCCGTCGATGTGCTGCTGAACCCCGTCGTCGGGCCCGAGGTGATTACCGGCTCGACGCGCCTGAAGTCGGGGACGGCCTGCAAGATGGTGTTGAACATGCTGTCGTCGGTGGCGATGGTCCGGCTCGGCAAGGTCTACCAGAACCTGATGGTCGACGTGCGGGCCACCAACGCCAAGCTGCGCGATCGGGCCCTGCGCATCGTCGTCGAGGCGGGGAAGGTGTCGCGCGAGCGGGCGGCCGAGCTGCTGGCGCTGGCCGAGGGCGAGACCAAGGTCGCTATCCTGATGGCGCGGCGAGGGGGCACCCCCGAACTGGCCCGCGAGACGCTCGAAGCGACGCAGGGCGTGCTCTACCGCGCCCTTGGGGAGCCCGATCAGCCCCCGGCGGGAGCGGGGCCGGCGGCCCCTGCCCCCAGCCGGCCGTAGTGGCCGCGACATGGGGGGGGAAGGGCGCGCCGGCTCTGGACCCGGAAGGGCTGAGGGTCACCTCGGTCCGGGGCAAGAGTGGGCGGTGACCGGCGTACCAGGGGACCAGATCTTGCCTTGGAGGTGACCATGAACCAGGGGGCCGTCTTTTCTCGTACCATTCGGACCTTGCTGCTCGTCGTGGCAGTCGTCAGCGGTATGCTCGGCGGGTCGGCCGGGGCCAAACCTGCGGCGACGGGGAAGCCCGGAGCACCAGCCAAAGCCAGGTCAGCAGCCAAAGCCAAGTCAGCGGCCAAAGCCGGAACCCCGGCCCCCGTGCTTGTCCCGGCCCCCGTGCTTGCCTCGGCCCCGCGCGCCGCCCCGGGGAAGGCGGCTCCCCCGGCCGTGGGTACGGCTCAGTCGGGACAGACGGCGCCGATCCTCCGATTGAAGGTTGCCGAATATTCGGGCGGGCTGACCTTCCGGATGCCGCAGGGCGGCGGCTGGAGCCTGGGGGGGAAAACCGGCCGCCTGGCGAAGTCGGATCGGGCGGAGGTGACCGCCCACCTGCAGAGCCGGGCCCGCAAGCAGTATCACGTCGTCGTGGAGTCGGTGCCGATGCGAGATCCCGAGCGGGTGGTCGACGCCCTCGCCAAGTGGCGGGCGACGGGACGCCCGATCCATACCTATCAGGTGGGGCGGCAGTCGCCGACCTGGGACGGGCGGGTCCTCTACATCGCCGCGGGGCTCTTCCCCACGCGCGCGGCGGCCCAGAAATTGGTTGACGCCTTAGCCAACGGTGGCCAGTCGAGCTGGATCTTCGAGGAGCCGCTGGCTCTGGCCAAGGGGACCATCGCCCTGGCCGTCAACGGCCGTCGGGTGGCGCAGGGGGCGGGCCCCCTGGGGCTGACCCCCACGCGCGATCTGCTCCTGCACAAGGTCGAGCATGCCCGCGGCTACCGCTGGCACGGTCGGGCCGACCGCCTCTTCCGGGGGCGGCTCGCGGTCTCGTGGGGGGCCCAGGATGCCCTCGACTGCGTGCTGACCACCGATCTCGAGCACATCCTGGCCGGCGTGGTGCCGGCGGAGATCTCGGCGAAGGCCGCTCTGAACGCCTTGCAGGCGCAGGCGGTGGCGGCGCGGGGGGAGATCCTGTCGAAGGTGGGCTTGCGCCATATCAAGGAGGGGTTCGACTTCTGTTCGGAACAGCACTGCCAGGTCTACGCGGGCGACAGTGAGGTCACCGATCGGATCGCGGCCCAGATTGCGCCCACCCGCGGCATGATCCTGCACGCGGCTGACGGCACGATCCTCGACGCGGTCTACGCCGCCAACTGCGGGGGCCGCGGCGACCGCAACGACCTGGTCTGGAACTCGCAACCCAACCCGCATCTGGTCGGGGTCTGGGACGGCCCGCACCCTCCCGCCCTCGATCTGACGGTCGAAACCCACGTCGCCTCCTACATTCGGTTCCCGCCTGTCTCCTACTGCCAAGACCCGACCGTGGAGGGCGGGGACAAATTCCGCTGGACGAGGAGCCTGACCGGGGACGACTGGAAGAAGGTCGAGGCGGCGGCGGGGGTGGGCCGGATCCGCCAGATCGACGGCTTCGAACGGGGTCCGTCGGGGAGGTTGTACAAGATCGTCATTCATGGTGAGACGGGGACCAGGACCGTGATGAAGGAACTGAAGATCCGGCAGATTTTCGGCGGTCTGCGCAGCGCCTGCTTCGTCGTCACCTGGGAGCGCGACGCTGCCGGTTTCATCACCGGGGGCGAGTTTGCGGGCGCGGGGTGGGGCCACGGCGTGGGCATGTGCCAGACCGGGGCCCAGTATCTGGCCCGCCAGGGTTGGCCGTATGACCGGATCCTTTTGCATTACTTTCCCGGCGCCCGCCTGGTTCGCAAGTATCGATGAAGGTCCGGCGCCGGCTTCACGGCAAGTCGAGCAAAGATTATTATTATTATAGAGCCTGTCGCCTGAATCGTTTTTATGCTCGTCGCGTACATAGCGTCCCTGATTCAGTCTGCATTTCCCAATGGACGATTTTTGGAAGTCAGCTGTTTAGAACGTTCGGTGTAACAGGCTTGCGAGGAAAAGCCTAGGGAGGATCGACCACCATGCCACGGGACCAGGGCGTGAACGAGGGCCTTGCCCAGGAATTCCATGGGCATGGGGAGGCGTCATTCTTGCGGCTCCTCGAGGAGGCGCTTGGTCGAAAACGTTTGGGCAGCTGGGGTTTGGGCCTGCTCGTGCTCCTGCTGACGGTGGCAGGGCTGCCCTGGTTGGGGGAAGACCTCGACCGGGCGGCGCTCGATATGACCGTGCGGGCCGCCGCGGCCTGGCGAACCCCCCACCCGGATCTCGTCATCGTCGGGATCGACACCGAGACCCTCGCGACCGTTCCCGAACGCTGGCCTTGGCCCCGCGACCGGTACGCCCGGCTGTTGGAAGCGGTCGCTTCAACTGGGCCGCGCTTGATTATCTTCGACCTGTTGCTCCAGCAACTCGAGACGAGAGATGCCGGCGTGGGTGACCGGGCACTGGCGGCCACCCTGCAGCGGCTGGGCAACGTCCATCTCATCTCGCTGATCGAGCAGAAATTGACCGACGCCGATGTACAGAAGCGGCATTTTCGCAGCGCCTCGCTTTTCCGTGAGGCGGCGGCGGGGGAGGGATTCGTCTGGTCGTGGGTCGATGGCGATGGGCTGGTTCGATCCTTCGTTCTGCGCGACGCGCTGCTGGAGCGTTCGAGCTGTGTGCTGCAGGTGGCCAGATTGTTGCGTCCTGACTTGCCCGACCCCCCAGCGGCAGACGAAGAGGGCCTGTCGCGTAGCTTGGTTGCCTTCGCTCGACGGGGTGGCGAAACGCCTTTCTGGTCAGCTCTGGATTTTCTGGAAGGGAGGGTGCCAACTGGCACTTTGGCGGGGCGGGTGGTCGTGCTGGGGGCAACCGCTCCGATCCTGCACGATTTCCACCGAACCGCCCTCGGGTTAATCACAGGGCCTCGCTTGCTCGCCGCCATGCTCGATACTCTTTTGCAGAATCGCGTGGCGATCCGGCCGGTTGGGCGGGCCTGGCGACTGTTCTTGGTGATCTTTGGGGTCCTGGCCGGAGGGTGGGCCACCCGACGTGGTGGCCGGCGACCTTGGGTGGGCTTGGTGGGCGGGATTCTGGCCACATTAGTGTTGTGGGCGGCCATCTGCCTGGGAGGAGGTCTTGCTCTGCCGTTCTTTCCCTTGTGGGCCGGCTGTGTGCTGGCTGGTCTGACGGTGATCGCCCTGACCCGACTATTGGAACTCTTGTCCTGGCAGGCCCTCCAGGCTGAGGCCGCCGCCGCTGGGCTCGTACAGCGGCAGTTGTTTCCTCCAGCAACCTGGAACGGTCAGGAGTTTGTGAGTTTTGGCAGCTGCCAGCCTTGCAGTGCCGCTGGCGGCGATTATTTCGATACCGTCAAACTGGGCGATCAGGACAACTTGTTTTTGGTCTGCGATGTGGCAGGTCACGGCATCGGGGCCGCGATGGTGGCGTCGATGCTCAAGTCGGCCGTTGCCTCGTTCGAAGACCAGGAGGGCTTCTCGCTGGAAACCGCGATCAACCGCTTGAATGGGTTGCTGTTCCGGTTGTTTCGTCAACGGAAGATGGTAACGGGGGTCTTCTGTCGACTCGAAGAAAAGACCCGCCGGGTGACCCTGGTCTCGGCGGGGCATGTAACTTCCCTGATCGTGCGAGCCGACGGTCGTGTCGAGGAGGTCGGGGCGCCTTCTTTTCCGTTGGGAATGCGGGCGGTTACCCGGCTCAAGATGGTGCCGATATCGCTCGAGCCGGGAGATACCCTGGTCTTGTATTCCGACGGCCTGATCGAAACAGTCGATTGGCAGAACAAAATGTTGGGGTATCCTGGATTCAAGACCATGTTGGCCCGGCGGGCCCCGTTGGTTCCGGGAGCGGGGGTGGTCGACCAGATCCTGGAGGAGATCCGCCGGTTCGCCAAGGGGCGCCCCGCGGCCGACGACATGACGATCCTGCTGCTGCATCGCCGCCAGGGTCCGTTTTCGTCCGTCGCCCCGCCGGATAGCCCCGGGGTCGAGATCGTCCTGCCCTCTGGCTCCGAATCATGATCGTGTGGAGGTTGCGATGAATCTGCTGCGTTGGTTGTCTGTCGGTCTGGTGATCGTCCTGGTTGG
>CALLCO010000134.1 GCA_937998695.1 Candidatus Ozemibacteraceae bacterium
CCGGTTGCCTTCTTGCGGCCGATGAGGCCAGCCTTGGCAAGGTTCCGATCTGATTCTCCCTGCCGCATGTGCAAGAGGATATTGCGATACTGATACACTTCAAACCTCCGGTTCATCCATTCCTCCGTCCGAAATGAGTTCGGAAAGAGGATAAAGGACGGACCAGACCCTGAACCACCTTGCCCAGCGCTACATCCACCGCCCCTCTTGAGGGGGCACGGATGATTTTCACAATGTGGCGCCATTATGCCGATCACGAAGTGGCTCCTTTATGGCGATCATCAATTGGCACCATAACACCGATCATTGACACCGAGGTAATCGGTGAACAAGGCAAGATGCGATGTGGTGCGGTACGCGAAGACCGCTCCTCGTCAAGGAAGTCTTGGACCGGTCGGGACTGCCCCTGATGCAGGGGGGCGGGTGGGACTCGCCTACCGGTACTACGCCATGGCGTATGCTCCCCTGGCCTTGCTCAACATGCTCACCGTCTGGCGGGCGGCTCTCGGGCCGCTGGTCCGCCACTATCGGCGGGCGTTGGCGTGGCCGGGCGGGGGCGATTTCGCGCACCAGGCCGTCGCTGCCATCCCTGGTGGCCCAACCAGGGCGAATGCCGACGCGCCGATGCTCGACGTGGCGATCGGTGACGGGGCGCTCACCGCCCTGGCGCTGCGGGTCGGCCGCCTCCAGCCCCGGCTGGTCGGCCTGGACATTTCCCCCGAAATGTTGGCGGGGGCGGTCGGCCACCTGGGGGAAAACGCCCGGTTCCTTGCCGTACGGGCCTACGCGCGTCTCCTGCCGTTTTCGGATGGGGCCTTTGGCCGGGTCTGCTGTTTCGGCAGCCTGCACGTGATCGCCTGTCCCGAAGAGGCCATGCGGCAGATGGCCCGCGTCCTCCGTTCCGGTGGACGATTCTTCGCGTCCATTCTGCTTCGGCCGTGCGGGCGATGGCGCCTGGCCCTGGCCCGGCGCTACGTTGAATTGGGCCTGCTGTCGACCCTCTTCAAGCGCCGCGAGGTTCTGCATGCCTTGCAAGGGGCGGGGCTGGTCCCGGCCGCCGCTGGCAGAAGCCACGCTGAATGGTCGCATGCTCCTGGTGGAAGCCGTCCGCGAAGTCCCTCGCCCGGAGGAGTCCGGCGCCACCGGCAGGGAAGAAAGCACACGGTGACGCTGAACTGCGGCGTCAGATGATGATGGGGGAGCGCTCTCCAGCCGCCGCGGTGGTTTCCGGAGGGCGTGCCCGCCGGCGGCGCGGATCACCCAGGGGAGGAGGAAACCAGCCGGCGGGCGGGGGTCGGCCCCCAGACTGTCACGGCGGATGGAATGAAAGCCAGGTCGAACACCAGCGCCACGGCGCTGTTGAAACACAGCAGCGGGCCGATCAGATATTGGGCCTCGAACTCCGACCACAGCAGCACCAGGAAGCCGGAGAACAGGGCCGCCGATGAGACCACCATCCCACGCCAGGTCCGGACGATCGCCCGCCGCGCCGCGCCCGCATTGCTGCTTCCCCGCTCGCGCCACCGCCGGAAGACCGTCAGGAAATGGATGGTGTCATCGACCGCCAGGCCAAGGGCGATGCCGAAGATGGTGAGGGTCACGGCCAGCGAGAGGGGCAGCAGCCGCGCCTGGGCCTGCTGGATGAGAACCATTCCATCGGCCCGGGCGGCAGGCATGCCCGCAAGGCTGAGGCGGTCGATGCCTGGGTGGGGAAGCTCCGCCAGGGTGTGGCGTATCCGCTGCACGGCGGCACTGCGCCCCTGGTGGCCCGACCATTCCGGGGCCAGGCGCAGGACCAGCACCGCCACCCCGACTTCGTGGTTTACATATTTTACGAAAACGGCCCATGCGGGCGCAACCCGGCCCGGAACATAGGTAGGCTCTCGCGAGCTTTCCCTGTCACACCACCGTACATGCGGGTCCGCATACGGCGGTTCGGCGGGTTGAGCGGTCACGCGGTCACCAGACGAGGAGGCCCTGTTGATCGAAGAATTTGATCGGGAAGGCTTGGTGGAGCGCGGGAGAGTCGGCCAGCCTCCACGGTCCGTGGGGGCTTCCTGCGGTTCGGGCCGCAAGGCCCTTTTCCACGCCCCGTTTGGTCAGCTCCGCGAATCTCCTTTTCCCACGTTTCCATGCCTTCCAAATCAGACTCCGAAGCCGTCGTCTCATCCATTCTTCCAGCCGTTTCAAGGTTGAGGGGGTTTGACAGAATCCAAAATACCCTCGCCAGCCTCGAATGTAGGATTGGAGGTCCTGGATGATTCGGTTCCAGCTCCTCGTGCGCGTTCGTCGTGTGAGATCACGGATCCGCTCTCGGAAGCGGATCAGGACCTGCCGCGAGATCTGGCGTTTGGCGTCTTTTCCGGCTCCGAAGGAGAATCCAAGGAATTTCCGGTCCCAGGGGCGGGCCACCGCGCTTTTCTTCTCATTCACTCGCAGTTTCCGCGTTCCCGTGATGAAGCGTTTCACCGAAGCCATGACCCGCTCCCCTGCACGACAACTCCTCACGTAGATATTGGCATCGTCCGCATACCGGGCGAAACGGTGCCCCCGCTTCTCCAGCTCTTTATCCAGTTCATCGAGCCTGTTGCACGGATGCCGAACACGCCCTTTTCCGGATACCGTCACCTTGCTGACCCGCATCAGATCGAAGCTCCTATGTACCGCAAGACAGAAAAGCCGCTTCCGGCAACGAGCTCGATAAAAGCCGGTTCCGGCAACAGGCTCGATAAAAACCGCTTCAGGCAACAGGCTCGATCAGTGTCAGTGACCCAAAACGACCTTGCGCGCCACCTTGGTCAGCGTCCCGAGGCGCTGGGGTTGGATGTAATCGGCCACGACCTGCAGCGGCGGATTGATGTGGATCCGCTGGATCCCGGTCACCAGCTTCACCTCGTAATCCTTGACCTCGCGGGAGGTCTGATAGGTGGTGGTATCGAACAACCTTTGATCAGGCTTGAAGGCCTGGCGCTGGATCTGCCCGAGCCCGTAGACCGGCACCTCGCCGATCTGCTTGCCGTCATTGGACCAGCCGATGTACTGCTTGCCTGGCGCGGCGGCCGCCACGCGGAAATCGCCGAACTCGGTGACGCCGGTCGACCCGGTGTTCAAAACGCCCGAGATCTTCGTCACATACCAGGTGACCGCTTCCCCTGCCTGCAGGCGGGCAACCTCGATGGTGGCCTCCTTGAAGTTGACCGGGGCGCCGCTCTTGGGCAGCACCTTCAGGACCGCAGTTGCCCAGATCCTTGGCCACCTGGAAGGTGAACCAGCGTTTGTCGAGCAGGTTCATCTGCAGGGGGTCGGTGCCGATCTCATCGAGCTTGGCCCGCTGGTCGACCCGGGTCAGGTAGGTCTTGGGGTGGTTGCCCATGATCAGGCAGAACCAGTTCGACACCTTCTTGTCGGTCGGGGTGTGCAAGCCCAGCCAGGTGGGCTTGAACAGCTTCTTGTGCTCGTCGGTGGCGAGCTTGTGGACAACGGCCAGCACCCCGGCCACGTCCCGCACCTTTTCGCCCAGAAAGTCGGAAAGGCTGCGGAAGATGGAAGAGCCGGGCGGGGCGTCCCGCTGGCGCAGCAGGCCCGCCGCCGCTGTCAGGATTTCCTCGCACCAGGCTTGCAGCCGGCCGCGCCGGATCAGGATCAGGTGCTTGATCGCCGCCTCCACCGCCTCCGCCCCGCTGTTGCACAGGTGCATCACATAGTCGGCGCCCAACCGGGCGCGGGCGATGCCGTTCAGACGGGCGGCCAACCGGGCCGCCTCGCCCCGCACGCTGGCCTGCACGAGCACCGGCGGGCAGTCGCGCAGGGCGGCGTGCAACACCCGCCGCAGCCGGGGAGGATTGTGCCCGAGCAGGGTTGCTCCGAACGAGCCGACCAGGTCGATCGCGGTGCGCCGCCGTCCGGCGGGGTCGCGCCAGGTCAACAGGTCGCCCTGGGCCTTCTCGTAGACGATGTCGAGGCCGAACGCCTTTAGAATCGCCCCCAGGCCGGGTTTGCAGAAACGCTGGTAGAGGTCGGCCGGGGGGAGATCGCCGGCCTTCGGCGGCGGCGCCTCTTCCGGCGGCCGAGAAAGCGGCCGGGAAGGCGGCCGGGCGTTCTCTGTAGCCCCGCCGGGTTGGGCCGGCCGGTGGGTTGGTCGGTTGGCTAGGCCGCGTGGCAGGGTAGGGGAGGGGGCTTCCGTGTCGGTCGCCGCGGGGGTCGACGTCGGAGCGTCAGGCAGGGTGGAAGCCTTGGCAGGTGGGGCTCCCTTCCCCAGGCCGGCCTCGGCCATTTCCTTGGTTGAGTTTCAGCAACCGGCCCTGGTATTGGAAGGAAGGATCGATGAGGGCGACGTGCACGATGTTCCCCGTTCCTGTGGTGGATGAACCTAAAATTGTATGCCACGCGGAGGGGCAATTCAAGGGAAACCCGCCCCAGAAGCGGCCTTCCATGCCCGCGCCCCCGGCCCGCGCCCCCGGCCCGCGTCTCCTGCCCATAATCTCCGGCGTATCCCTGACCCGGATGGGTCCTTCGAATGGGGAAGCGGACACCAGCCAGGTGGCGCTTGGCCCCTTTTTGGGGGGCGCCCCCAGTCTGCGCCGATTGGCGCGCCCGCGCCAGGCGGGAGGGAGAGCGACCATCCCCTGCAGCCCAGGGTGGGTCACCGGGGATGCGTCCGGGAGTTAGGGATGCGGCGAAACGGCCCGCGATCGCGTGGCGGGCAGGAGGCGGGCCACCTTTTCCGCCAGCTCGGTGAGCTGAAACGGCTTTTGCAGGAAGCCCAGGGCACCGTCCTGGATGACCTGGCGGGCGGTGGCCTCATCGCTGAACCCCGACGCCACCAGCACCCGCACTTCGGGATCGATGGCCCGCATCGCGTGAAAGGTCTCCCGCCCCGCCAGTCGCGGCATGATCAGGTCAAGGATGACCAGGTCGATCTGGCGCCAGTGTTCCCGAAAGGTTTCGACCGCTTCCTCGCCGTTCAGGCAGGCGGTCACCTGGTAGCCAAGGGATTCCAGCATGGCCAGGGCCGCTTCCCGGACCACCTCTTCATCTTCCACCAGCAGGAGGCGACCTCGCCCAGGACGGGGATGGCCGGGCGAGGCCCCCGGTTTGCCGAACGCCTCCTCCGTGGCCAGGGGCAACAGGATGGTGAACCGGCTGCCCTGTCCTGGGGTGGTACTGACCGAGATGGCGCCCCGATGGTTGCGGATGGTGCCGTACACGGCCGCCAAACCAAGGCCGGTGCCCTTCCCCGACTCCTTGGTCGTGAAGAAGGGCTCAAATAGGTGCTTGCGGACCTCTTCTGACATGCCCGAACCGGTGTCGGCCACCTCGATCCTCAGGAAACGGCCGGGACCCATTTCGAGGTCTGGGGCGGGGCCGGGCAGTTCGGTGATGGTGGTCGAGAAGGTCAGCTCCCCGCCGTGCGGCATGGCATCGCGGGCGTTCAGGGCGAGATTGAGCAGAGCGCTCTGCAGTTGCGAAGGATCGCCAAGCGTCAACGGGGGAGCGGCGTCGAGGTGACGGCGAATCGTGATCCGGCGGTCGATGCTGTGTTCGAGCAACACCACCACATCGTCGATGAGGGCATGCACATCGACCGGCACCGTCATGTACTTGCCCTTGCGGGCGAAGGCCAGCAGTTGCCGGGTCAGGTCGGCCGAGCGCAGGGCGGCCTTGCGGATGTTCTCGACCATGCCTCGCGCAGCGGGGTCGGTCAGACGGGCCATCAGCAGCTCCGCGTTGCCGAGGATGCCCGCCAGCTGGTTGTTATAGTCGTGGGCGACCCCGCCGGCCAACTGGCCGATGGCTTCCATCTTCTCGGCGTGGCGGAGACGATCTTCCAGGAGCTTCTGCGCCGTCAGATCGATGTGGGTACCGATGGTGATCGGCGTCGGCCGCCCGTCGGGGTCGCGCAGGGTCTGGCCGCGCGACCAGATCCAGACCCAGTGACCGTCGCGGTGGGCCATCCGGAACACCTGCTCGTACATTCCCTCGGGGTTGTCGAGGTAGGCTTGGAACCTGTGCGTGGCCGCCACCAGGTCTTCGGGATGGAGAAGCCCGGACCAACAGCGATCGAGCGACATGACCCAGCCTGCTTTCTTCCCTTCCTCTTCGCGACCGAGCATCGAGAAGTATTCCGGGCTGCACCGTACCGTCCCGGAGGTGCGATCGAACTCCCAGGCGCCCGTGTTCGAAACCCTGATCAACGCCGCCATGCGGTCAGCCGCGGCCTGGTTCTCGCGCGCCAGCCGGGCCATTTCCTCCTCGGCCCGCTTGGTCTCGGTGATGTCGAGGCACAGGCCGTGGGAATCCACCAGGTGGCCGGCTTCGTCCCGGACCACGTGGCAGATGGCGCGGAGCCAGATCCACTCCTGGCGTTTGGAGTGGAACAGACGAAAGACTTGGTTGAAGGGTTCCCCGGTGAGGGCGGTATGGCGGGCGGCCTCCTCGAGCCGCGGTCGGTCGTCGGGGTGGAGGGCCTTGAACCAGGATGAAACATCGTAAGGGTTCTCGATGCCGGCCACCTCTGTAATCGAGGGGCTGACGAACGCCACCTTGCCGAAAACCCGACTGTCGGGGTGGGGGAGCAGCCGATAGACGAAGAAGCCCTGGGCCTGTTCGAGAAAGGAGGTCAGGTTGTTCTGGCTCTCGCGCAGGGCCTCTTCGGCCTGCCGGGGTCCGGAGATGTCACGCCCTTCCGCCACCAGCAGCACAATTTCTCCGGCTGCGTTTCGGACCGGTTTGATCGAGAAATCGATGAGGGCGGTGGTCTCCCCCGCCCCTTGCAGAGTGACTTCATACCGCACAAACTCGCCTCGGGCGGCCCGAGCGATGGCCGCCTGGAGGTCGGCCACCCGGGTCGCGTCGCCCGCCCACCATCGGGCCTCCCAAAAGGGCCGGCCGACGATCTCGTCGAGAGTAATTCCGGCGAAATCGAGGGCCGCCCGGTTGGCCTCGATCAGGGTTCCTTCGGTGGTCAGCAACCCGGTGAACTGGAAGGTGGCTTCGAAGATGGCCCGGAACCGCTCCTCGCTGGCCTGGCGCGATGCCGCGGCCTGTTCCTCCCAGGAGGTGAGGTCGGTGATGATGCCGACCAGAAACTCCTGGCCGTGGGCATCCTCGAAAAAGGTCTTCCGGGTGAGGATGACGTGGGTCTGCCCCTGTGCATCGGTCAGCAGTTCTTCGGTGAGATCGGACCCGCGCGACGCGAACACCGCTTCGTCCTTGGACCAGAAGAAGTCAGCCTGTTCCTTGGGGAAGAACTCGTAATCGCTGCGCCCGATCAGGACTTCGCGCCTCTGCCCGACGAACCGGCAGAAGGCCTCGTTGACCAGCACCCACCGGTGCTTCCGGTCTTTGACGAATAGGGGGTTGCCCACCGCCTCGAAGACGAGGTCGCAGGCCGGATGCGGCAAGGATCGGGTCACGTTCTCTGCCATGGGATGCGCGATCTCACCCCATTTTCCCATGAATCCCCTGCCGGGGCAACCGCCAGTCATCCCCTGCCACCATCCTCCCCCCAAAAACCATGGAAGCGATTGGGCGGGGCGAAACGCCATCGACCTTGCCAGGGAGGTATTCAGAGGCCAGGAGAAAGGCTGCCTGCCACGGAGGGAGGGGAGGCCCCTGTCGAAATGCGGAACCTGTTTGGCCCTTTCCATGGCCCGTCATCGCCGGGAAAACCGAGGGAACCATGGACAGTTCGTTCGCCAGGAGATGCCTGGAGGGGCCAGTGTTGGAGAAGGAGAGCCAGTTCAGGGGCGGGAAGGCCGCTCTTCGTCCTGGCCGATGCCGGCCACCACGGCGGGCGACAGGCGGCCGGTCAGCCGCCAGAGGGCGAGGGCCGACAGAAACGTGTCGTAGCGCGCGCCGATCACGGCCACTCGGGCCTGGGTCAGTTCGGCCTGCTTGTCCAACAGATCGACCAGCGTCAGGTAGCCGGCCTCCCGTTGGATATCGGCCAATCGCATCTGCTCGGTCGCCAGTTCGAGCCCTTTGCGGGTGACGGCCAGCCGCTGCCGGGCCGACTCGTGGGCCCGCCAGGCTTTTTCGAGGGCGGCCCGCAGGGTCTGCTCGAGGTCGGCCACCGCGGCTTCCGCCCGCCGTCTCTTCTGCCGGGCCTCTTCGACCCGGGCCTGCTGCCAGCCGCCGTCGAACAGCTTCCACTCGACGGTCCCGGTGACGGTCCACCCCCGTTCCCGCGGCGGATGGTCGGTTCCATAGTCGGACAGGCTGCCCTGCAGGGTGGCCTCGGGCCGGTGCCCGCCACGTTCCCAGCGCACCATCCGCTCCGCCACCGCCGCCTGCGGACGAGCCTGCTGCAGCCCCGGATGGCGGGCCAGCAGGTCGGCCGTCAGCTCGGCCAGAGTGCCGGTGGCGAGGGGGAAGGAGGTGACGGGCCGGGTCGAAATCGGGGCATCGGGGGGGCTCCCCGTGCCAGGTTGAGGGCGGTGCCGGCGGTGTCGAGGGCCTGCCGGGCCACGAGGAGCGCTTCCCGGGCGGCTTCCAGCCGCACCTCGACCTGCAGGCGGTCGTATTTCACCGCCAGTCCCGCCTCGACCGTCCGGGCGACGCGATCGAGATGGGCCCGGGTCGCCGCTTCGTGCTCCTCGGCGCTGCGCACCAGGTCGCGGGCCTTTTCGACCTCGATGTACGCCTCGATGGCCAGCGCCGTCAGGTCGGTGGTGACCGCCGCGAGGCGAACTCTTGACTGCGACGATCGAGGCGGGCGGCGGCCAGGGCCTCCTGGTCGCGAGCGCCTCGGCAGACCGGCATCCGGAAGCCGGCCCCCTGCCGCCAGACGACCGAATGGACGCGCGGCGGGGTGAAAGGCCCCCGCAACAGCGGCCCCATCCCCAGAGCCGACAGGGGAAGGTTTTTTTCGTCGTATTCGGCGGCGGTGACCACGGTTGGCCAGAATGCCGCCTGGGCCTGCCGCACCCGGGCCCGACTGGCGGCCAAGCCCGCCCGGGCCTCCTCCAGGCGGGGGTGACGGGCAAGGGCCTCCTGCACCGCCTCAGCCAGGCTCATGGGGTGAGGCTTCGCTCCGGCCGGGGCTTCCCCTTTGGCCTCGCTGTCCGCCACAGTCTCGCGATTCTCCCGGGCGGCAAAGGGGGAAAGAAACCCTTCTGCTCGCAGGGTGGCGGGGGAACACCCCGCCAAGCCTGCGAGCAGACAGGCGACCAACCCTAACGGGGGACTGGGGCGAACAGCGGCAGACAGGGGCCCGACCGCCGGTTACTTCTTGGCCTTGCCCTGGTTGGCCACGGACTCCATGGCCTTCCTAACCGTCTCCTCGTCGCCGAGGTAATAGTGCTTGAGCGGCTTCAGATTCTGGTCGAGCTCGTAGACGAGGGGGATGCCGGTCGGGATGTTGAGCCCGGTGATCTCCTCGTCCGAGACTTGGTCGAGATACTTGACGAGGGCGCGCAGGCTGTTGCCGTGGGCGGCGATCAGAACACGCTTCCCGGCCTTGATCGAGGGAGCGATGGTCTGTTCCCAGTAGGGGACGAAGCGCTCGACCGTGTTCTTCAGAGCCTCGGTGCAGGGAAGTTCTTTCTCCGTGAGGTCGGCGTAGCGCCGGTCACGTCCGGGATAGCGCTCGTCGGTCTTCTCGAGGGCGGGTGGCGGAGTGTCGTAGCTGCGGCGCCAGACCAGCACCTGTTGCTCGCCATATTTGGCGGCCATCTCGGACTTGTTCAGCCCCTGCAGAGCCCCGTAGTGGCGCTCGTTAAGCCGCCAGTTCCGGATGACCGGAATCCACATCAGGTCCATTTCGTCGAGGGTGATCCACAGGGTGCGGATGGCCCGCTTCAAAACCGAGGTGTAGGCGAGATCGAAGGTGTAGCCTTCCTTCTTCAGGGTTTGCCCGGCCTGGTGGGCCTCGGCGAGCCCCTTCTCGGAGAGATCGACGTCGGTCCAGCCCGTGAAGCGGTTTTCCTTGTTCCAGGTGCTCTCGCCGTGGCGGAGCAGAACGACCTTGTACATGCATGCCTCCTCTGATGAATGGCGGTGCGATGGGCGCAGTATAGCACACCGGGAAACGACCGCAAAGGCGCCGCCTCCCTCGATCGACGAGGGAGGCGGCCGTCAGGTCTCCGGGGGCAGGGCCCCGGGGCCTTCGGTCAGGTTGCCCGGCGCGGGGGAAGGGCCCCCGCCGAGCCGGGGCTCGGAACGACTACCGGTGCAGGTCGTTGAACGTGCGCATGGTCCGGATTTCCCGGCCCAGCGGCGAGTCGGCGCCGATCTTCTGCAGCAACCGGGCGGCTTCGCCCGCGTCAAGCGTGCCCACCACCTCGCGGATGCGGCGCGCCAGGGACTCCAGGCGGCCGGTCAGCACGTCGCGGGTCTCAGTCTCGCCCGCGTTCTCCAAGGCGATCCGGTTGGCCTGGTAGTCGGCGGCCAGCACCATCGGCTCGATGGCCGGTTGGATGGCGCGGGGCTGCGGGGGAGTGAGCGGCGTCTCGGGCGCCGGATCGGGGGTCAGCAGGAGCTCGATCATGTTGGAGGTGTCACGCAAGTCGCGGCGTTTGACCACGACCTCGAGGTTCCAGCGGGTGCCGGCATCGCTCAGGTAGACCTTGGGCGCGAAGGCGAACAGGTAGTTGACCCGCACGTCGATCAGGCGCTCGGTCAGTTTCTCGAAGCCCTTCTTGGGGAAGGAGGCGCGCACGCCATACTCGTCACCCCAATACATCGACTGTGAGTAGGTGTTGGTGGTGGCACCCTCGACCCAGGCGCCCTTGGTGGTCTTGACGTTGGCCCAGACCGTGGGATCGTCGAGCGTGACGGTGGCATAGTGGTAATGGGTGTTGGCGTTCATGAAGACGGTGGTGTTCCCCGAGCGGTAGCCGGGGGCCGACACCTCGATGCGGGCCGTGTTGCCGCTGACCCAGACGGTGCCGCGGGCATCGTAGATCAGCTTGAAATGACGATTGGTGACCCGGACCTTGAACGAATCCTGGCCGTAGTGCAGATAGAGATCGGCCTGGGCGGCGGTCACCCCGACCAGCAGCAGGGCCATGGCGAACAGACACCAACGGGACATCCTCATGACAGTACCTCCTTCTACCGCCGGAGCGGTCTTCTCCTTCCACTATCGCATCACCAGGGAATCCCGGGCAAGGAGCGAAATGGAATCCCCGCTCCCGGGCCTCCCCGCAGACCAGTTGTTGCACGGAATATACAGATCGCTCTGCTGCCGCTGTCGCTCCTGGCCCGTCTTTGCCCCGGGGTAGCCTTCTCGCCGGGGTCAACTGACCGGTCCCACGGCGGAAATCATCCCGGGGAATCAATGGCATGTCTTCCGCGGGAGAGAAGCTGCCGGGAAAGGCCAGGCCCATGGTGAACTGAGGCCCACCCACGGAATGCCCATCGGCCCGGCGGAAGCCGAATCCCAGCCCCGACGGGAGAGTTACTCTCGCAGGAGGGTGCGGGTGTCGTTGGCGATCTTGCGCTCGACCCCGATCCGGAAATACTCGCGCTCGAGCCGCTCGACGACGTCGGACAGGCTTTCCAGGGAGACCTGGGCGGCATGGACGTTGAGCGCGGCCAGTCGCCCCTCGACCGTGAGATCTTCGGGGAGGCCGCCATCGAGAGGCTTGACCTGCCGGACCAGTTTCTCGGCTTCCTGGCTGACCACGACCTCCTGCACCTTCTTCAGCAGGTCCAGGCCGTCCTTGACCTTGGCGGCCAGGGCGTCCCGGGCTTCCTGGGGCAGGTGCTTCTCTTTCTTGAGCTGGTTGAGGTAGTGATGCCCGATGTAGGCGAGTTCTTCCACCCGTTCGACGTCGTTCTTCATCCCGTCCTGGTTGCCCCGCACCCCGACCCCCGAGATGCGGTTGAACCACTGGCTGAACTGCAGGTGCCAGACCTGGATCTCGTACTGCTGCCGCTTTTCGCGCAAGGCGTTCTCGGCCGCGTCGAGCGTGGCCGCCACCGTGGTCTGCCCTGCCCCGGCCTGGAAACCCTGGGTCCGCTCCCGCAGGTCGTCCAGTTCCTTCAGCTTGCGTTCGATTTCCTCCAGCCGCTTCTTGAGTTGCAGCTCGATGGCCAGGAAGGTCGTCCGATAGCGGTTCGTCTGGATGAAGGGGATCCACTTGTAGAACAGGTAATACAGGGCGATGCGCCGGCCCACCCACCACAGCAGGGCCCCGAGCAGAGGGCTCAGCACGAGCTTGGTCAGGGCAGCCACCCCGGGGATCAGCACGAATCCGAGTACCAGGGCCAGGGCCAGCAGCACCCACCCGGCGGCCGCCACCGTGCTGGCGGCCGGGGATTTCTGCCCTTCGAGCATCAGGAACGTGGAGACCGCGCGGGGGTCGAGCCCCAGCAGGGGCAATCGGTCAGGGGCCTGGAACGCTCCGCAGTGAGGGCAGAACTCCTGGTACGGGGACAGGATGTAGTTGCAGTCGAAGCAGGGGCGTTTGCCAACGGTCAGCGGCGCCTGGACGCGCCCCGGCCGGGCCGCCACGACCGTCGAAACGGGCGTGGACGCCCGGCCGGTCGCCGCTTTTCCGACGGGCGGGCGGGGTGGGGGGGCCGGCAGCGGAGGCGACTCCTCCTCTGCCGGAACGGGCGAACGGGGAACTTCTTCTTCGGCCACCACAACACCTAGATGGGAAAGGTCTCACCGGGGGGTATGTTCCCCCCCGGTGCCTCCATCTTACACGCCCCCGCCTCAAAAATCACCCGGCCCGGCGTTCCCCCACCGGAGATCTTTCGCGGCCCTCGGTGGTGGCGGGGATCGAGGAAACAGGCCAAGAAGGAATCGGGAGCCTGGGATCTGGTGAACGGTTTTTCCGAAAATTACCCGGTTCCCATGGCTTGAGGAGTCTGTGGCGCGAATGCCGAAATCGCCCCATTTCGTGTTCCGCTCCCTGGCAGGCTGGCACCGGATCAAGACCGATTGGTGCCGCAAGGCAGGGAATCCGAATCATGCGACAGGCTCATAACAGGTGAAGCAGCCCCAGGACATGGGCATTTGGAACACCCTGGAATACCCTCGGTCAGGGCACCGAACCAGGAGAATGGACAAATTCCTCCGGGGAGGCTAAGATTCCCTTGGTCGAGCCATGAATCAATGTCGCGTTCCCCCGGGCCCAACCTCCCCTGCCACCAGAATCTATGAGGTGTCAGGGCTCGCGGTCTTGGCGGGCTGTCTTCTCTTCCTCCTGACTGGGTGCGGAAGCATCGACAAGGCACTTCACCGCCCCAATCTTGTCTGCCTTGCCCCCGACCTGAGCCGGGTGTTCATCTACGACTCCCAGGGCAGTCGCGTCCTGATTGCCGACCGCGGGTTCCGCGCCCTCGGCGAGATCCCGATGCCGCCTGGCAGCGCCGTCTGGGGCATGGCGGTCTCCCCGGCCGGCGAGCTGGCCCTCACCAACAGCCGGCAAGCGGCGGTCGCCTTCTCCGACGAAGAACGGAAAGAGGGAAGCATCGCCGAGGTCTGTTTCTTCACCTTCGACGGCCGGGAGACTCACCGTCTCGAATGGCAGGGGGAAGGCCGCCCCCTCCATACTCCCGGTCCCATCAGGTTTCTGCCCGACGGCACCTTGGTGATTGCCGACTTCGAGCTCAACACCATCGTGCGCCTCGACCGGTCGGGAAAGGTGCTGGCGCGGTTCGCCGAGTTCGGTCACGGCGACGGGCAGCTCTATCACCCCAACGACATCGCCGTCGCCTCCGACGGCAGCCTGCTGGTGGCCGAGAGTTTCAACTTCCGTCTCTCCCGGTTCGGGCCCGATGGCCGTTTTCAGCACCACCTCGGCGGCAAAGGCTGGGAAGAAGGCCGCTTCATGTTTCCCCAGGGAGTCTGCTTCGATGCGACGGGCAATCTGTACGTCACCGAACTGTCGACCATGCGGGTGTCCGTCTTCGGCCCGGATGGGACATTCCGCCAGGCGATCCAGCCCTTGCAGCAGGGGTTTCAGGCGGATTGCCTGCAGATGTTCGGGGTGGCCTGGGCCAGCGACACCGGTGACCTGCTGGTGACCGATTCCATCAACGAATGTCTCCACGTCATCGCCTCGGACGGCCGCTGGCTGCGGGCTGTGACCACCCTCGAATGAGGCCTCCCATGCAGGACCCCCGCCGATGACGTTCAAGCTGCAGTGGAAGTTGTCGCTCGTCTTCGGCCTCCTGGGCGTCTTCATGATCCTCACCGCCACCTGGACAACCTATACCCAGGCCTTCGACGATTTCAACAAGGAACTGGCCGACAAGCTGATGGCCCTGGCCGCCCTCATCGAGAAGTTCGCCGAGCCGGAACGGCTGCTCGCCATCGATTCGGTGCATCACCCCTACTACAAGGAGATGAAGACCTTCCTCAAGGCGGTGCAGAAGAACTTCAACGTGCCGTGGGCGGCGGTCTACCGCTACGACGGGAAGACCTTCACCCACATCGTCGATGGCGCCAGCCACGGCGAGGAGTTCATTCCCGAATACCCCATCTTCGACGTTGGCCCCGAGATGCTCGAAGCCTGGAAGGAAGCCCGTCCCACCTATTGTGCCGCCAACGTCGACGCCTTTGGCAGCTGGGCGACCGCCTATCACCCGGTCAAGGGCCCCGACGGAAAGACCATCGCCCTCGTCGACGTCAGCAAGAGCAACGACCGTCTCGACCGGTTCAAGCAGCAGATCATTCGGCGCACCGCCAAGGTCGCGATCGGCCTGACGCTGCTGACCTTCCTCGTGTGCTTCCTGTTTTCAGGCTACCTGACCAACCCCATCTCCCTGCTGACCGATGGCGCCAAGCGAATTGCCGCCGGCAACCTCCAGGAACGCATCACCGGCATCGCCACGCGGGACGAGATCGGCACCCTCGTTGAGACCTTCAACCGGATGACCGATGAGCTGGTGCTCAGCAAAGGGACTCTCGAAAGCAAGATCCACGAGCTGAGCACTCTCTACGAAATCAGTCAGAAGACCAATTTTGCGGGCAACACCGACGAAATCCTCAAGACCATTCTCGAGAAGGCTGTCACCGGTCTCAAGGCCGAACGGGGCAGCATCCTGCTCTTCAACGAGGACTCGGGGACGCTCTCCCTCAGCGTCGCCTACGGCGGCGAACATGCCGACGGGGCCGCTCGCATCGAGATCAAGCCCGGCGAAGGTGTGGCGGGGCGCGTGTTCGAGAACCACGAACCCCTCCTGGTCAATCATCGTGAGTTGCACGCGACCTTCAAATCCTACGAACCCGGAATTCCCTGGGCGATCCGGAATATCCTGTGTCTGCCGCTGATGATCGAGCAGCGGTGCTCCGGGGTGATGAACATCGTCAACCGCCACGAAGGGGATTTCACCCCGGGCGACCTGGCCCTCGGAGCCACCATGGCCAA
>CALLCO010000135.1 GCA_937998695.1 Candidatus Ozemibacteraceae bacterium
TGGTGGGCGATGACTCCCAAAATGTGCGCGAGATGGCGGCTGCCCTCGAGCGCGAGGTCGCCCGCCGGCAGGAACTCGAGATCCAGCTCGAGGCGGCCAATGCCCGCTGGCAAAAAACCTTCGATGCCGTGCAGGACATGATCTGGATGCTGGATGCCGACCGCCGGATCATCGCCGCCAATCAAGCCACCCGTCTCCTGCTGGACCGGCCCCCCGCCGATCTGCTCGGGCGGCATTGCTGCACCGAGATCCATGGCCGGGCCGAGGAGGTCGCTGGCTGCCCGGTGACGCGGGCGTTCCAGACCCGGCAGCGCCAGGTTGCGGAGATTCCTTGGGGCGACCGCTGGCTGGAAGTGACCGCCGATCCGGTGCTCGACGATCGTGGCGGCATCACCGGCATGATCCACCTCGTGCGCGAGGTCACCGGCCGCCATCGGGCCGACGAAGAAAAGAGGCGCTTGCAAAGCCAGTTGCACCAGGCGCAGAAACTGGAATCGATCGGTCGCCTGGCCGGTGGCGTGGCCCACGATTTCAATAACATGCTGGGGGTCATCCTCGGCCATGCAGAACTGGCCCGGGAGCAGATCGAACCCGCCCATCCCCTGCAGACCGCCCTCGCCGAGATTGTCGCCGCCGCCCGGCGCTCGGCCGATCTGGCCCGGCAACTGCTGGCCTTCGCCCGCCGCCAGACCGTCGCGCCGCGGCGGATCGACCTCAACGAGGCCGTCGCCGGCATCCTGACGATGGTCGGTCGCCTGGTCGGGGAGGACATCCGACTGGAGTGGCGCCCTGGCCCTGATCTGCATGGCATTTTCATCGATCCTTCCCAGATCGACCAGATCCTCACCAATTTGGCCGCCAACGCCCGTGACGCGATCGCCGGTCAGGGCCGGATCATCATCGAGACCCGCAACGTCGTGCTCGATCGTGAGGCCTGTGTCGCTCTGGGCGAGCTGTCTCCCGGCGACCACGTCCTCCTCCGGTTCCAGGATGACGGGGCAGGCATGCCCCCCGAGGTGCTCGACCACGTGTTCGAACCCTTCTTCACCACCAAAGCGCTCGGCTGCGGCACGGGGCTCGGCCTGGCCACCGTCTACGGCATCGTCCGCCAGAGTCATGGCGCCATCCGGGTCGACAGCCACCCCGGGAAAGGAACGGTCTTCCACATCTATTGGCCCGGCCTCGCGGCCGGGCCGGGTCGGAAAGCCTCGCCAGCCGTCGCATCGCCGGCCGCCCCGCCAGCTGGCCGAGCTCTGGTGTTGCTCGTCGAAGACGAACCCGCCATCCTGCGGATGACCCAGCGCATGCTCGAGCAGCTCGGGTATCGGGTCCTGGCCACCACCATGCCAGCCGAGGCGGTTCGGATGGCCGAGGCCAACCCCGGACGGATCTCGCTGCTGGTGACCGATCTGGTGATGCCCGATCAAACCGGCCAGGAGCTGGCCCGCCAGATCGGTCCCACCCAACCAGGCATGCGGTGCCTGTTCATGTCGGGGTATTTCGATGGCGACTCGATCCGCCACCGGATTCAGGGAGAGGATGTCCGGTTCCTGCAGAAACCCTTTACCATCGCCGAACTGGCCGCCAGCCTGCGGGCCGCCCTCGACGCCTGAATCGGTGGGTGAAGCGTTGGCCGAATCCATGGATGACCTTGGCCCCACCAACCGGGAACCAGCGGCACGAGTAGAACCAAAGTCCCTTTGCCTGCCTGCCATCCGACTTGCGAAGGAGTCGGAACCGGGATACTCTTGAGCGCAGATTCCCTCGGTGGAAAAAGGGACATGTGAAGAAAGAATCGCCTCTGGAGCGGATGTTTTCGCTCATCCCCGGCATCCATTGCGCCAACTGGAACGATGGGGGTGACACCTGCGTGGCCGGGGTGGTCGGGTTCATGGCTGCCTCGGCGGCCCGTTTCCGGATCGTCGGATTGCTCAACCCGTTCCTGGCCACCCGCCTCACCGGGTCTCTGCGCGAGGCGGGCCACCCGTGCGAGCCTCTCCTCCTGACCGGGCGAATGGTCTTGCAGACCAGCCGGGAAGCATTCCTGCAGGGCGACCGGCTGTCTGCCCGGAAAGTCCTCGCCTTCCTCGAAGACCAGCAGCGGCGTGCCCTGGCCCAGGGTCACCCCGGACTGCGGGCCGTTCTCGACATGGCCTGGCTCGGCGGCGGCACCGCGGGCTTGACCGACCTGAAGGAACTGGAGTGGTTGCTTCACGACTTCGCCGTCCATCCCGGCACCCGGGTCCTCTGTCACTATGACCTGGAACGGTTTCCCGCCGAGTTTCTCGGCTCCGTCCTCGAAATGCACGAGATCTTGATCCTTGGCGAACATGGGGGGGCCAACCCCTTTTTTACCTTCTTTCGAGGGTCGGCGGAACCCCCGATCCCCGAACAGATCCTGCAATTCCGCCAGAGTGTCCTGCGTCGATGGTTTTCCGCGATCGGGAGCCTGCCCCTGCCTTCCGTCGTCCCCTCACCCGGGGAAGACACCCATCCCGCCGACCTCTCCCTCGCTTCCGAACCGCCGGCCGCCGGGTTGTTCCCGGCCGCCCTCCGGATGCTCTTCACTCCCGACCTCAGCCTGGACAGGGTCTTTGCCGGCCTCCTCGAGGACGCCCGACGGACCACGGGCGGGGAAGCCGGCCTGGCGGCCGTGCTCGACCCCTATGCCGATGTGCTGGTGATACGGGTGGTCGATCCTCCTCTCGAGCCTGAATGCCAGCCCCTTCCCGGGGTCGGAGCGCCGGTCGCGACGCTCCGGCCCGAAGGGCCGCTGGCGCGGCTGGCCGCACACATCATGACCACCCGGAAGGGCTTCTTCAGCAACGATTTCCGCCGTCATCCCATGCTGGGGACGGGTGATGGCGCGGCGGCGGCGTGGGGAAAGGTGCTTGCTTTGCCGTTCTTCACCGACCGCGACCCCAGCGGGGTGCTGCTGATGGTCTCTTCGTCCCGCGATTTTTCGCCCACTGACCTGCTCCGCGGGCAAGAGTTCTCCCAGGCGTTCGGGCTGGCCGTTCTTCGCAGCCAGCTCCTGACCCAGATGCAGATGCTGGAGGCCATGGTCCAGCGCACCACCGCCGCGATCGCCGTGACGACGGTCGCCGGCCGCGTCCTGTCGTGGAATCCCGTATTCGAACGGTTGCTGGGAGAGACGCCGTCCGCCACCCATCAGGTCGTGCTGCCCGATCATCTCCTGAGGCCGGCGACCGTCCCCCCGCCGACCTTGGCCGCCGCCCTGACCGAAGGGCAACCCTGGTCGGGCTGTCTGCCGGCCCGGGATGGAGTCTCCCGCGAGGTCACGGTGACCCCGTTCGCCCAGGAGCTCGGGGGATTCAATCTGTTGATCTGGGTCTTTCCTGAAGCGACCGCCCCCGTGCCTGAGGGAGCGGCTTCCCTCGATCCGGTGGCACTCGGGCGGCTGCAATCCTTGATGGCCGATTTCCAGAACGGTGTCGCCATGATCATCGGCAACCTGTCGACGCTCCGGATCTCCTTCGAAGACCACGGATCGGGGCAGGTCGAAGCGGTGCGCGAGATCAAGGGCGCGGTCGATCGCGTCTGGAATCTGCTGACCCAGATGAAGACGCTGGTCTCTCCGTTGCCGACCCAAAGCCCCCCCATGGAAGGTCTGAACCCATGATTGACGAGAAGACGTCTTTGCCCCTCCTTCTTCCACCCACGGGAAAAGCTGGTGGCGCTCCGGCTCCGTCCTACGTTGCCGGCCGGTCCGGCCCCGGATGGGCGATCGGAGAGTGAGATGGGGCCTCTGGAAGCGGGATTGAGCGAGATTCTCCTGAGCCTGGAGGCCTCGATCCAGGTCCTCGACCGGCAGATCGAGGAATGGATTCTGACCATGCAAGGAGAGGAAGAGCGGAAAATTCGGATCCGGGCTCTCAACACCATCCTCGGACTGCACGGCGATCGCCTGCCCGCCGCCGACCGTCAGGACGCCCACAACCACATGGAGGCCCTCCTCCATCTGTCCGATTTCATGATGTTCAGCTCGGTAGGCTACCGGGAAAAGCTGCAAGGGCAGTTGAAAACCCAGGTGAGCAAAGTGCGCGGGCAGATCACCGAAGCCCTGACCCGCTTCAACCGCCTGCTGGAAGGCTTTCGCGGCCAGGCCGGGCCCGATGCCGCGAGAGGGGCGGCTGCCGATATCATCCATATCCTGGAGGAAGAACGCAAGCGAATCTCCCGCGAGATCCACGACGGGCCAGCCCAGACCCTGGCCACGCTGACTATGCGGATCGATTTCGCCTTCGACCTGCTCGATCAGCCGGCCGCCCTCAAGGCCGAATTGACGGCGTTGAAGGCGGCCATGGCCGCGAGTGTCCAGGAGATTCGCCGGTTCATCTTCAACCTCCGCCCCATGGCGCTCGACGACCTTGGCCTCATTCCCACCCTCGAGCAGTATCTCAAGGGGCTCGAGGGGCATGTCCCCATGCCGGTCCGCCTGTCCATCGAGGGGAAACGTCGACCCCTTCCCGCCGAGAAAGAATTGGGGGTGTTCCGGGTCATTCAGGAAGCGATCACCAATGCCGTCCGGCACTCCCAGGCCACCGCCGTCGAAATCTCGCTGCGGTATCAGGCTCCCGTAGGGGAGGATTCTGGCTGCCTTGCCGTGACCGTCCGGGACAATGGTGCCGGGTTCGATGTCGAGCATCTCCGCCGCATCTACCCCTCCTTGAAAAAACTGGGCCTGGTCAGCATGGAAGAACGGGTCAGGGCCATGGGTGGGGTGTTGGAAGTCTCGTCGAAGCCCGGG
>CALLCO010000136.1 GCA_937998695.1 Candidatus Ozemibacteraceae bacterium
GCCCTCGTCGTTCGGCATGGGGTCAAAGAGCCCCGAAAATCAGGCCGGCGCCCGCCGAAAAGAGAACCACCAGGGACAGATAGGCGGCGGTCTTGGCCCGCCCGATGATCGGCAACAGGGCGAGCACGCTGGGCAGGCTGATCGTCGGCCCGGCCAGGAGCAAGGCCAAGGCGGGCCCGTCGTGCATGCCCCAGCGCCGGAAGAGATCGACCACGTTGACCCCGACGATCGAGCCGAAATACATGATCGAACCGATGACCGATGAAAACAGGTTGGCGGTGACGGTGTTCTCCCGTACCAGGCTGAGGTAGTCGACCATGGAAGGGGCCCCGCCCAACATGCCCGAGTAGAAAATGCCCAGGAACACCATGGGCATGATCTCGGAAGCCTGGCGGCCGGTGCGTTTCAGCCATTTGCGGGTCTCATCCCAGGTGAACCAGGCCCGCAGCAGCAGGACGACGACGACGATCTCGGCCGCCAGGGTGACCAGTTTGCCGGCCAGGGCCGCCATTTTGGCCGCCCATTCGGGGTCGGACCCTCCGAAGATGCTGGCGGGAACCAGGGCGCGCGTGATGAAGCCGAGGGCATCGGTGGAGGTCAGCATGACCAGCACCAGCAGGCCAAAGAACAAGCCTTCCTGGATGGCGGTGCGGGGAGCGGTCTTCCCGCATTCCTCGCCTCCGGTGTCTTCCGGAGGGCGGTCGCGGAAGGCCAGGAACATGATCGCGCCGATGCCCATGGCAGAGAGCGCCACGGCGACGATTCGCCCATAGAGCATCCTCAGGGGGAGGATCTTCCAGGTGTAGATGAGCGAGATCAGGTTGATGGCCGGGGAGGCATACAGGAAGGTGATCGCGGGCCCCAAGCCCGCCCCGCTCTGCAGGATACTCATAAAGATGGGAAGCACCCCGCAGGAACAGACGGTCAGAATGGCCCCGGCAAAGGCGGCGATCGGGTAGGCGATCAGCGGATTGGCTTGCCGTCCCATCGCCTTGATGATGGTTTCCTTGGAAAAGAAGGTCGAAATGGCCGCCGCCAGGAAGAAGGCGGGGATCATTGCCGAGACCAGGTGGGTCGACAGAAATTCGAGCAGTTCCTTCGAGCCGGCCAGGGCCCCTCGAATCAGGAACGACGCCTCGGCCTGGCCTTCGGGAGCCTGGCGCACAAAGGCGACGGCGACGCTACCGAGCAGGAACAGCCAAGCAACGGCCAGCACGGCTTTCTCGGCGAGGCCCTTCTCGCGGCGTTCCTCCTTCTTCCCCTTTTTGGTGGGTTTGACGACCGATTCGGGGAGGCCGCAGGCCTCTCCACAGGAGTCGGGACCGGCTGCCGGTGGGGCGGAGGTGTCGGGGGTGCGGGTCATTGGTGCTTCCTTTGCTGAACCCAGGGCGGACCCGGAGGCAAAAGGCGGTCAGTCCTCGGGCTTGAGGACCGCCATGAACGCCTCCTGCGGGATCTCGACGCGGCCGACCATCTTCATCCGCTTCTTGCCTTCCTTCTGCTTCTCGAGGAGCTTGCGTTTGCGGGTGATGTCGCCGCCGTAGCACTTGGCCAGGACGTCCTTGCGATAGCCCGAGATGTTCTCGCGGGCGATGATCTTGGCGCCGATGGCCGCCTGCAACGGGATCTGGAACTGGTGCCGGGGGATCAGCTTGCGGAGTTTCTCGATGACGAACCGGCCGCGCTGCACCGCCCGGTCATGATGGCAGAGGAAGGACAGGGCATCGACCGGCTCGCTGTTGACCAGGATGTCGACCTTGTCGATCTTGGCGGCGCGGTAGCCGATGTGCTCGTAATCCATCGAGGCGTAGCCGCGGGTGCGACTTTTCAGCTTGTCGTAGAAGTCGACGATGATCTCGGAGAGAGGCAGGTCGAACGAGATCGAAACCCGGTTTTCCGAGATGAATTCCATGTGCTTCATGACCCCGCGACGTTCGGTGCAAAGGTCCATGATGGTGCCGATGAACTCCTTGGGCATGAACATCGAAGCATGAACGAAGGGCTCGCGGATCTCGGCGATCTGGGTGTCGGGGGGCATCTTGGTGGGGGAGTCGAGCTCGAACACTTCGCCATTGGTCTTCTGGATCTGATAGACGACGTTGGGTGAGGTGGTGACGAGGTCGAGGTCGAACTCGCGCTCGAGGCGCTCCTGGACGATCTCCATGTGCAACAGACCGAGAAACCCGCATCGGAAGCCGAATCCTAGCGCCAGCGAATTCTCGGGGACAAACGAAAAGCTGGAGTCGTTGAGCGAGAGCTTCTCGAGGGCATTGCGCAGTTCGTCGAAATCGTTGGCCTCAACCGGGTAGAGGCCGCAGAAGACCATCTGCTTGGCCTCCTTGAACCCGGGAATGGGATCGACCTTGGCCTTGGATTCATGGACCAGGGTGTCGCCGATCTTGACGTGCCCCATTTCCTTGATGGTGGCGCAGAAGTAGCCGACCCCGCCTGCCGTCAGTGATGGCTGCATCACAGGTTTGGGGGTGAACACCCCCGTTTCGATGACCTCTAACGAGGTCTGGGTCGACTGAAACCGGATGCGGTCGCCGACCTTGAGGGTGCCGTCGTAGAAACGACAGTAGACGACGACACCCTTGTACGAATCATACCGGGCGTCGAAGATGAGCGCCCGCAGAGGGGCCTTTTCGTCACCTTTGGGCGGGGGAATGCGGCGGGCAATGGCCTCGAGCAGGTCGGGCACGCCGGTTCCTTCCTTGGCCGAGACGAGGATGGCGTCGGAGCAGTCGAGGCCGATGAGGTTTTCGATCTCTTGTTTGACGCGGTCGGGGTCGGCCGAGGGCAGGTCGATCTTGTTGATGACGGGAATGATCTCGAGGTTCTGGGCCAGGGCCATGGTGACATTGGCCATGGTCTGCGCTTCGACACCTTGGGTGGCATCGACGACCAGAATCGCCCCTTCGCAGGCGGCGATGGAGCGAGAGACCTCATAGGAGAAGTCGACGTGCCCCGGGGTGTCGATCAAGTTGAAGGTGTATTCCTGCCCGCTCGGCGAGTGGTAGAACATGCGAACCGCCTGGGCCTTGATGGTGATGCCTCGTTCCCGTTCGAGATCCATCGAGTCGAGCAGTTGGTCGCGCATTTCGCGCTTGCTGACGGTCGAGGTGCATTCGAGGAGGCGGTCGGCGAGGGTCGATTTGCCGTGGTCGATGTGGGCGATGATGCAGAAGTTGCGGATGAAATCCTGTGACAATGCGGGCTCCTAGGGGTGACCGTACACCACCTTGTTGAACGTCGTCCGCACGATCCAGGACAGGATCAAGGCGGCGATCACCGCTATGATGCCAAAAATCAGCTTGCCAATCAAGTCGCGGTTCTCCGCCCAGAAGATGGCATCGAGTTTCTTGGGGACGCTCTCGTCGTTGGGCCGATAGATCAGGATGCGCCGGAAGAATTCTTCGGCCCGGGCGAAATCGGCCTTCTGGAAGGCGCGGTCCCCGAAGAAGTGGAGCGCGTTGACCATCAATCCGCGCGCTTCTTCGTTGTTGGGATGCAGATTCAGGACCTGTTCGATGCGAGGGAATGCGTCATCCCATTGATCGGTGCGGGCGAGGTTTTGGGCTTCGCGCAGCATCATGAACGCCCGACCGGGCTTGAAAAAATGGATCCGGTTGTTGCCCGAATCAGCGATGATCAGGTGTTCCTGCGCGGTCAGGGCCATGCCTCTCGGCCACAGGAGGCGGCCCGGCGTGGTCCCGCGGACGACCCCGAAGTTGCGCACCAGCATGCCCCGCTCATCGATGAGGGTAAAGCGATGGTTCCCGCTGTCTGCGACCAGAATCTGGCCGGGCGGGCCATACGCGAGAAAGGAGGGTTGGTTCAGTTCCCCTTTGCCGTCACCGAGTTGTCCGTACCGCCACAGCAAGGTCCCTTCGAGATTCCAGGCTGTGACCTGGTGGAAGGTCGGGTAGGTGACGACCAGGGACCCGTCACGGGCCCAGAGGACCCCGCGTGGGGCGATATCGCGAACGCCTTTCTTGAATTCTTCCTTGTAGTAGATCTGCCGGATGGGGGTGCCGGTGGCGTCGAAAATCTGGACACGCTTGTTGCCGCTGTCCGCGATGGCGAAATAACCGTCGGCGCGGACGTCGATATCCATCGGCGTGTCGAGCAGGCCTGGTTGCCGCCCTTGGCCGCTGAATTCGCCCAGAGGCTTGCCATCAGAAAAACGGAAGATGTAGACGCGGTGCGCCCCGGCACAGGACACCCACAATCGTCCCTGCCCATCGAGGGCCAAGCCGATCGGCTTGAGCAGGAGCACCGTGCTGGAGGCATTGTCTTGATACCAGGTGATACCCTTCCCGGGGGGTGGGAGGGAAGGTTTTTTCTCTTCGGGTTTGCCCGCGGCCGGTTTGGGGGGGGCGCCCCGGCGTTGGTGCCGGGCGACGTCTTCCCCGAAATTCAGAAGCTTCTTTCCATCGATGCTTGAGGTGATGAACCGGAGAAACCTCCCGTCCGGACGCAAGATCTGGATCCGGTTGTTCTTGTGGTCAGCGACGATGATTTCGCCGGCAGGCCCGAGCAGGAGGTCTTCGGGAGTGTTGAACTCGAGTTCGCCCTTGCCTTCGTAGCCCCGGGTGACGAACTCGGAGAAATCGAGGGCGAACCCCGCTGG
Source organism: Candidatus Ozemibacteraceae bacterium (assembly GCA_937998695.1). Classification (GTDB taxonomy): domain Bacteria; phylum Muiribacteriota; class Ozemobacteria; order Ozemobacterales; family Ozemobacteraceae; genus Ozemobacter. Next base: position 4,634 of record CALLCO010000136.1, read on the forward strand.
GATGGCAGACAACGCCAGCACCAGAACGACACCGCACAGCAGGAGGGAAAGTCTGTTCATGTCAGTTGCTGACCTCCTCGATCCGGGGGAAGGTCTGGTACCGGTCCTTGCTCAGGGGCTCTTCGCGGGTGACTCCTTTGATGGTGACGGTCCGGTAGGACTCGACCGTGTAGCCAATGACTCCGGGTTGGACGACGCGGGTTTCGCCGTTCTTGAGGCGGGGATTCTTGCGGACCTGAACGGGGAAGGGGTGTTTCACCTCGTTGCGGGTGGCGAGTTCGACTTTTTCGAAGGGTCGGTGTTCGGCATAGATGGCGGCCTTGACCGATCCGCGCCCCGATTGGCAGACGATCAGGATCGGGGTGGGCAGCGTGTTGATGAACCGGAAATCCTTGGCCCCCCACACGACAGCCGCATCGAGCCCACGTTGGGCATAGGCGATGCCATCGTATATGGAGTGGTTGTGGCGTTCGACGATCTTCAAGGCACTTAGGAGGGCGCAGCGATAGAGGGTGGTGCTGACCTGGCAGATTCCTCCACCCAATCCCGGGATCACCTTACCGTTGGAAATAACCCCGGCGGGCTGGAACCCTTCCTTGCGGCCTCGGGGTCCCACGATGCGGTTGAAACTGAACTCTTCGCCAGGCTGCAGAATGATGCCATCGACCTTGTCGGCGGCGATCTTCAGATTGACATTGCGTCCCGCGTCATCGATATGGTCCTTGTCGTGGACGGTTTCGAATTCGGCGAGGCATTCCTTGAACCCGAGGCGGGTGCGCAGGCTGGTCAGGGTTTCGATGGTAGAAGGCTCGCGCCGGGGCACGGTGATCTTCACGGACTGGTTGGGCTTGACCCGCGTCACCTGCTCGGCGAGGCGCCGCACCGTTCCCTCCCGGTCGATCACCTGGCCGGGGTTGCCGCGGTGGATCTTGCGAGGGACACCCTTCTTGTCGGTTTCCAGCTTCGCGGGGACAGGAGTGCCCGCCGGAGACGGGTCGGGAATCTGCTCGACGAGACGGCGGGCCAGTTCGACGTCGACGACTGGGGCGGCCATGCCCTGATCGGGAGCGGGAGGCTTGAGGAGGGGCACCTTGCCAAGGTTGATGGACCGGTCATCGAGTTGGAAGACGACTTCGACATCTGGCAGGGGTTGCGGTTTGGACTGAGTGGCCATGGGTTCCTCCGTGGCGGGGCCGGCCGGTGCCCCCCCCGGCGGCGGGGTGGTCTGGGTTGCGCGCTGGATAGAGGTGATTCCCCAGAACACGAACATGAGAAACGCCGACAGGCAGACGACACCCAGGATCGTAAAGAAGATTTTGCGCATTCCGGCTCACTCCGAGGGCGGATTCATTCCTCCTCGTCCTTAAGGGAGCGGGTCATCAGATTACGGGCCGCCTCCCTGGGGGACAAACGATCGAATAGGACCCTGGATATTTCTTCGGTTATCGGGAGGGGAATGGTTAGTTTTTTTCCCCATTCCCGTGCCATGCGGGTGGTCGCCACCCCCTCGATGACCATTCGCCCGTGCATCAGGCGTTCGGCATCGGTTTCTCCCCGGGCCAAGGCCTGGCCGAGCTGGTGGTTGCGCGACAGGGGCGAGGCGGCGGTGGCCATCAGGTCGCCCAGGCCTGAGAGCCCGTAGAAGGTGGAGGCCCGCCCCCCCAGGCGCGTGCCCAGCCGAACCATCTCGTGGAGGCTGCGGGTCAGATAGGCTGCCTTGGCGTTGTCGCCGAGCCCGAGCCCGTCGACGATGCCTGCTCCGATCGCGAAGATATTCTTGAGGGTGCCCCCCAGTTCAACTCCACAACGGTCGGTATGACGGTAGGCCCGGAAGGTCGGGGTGGAAAACACCTCCTGGAGGCGGGACCCGATGTCTTCATGGGGGCAGGCCACCACACAGGCGCTGATCTTCCCCCCCGCGATCTCGCCGGCGAGGTTGGGGCCTGAGAGCACGGCGAGTCGGTCTTCGGGGGTGCCCTCGGTCACTCCAAGTTCCTCGAGGATGGCCTGGGACAGTCGTGCCCCGGTCCCGGGTTCGAGGCCCTTGGCGACGTTCACCAGATAGGGAAGAGCAGCCAGGCGTTGCCGCACCGGACGGATCGCCGACCGCAGGTGCCCCGAGGGAATGGCCAGCAGGCCGAGGTCAGCCCCTTCCAATGCGCTTTCCAGGTCGGTGACGACGTGCAGGTCGCGACTCAGATCGTGGTCGGGCAGGAAGAAGGGATTCCGACTGGTGGACCGGATCCCGTCGGCGACTTCCTGTTCCCGGGCCCATAGGGTGACGCGATACCCCTTGCGGGCCAGGAGGTCGGCCAAGGTTGTCCCCCATGAGCCGGCACCGATGACCGCAATCTGCATAAGCCCTGGGGAAGGCCTGTCACTCGCCATCGGGAGCGGATTCGCCGTTGGCAGGGGCAGGGGGGGCTGCCCCAAGCGCCAACTCCTCACCGCGGAGAAGACGGCGGATGTTGGCCCGGTGCTTGAAGACGATGAACCCGGCAACGTGGGCGGCACACAGGGCGAACACGAGAAACCATTCGGGGCCGCCTTCCTGGAAGAAAAAGATGGCCACGGGGAGGGCACCGGCGGCAACCATGGAACCCAGGGAAACGTATTTGGTGGTCATCAAGACCACCAGGAACACCACCATTGCCAGGATAGAGGATTTCGGGGCCAGACCCAGGAACACCCCGAGCCCCGTGGCGACCCCTTTGCCGCCTCGGAACCCTACCCAGAAGGAGAGGGTGTGGCCGGCCACCGCCGCTAATCCCGCCACCAGTTGCAGCGGAACGAATGTGGCGGGTGCCGTGCCCAGGCGGGGCGCCAGGAGCACTGGAAGCATGCCCTTCAGGATGTCGCAGGCCAACGTGACGGCGAAAGGTCCCTTGCCGAGAACACGATGCACATTGGTGGCGCCCATGTTCCGGCTGCCGTGGTCGAAGATGTTGATGCGGTAGACCACCAGGCCGAGCCAATAGGCGGTCGGGATCGACCCCAGCAGGTACCCGAGGGCAAGGGCATATAGATAGACCTGATCCATCAGTGCCTACTTCTTGCGCATGACCAGGCGCACGGGCCAGCCTTCGAAGGGAGTATCTTCGCGGAGGCGGTTCAACAGGTAGCGCTGATAGGAGAAATGCACCCCTTCGGGCTGGTCGGTCGATACGCGGAAAATGATCGGTGGGCCTTCCACCTGTTGGATCGAGGAAATGCGGACCGGCCGGCCGGCGAAGGGCGGTGGCGGTTGCATGGTGAGCGCATCGAACAGGATGCTCTTGAGCCTGTCGGGGGGGATGCGGGCGGTGCCGGCTGCCTGGATCTGATCGATCAAGTCGAAAACGCGGTTGACCCGCAACCCGGTGCGGGCACTGCAGGACAAGATCGGAGCGAATTCGAGGAGGGGGAATTCTTTGCGGGTGGCCGCCTGCATGCGTTGCCAAGTGTGCTCGTCGTGGGAGGCGAGATCCCATTTGTTCCAGAGGATGAGGCACCCTGAACCGACCTCGATGATCCGGCTGGCAATGCGCTTGTCCTGTTGGGTGATCTCGCCGGCCGAGGCGTCGAGGACGAGCACGGCCAGATCGGATTTCCGGATGGTGTCAAGGGTCCGGAAGACGGAAAAGAACTCGACGGAATCCTTTTGGCGGGAGGGACGTCGGAGGCCGGCGGTGTCGATGAACCGATAGGACTTCCCTCCCCGCTCGACGGAGACGACGATGGTGTCACGCGTGGTGCCGGGGGCGTCGTCGACGATCGAGCGGTCCTGGCCGATCAAACGGTTGAACAGGGAGGATTTGCCGACGTTGGGTTTGCCGACGATGGCGATGCGGCCAGGATCATCGTCGACCGTCTCGGCGGTCGTGGCGGACTCCCGGGGGAAGGGTTCGACGACGACGTCGAGCAGGTCAGCGACCCCATGCCCGTGGAGGGCCGACACCGGATAGAGTTTCGGCACGCCGAGGGCGTAGAATTCGGCCAGGGGAACTTCGTCAAGAGGGTTGTCGAGTTTGTTGACGACGACGAAGATCGGTTTGCCTCCGCAAGACCGGCGCAGCAGGTCGAGGATGGCGCGGTCATCTGGAAACAGGCCCTGGCGCGAGTCACAAGCCAGCAGGATGGCGTCGGCTTCGCGCAGGGCAAACTCGACCTGGGCGCGGATGGCCTTCTGGATGGGTTCGGTGTCATCCGGATCGAGGCCCCCGGTATCGACGACGTTGAACCGACGGCCGTTCCAGGTGGCTTCGGCATAGTTGCGGTCGCGGGTGACGCCGGGGGTCGGATCGACGATGGCGTGGCGGCGACCGACGATGCGGTTGAGGAGGGACGATTTGCCGACGTTGGGCCGGCCGACGATGGCGATGGTGGGTAGGTGTGGCATGCCTTTCTCCAAGCTTTCCATTGTATCACCCTCCCTCCGGGGAGTCAATGGAACCCTCTTGACAAGCCTGTTTCCGGGCGGAAGCCGACCCGCCGTGGTCGGAGCCCGGGGGGTGAGCCCTGGCCGATGGCGGTTTGACACGGGTCGGGGCATCTGCTACCCTTAGGCCAAATCCGATGAGGGGAATTTCCGGTGATCGAATGCACGGAACTGCTGGTCCTGCAGGATTTCGACCTCGAGATTGACGGTCTCGACGAAAAGATCCGGCAGATCCGCGACAAGGCCTCCCGCATGGAGGCTGACATCCAGAAAGAACAAGACCTCCTTGACAAGAAGGCGGCCCTGCTCAAGAAGATCCAGATCCGCAAAAATGGCTTCGAAACTGAGCTGGGCGTCGCCTCGGAGAAGTTGAAAACGCTCGAGATGAAGCTCCGCAATGCCGGAGTGACCCCCAATGCCTACGTGGCGCTGGAAAAAGAGATCGCCACGGTCAAAGAGCAGGTCTCGGGTCTCGAAACCAAAGTCCTAGAAGACATGGAGAAACTCGAGTCCCTCGAAAAAGATCTCACCAAAGGCCGGAAAGTCATCACCGGCCTGCGCCAGCACCTCGAGGACGTCAAGAAACGTCAGGGGGGCGAGATCAAGGCACTCGAAGATACCCGTGACCTCGTCCGGACCAAGCGACAGCAAGCCGGTCTGAAGATTCCCGGTGACCGTCTGCAGGTGTACGAGGAACTGCGTCATCTCAAGAAGGGGCGCGTCATCTGGGATACCGAAACCCCGGGATGTCCGGCGTGCGGCATGTCTTTGCCGGGGGGCTTCCTAACCCCGCTGATCGGACGGCCGGTCGCCGACCATTGCCCATACTGCCGGGCCCTGATCCGCTGGACGGGCCTGCTTGACGCCATCCGCTGACACATGATCCGGCTTGCGTCGGTCTGTCGCCTGCTCGGTGTCCTGTTGCTCGGGATTTGGCTGATGCCGGGCGCTGCCGCCTGGGCGCAGCCCAGTTCTTTCGCCACCGAATCGGCGGGGGTACCAAGCATACCCTTGGCGGGTGGTCAAGCCGGGGCGGTGGCCAGCCCCGCCTTCGACTTCACCCCCGAGCGATATCTGGTGGATGATGCCCGTCTGGTGAAAGAGCCGATCATCGCGCAGATCCTGGTCGCCTGCCACGAGATCGAGTCCAAGATGGGCATCCGCATCCTCATCAAGACCGAGGTCCTCGACGACCTCACCACCTATTCCGAGCGTGTCGAAAGCTTCTTCTCCGAATGGATCCGTTCCATCGGTTTGGATAAGAAGGGAATCCTCCTCTACGCGGCATTGCCGCGGGACTCGTTGCACGGCAAGTTCAACCTGAGGGTCGGCATCGGCCTGAAATATCTGATCACTCGGGAGATGGGGGAAAAGATCCTCAACCGGGTGATCCTGCCCAACAACGCCGACAACAACGACGGGCGGGGGTTCCTCGAGGGCGTCCTGACCATCAAGCGCATGCTGCTCGACGAACTCAAACGGGAAGACCTGCGTCGTACCACCCCCTCGGGGACGTTCGACGTGTTCGGATTCCTCTGGACCTCCAAGGAGATCTTCCTGGCCATGATCGTGGGCCTCTTTCTCTGCTATTTCGTCTTCTTCGTCGAACGGTGCCCCCGCTGCAACGGCACCCTCCGCATTTCCTTCGAGACGCTCAAGGAGCCTGGCAACAACACCCTTGGGTTGCGGCGTCGCATCTTCTTTTGCGAACGGTGCGGTTTTTCGCGTCGCAAGAAGGAACCCCTCTATCCGTCAGGCTGGTCCGGCTTCTGGATGTGGCTGATGGGGACGCGGCGCAACGTTCGCATCGGCTCCCCGCCGGGCATCGACCGCGACCTGTCGGCTGACGATAGACACGACCAGGGCGGTTGAGCTAGAATAGGGGCGGCAGAACGGTCGGTCGGTCGCGCCCTTCCCGTACGGGCAGGGTGAGGAAAGTCCGGGCTCCACAGGGCAGGGCGCTGGGTAACGCCCAGGCTTCGGGGGAGGAATCCCCCGGGGACGGAAAGTGCAACAGAAAACACACCGCCGATGGTCCTCACGGACACAGGCAAGGGTGAAATGGTGCGGTAAGAGCGCACCGGCCTTCCGGCGACGGAAGGACCTGGAAAACCCCGCCCGGAGCAAGACCTAACAGGGGGATGGAGCGGCCCGCTCCCTGACCCCGGGTTGGTCGCTCGAGGTTGCGGGCAACCGCAATCCCAGATAGATGACCGACGCCCCGCAGGGGGTACAGAACCCGGCTTACAGACCGCTCTGCCTTTTTTTGTGCCTTGGGCATCCCGACTTGAGCATGGAGGACGAGTGGAAGGAAGAAAGATCGGGTGATCGGGAGACGGCCGATGTCCATCGACCAGTCACCGAGGGGTCGTAGGGGGCGGCGTTTTTCGAGGTCGGAACTGGGTCGCGATGTGGGAGTTTTCTTGGGGGGCTTTTGGGAAAAGCGAAGCCGGGTTGACAGGACCAGCTGGCGGGCCGTAGAAGAAGGAAGCGCCACCGCCCGAGGAGGTTCGGAATGCAGGTGTTTCGCTTGCCGCAGGGCGAAGTCGTCGTTTCCGACGAGGTGTGGAACAAGCGGTTCTCCTGCGATCTGCCCAGGTGCCTGGGTTCATGCTGCCGGATCGGCGATCTGGGGGCCAGCCTGCTGCCGGAGGAGGCTGCCCGTCTCGAGGAGTTGTTGCCGCAGATCCTGCCGCGGTTGCCCGCGAAAAACCGGACGTTCCTGGAGCAGGGGTTGACCGAGAGCTATGGGGGCCGGCTGCACATCCGGGAAATGGCGCGCAATCACCCTTGCCCGTTGGGAATGGTCGACTCCCAAGGTCTGTTGCAGTGTTCTTTGCATGGGGTGGCCGAAGATCTGGGGCTTCGCGTCATTGCCCTCAAGCCTCTCTGGTGCCAGTTGTATCCATTGGTTATCCGTGATACCGCCACCGGCTGCCTGATCAATTTCTACGAGGCGGAGTTCTGCCGGTCGGTCGACCCCGCCCCCCCGATCCTGCTGGCTTTCTCGGGTATTCTGGAAGCCTCGTTGGGCACCCCCTTCATCGATCAAATACGGGAAACCTACCGCCGGGAGGGTATCGAGGTTCTCCCTGGATAGAAGGTCCGGTCCAGGTTGCGATTCCACTCCGCCGAGGGGGAAGGTTCGCCGTCTCTTAGCAATGTCGGATTTATCGGCCTGTGGGCGTTCCATGACAGAGGGTGTGACACTCTGGGGCCAAGCTGCGAAAAATCTGACGCAGGAACCCAGGGTGGCTAAAGCCCCGCCACCTGGTCCACTTTTGAACCCGGTCGCCGGTTGGTAGCCTTGCACTCTGGCGACAGGATACAGGCCAGCGGCGGTGAACACGGGTGAACCCGAGGTTTGACCGTGAGTATGACTGGCTTCACCAACGGGACGGAGAGCCGGCTCACAGACTCATGATCCTGGAGGAGAAGGCCCTGCCAGGCGGGGGAGATCTGCATGGTACGGTGGTTGCTGAGAATGAAAGGCAGGTGCCAGGACTCCGCGCACGAGGTGACGATATGACCCTGATGACATCGGTCGGATCGCTGCTGGGGAAGGTGCTCGGCCTGTTGACGGGCTCCTCCGGAGACCCTCGAAGTGAATTCGAAAAGCATGTGGCAAGCCTCGAGGAGGGACTGCGAGGGGTGAAACTCCAGATGGCGAAGGCCATTCAACAGGAACGGACCCTCGGGGCGCGGTTGGCCGAGTTCGAATACCTGGCTGAGCAGTGCGCCAAGCAGGCGGTTGAATTTCTGCAGAACGGTCGTGAGGAGGCTGCCCGTACGTCTTTGCGCCAGAAGAAGACCCATCTGCAGAACGCGGCAGTTCTGCGCCCCGAGGTGGATGAACAGCGCAAGACCGTCCGCCTGCTGACCGAGAGTTTCGAGGTTCTCGAATCCCGTCTGGCGGAGGCGCGGACCCAGCTCGAGCTGCAGAGTGGCCGCCAGCGGCGGGCCGATACCAAGCTGGCGGTATCGGGCATCCTGGAGGCCACCAATCGGTCGATGGAACGCTGCGAGAACCCGGCCGCCTTGCCGGATGGGACGGTCCGACGGGTGGCCCTGGCCGATGCCACCCTGGACACCGAGCGGGCGCGACTGGGCGATTCCCTGGGCCTGACTTCGCTCGAAGAGGCGGTTGACGCTGAACTGGTCAGCCTCAAGGAGGAGATCCGGCGGGGCGGGTGAGCCAGGGGCCTCCCTGGAGAACTTCAGGGGTCTGGGTTGACAGGGCGCAGGGGCAGTGGCTGGGGCGCGGTTTTAGCCCAGGGGTTTTCCCTTCTTTTTCAGCCAGAGGAGTTCCTCCCACCGGCGGAAATAATCGCGGGCGAATTCAGGCATCTCCATCTTGATCAGGATGTCACCGGCCCAGGCGTAGGCTTCATGGTCTTCCGGGCGGGCATCGAGGATCTCGCGAGCCAGGCGAAAGGCCTCCTCGAGGTAGCCCTTGCTGGCGAGGGTCTTACTCAGGAACCACTTGGCCTCGAAATGATCGGGTTTTTGTTGGAGGCAGCGGCGGTATTCCTTGATGGCGTCATCTTCCATCTGGAGGCTATAGTAGAGATTCCCGATCTGGTAGGTGATTTCGGGGTCGTCAGGACGCTTGGTGCGCAGGAATTTCAACCGATGGAGGAACCGCTCGCGGTCGCGCACCTCCACACCGACGAGCCCGGGATCGCCGCCGAAGCTCGACGGGAAGACCGGAATCAGGAGGAGAAAGGCGAATGCTCCGGCCAGGAGGAACCGCAGGAGCCTATTTCCGGCGGAAGATCGTATGGTCGTCGGGCGTGGTGTCTCCGGAAGACCGCTGATAGTCATAGAGCGAATACGCCAGACCGCATCCCCAGTAGATGACCGCGAGGTAGATGACGAACCGCAGGGCGAGACCGACCGCCCCCTGGGAGAGGCCAAGCCAGGGCACCGGAGCCAGGATCTGCTGGATCATGCGGTCGAGCCGGTCGGGATTCCACATGTCGATCCCGAGAAGGACGGCCACCACGCCCAGCAGCCCCTGTCGGAGGTTAACCCCTGCGGGAGACGGGGTCCGGGGTATCTCCTTTCTGCCTGGTGTTTCGGCAGAAGGCGGGGCTTTTTTGACGGGATCGCCCACGGGGACCCAGCGTTTCTTGTGGATCTCATAGGCGATGGTGCCACCGCAGGTCGGGCAATCGAGGCGGGCGGGGATGGGCTGGTCGGGGCTCTGGGAGAACGGTTTCAGGCAGCGCGGGCACAGGAAGACGATCGCCTGGCGGGCCTGTTGTTCAGCGATTTTTTCCCGGCACAGGCGCATCCAGTTCTGGATGTTCTCACGCTCGTCGGCGTCCGAAGTGTAGGCCAGGGCTTGTTCCCAGGTTTTGGCGGCGGCGTCGAACTCATCGCGCTGGAAGAGGGCGTTGGCGTGGTCGCACAGATCTTTGAACTTCTGCTGGATCCGGATTTCCTCGCGTCGCATCGCGTCTCCGGCGGAAGGGGCGGCGGCCTGGACGGGACCGGCGGGGGCAGGGGCAGAGGCCGTGGGAGAGGCCGGGCGAGAGGTGGCGAGCTTGGGCGCGTTGGGGTGCTGGCGAAAGTTCTCGAGATCTGTGACGATGTCGTCGCAATTGGCGGGTCGCATGTCGGGGTTGAGATCGAGCAACCGGAAGGTAAGGCCGTCCCAGAACTCGTGGAGGGGCCGGTAGAACGACGGCGGCTGGAAGATGCCCAAGGGCAGCATGCCGCCCGTCAGCATTTCGTAGAGCACGACTCCGAACGAGTAAATATCGGTGCGGTGGGTGACCGCCTTGGGGTTGATCTTCTGCTCGGGCGACATGTAGGTTTCGGTACCCATGAAGGCGTTGGTGGCGGTGAGGGCCGGGCCCTGGAAGGTGACCTTGCGGGCCAGGCCGAAATCGGTGACTTTCACGGTGCCGGCGCGGTCGAACATGATGTTCTCGGGCTTGATGTCGCGGTGGATAATGCCACGGGCATGGGCATACCCCAAGGCCTGCAGGGTCTGGATCGCGATGCCGGTGATGTCGGGTTCGGTGAGCTTGCCCTCGCGAATGAGGTGGCGGAGGGTTGGGCCCTCGATCAGCTCCATGACGAAGAACTTGAACCGGCTGGTGCGGCCGCGCTCGATGACCTTGACGATATTGGGGTGGTCGAGGCTGGCCATGATTTCCATCTCGCGGTCGAACCGTTCCTGCAGTTCAGGCGATTCGGCAGATTCCTGGGCCATGACCTTGACCGCCACGACGGCTCCGTCGGGGGAGACCGCCCGGTAGACCTGTCCCATGCCGCCTTGCCCAAGAAGACCTGCCAGTTTGTATCCACCGAGTTCTTCGAGAGAGACGCCCCGGTTGGGGTCGACCTCCGAGGCGCAGTTGGGGCAGAAGACCGGCTGGCCTTGCGGGTGGCTGATGGCCTCGAACTCGATCCCGCAGGAGGGGCAGACGACTTTCTTGATCATGACGGTGAGGGGGGTCCGGGGTTTCCGGTCAGGCGGGTGGGGCGGCGTCTTGGGAGTTGCCACCGGTGTGGAGTTCCCGTTGGAGGATGGGCTCCACTTCGCGGAGAATCCCTTCCCGCTCCTCATAGGGAAGGAAGGTGCTCTCGAACCCGTAAATGATGAGCTTGTGGAGATCTTCCCGCGACAATTTGAAGGCCTGGCAGATGCCGAAATACTCGTCTGTGACGGTGGTGTCGGACACGAGCCGGTTGTCGGTGCAAATGGTGCAGCGCAGCTTGTCCACGAGGTAGACCTTGAGCGGGTGGGCCTCGATGGATGGTACCGATCCGGTTTGGACGTTGCTGGTCACGCAGATCTCCAGCGGGATGCGCTTGTCCTTGAAGTAGCGGTAGAGCGTTCGCAGGCGGGCCGGATCTTTGGCTTCGATCAGGCGGGTGCCGTGGCCGATGCGGTGGGCATGGCAGTATTTGACGGCCTGTTCGATGCTAGCCGGGCCGTAGGTCTTCCTGGCGGCCTCCTCGGCCAGATCGAGGATGGTGCGAAGGCGCATGGAGCCGTCGAGATGACAGTGCAGATCGGTCTTGGGAAGCCGCTGGAGCAATTCGCGGGTGATGTCTCCCATGGCGCTCCTCATCCACATGATTTGGCTCAGTATACTCTTCCCCGAGCCGACCGACCACTCGCCCACAAGTTTCGTGGCGAAGGTTGCAAGGCAGGCTTTTCATCGGGATCGTTTTCGGCTACTGTGGTGGGGCAGCCTCGGAATTTTTCGTGGTTGGCGTGAACCAGCCTGACGGTTGGTGCGTCAAGAAGGGTGGAGGATGGAAATGAACTGTCAGGAATTCCTCGCCCGCCTTGATGCGCACGATTCCCTGAGCATTCCCCCCGAACTGGAAACCCACGCCCGGGGCTGTGCCGCCTGCCGCCCGAAGCTCGATGCCGCCCGCCGTATGGGTGATGGCCTGGCAGTGGTGCGCGGGTGTGTCCGAGTGCCCGACCTGGCCGCCCGGATTCGCCAGACGGCCGGCCATTCTTCCGTGCCGTCCGGCTCCTCCGCCTCCTTGGGGGAGCGCCTGATGGACTGGTGGATGTGGCTGGCTCCCACCACTCCGATGAAATCGACCCTTTTCTACGGGGCCTCGGCCGCGATCATCTTCCTCCTGTGCTGGACGATCGTCTCGCGGGTGCCCCCGCGCAGCCCGGCGGTGGTCTCCCCCGCGGTGGGCTGGACGCTGGCCATGGATCGCGGTGCCTGGCCATCCGGAATCGCCGTCCCCACGGGGGCCGACCGGGCCGGAGTGGCCATTGGGCAGGCGCTGGTCTTCGCACCCGGGGCACAGGGCCGGCTCGTCTGGCCCGGCCGGGCGGTGGTTTCCCAGCTCGACGGCCGGGTCACTCCTTTGGTTGGCGGTTTCCGGCTCGAGGCAGGCGAGGCCTATGTGAGGGTGGAGCCGACCCCGGCCGGGGAGGCCCCCTTCCAGGTCGAGACGCCGTTCGCGCGCGTGACCGTCGTGGGAACGGCGTTCCGGCTGGCACTTGCCGCCGACCGTCTCGATGTCGAGGTGACGGTCGGCCGCGTGCGGGTGCAGGCCGGTACCCATGAGAAGACCCTCGGCTCCGGCGAGCGGGTGGCGGTCGATGCCCACGGGTGGGTGTCGGCGGGGGCCGTGACCGAACCTTCGGATGTCGAACCCCATCCCGCCCGACCGGAGGTTCCCGAGGATTGACCCCCGTCGCCTTCCCCCGCCCATGAAGGTGTCCCCCGAAACGCCCGATCAGGTCCTCCTGCAGGAGGTCCTGCGAGGGGATCTCGATGCGTTTGAGCAGCTCATTCAACGGCACCAGGGCATGGTCTACCGCTTCCTTTTCCATTTCCTGGGCAACGCCGCCGATGCCGAAGACCTGACCCAGGAAACCTTCCTGACCATCCATCGGAAGTTACATCAACACAACCAGGCCCTATCGTTCCGGGCCTGGATGATGACCATCGCCCGTTACCTGGCCATTTCGCATCAGCGCAAGAGCGTGCCTACCCCGCTCGACCCGGTCATGCTGGCCGCGGCGATCCACGACGTCTGCCCGGCCCCGGAACGGGAGCTGCTTCTGAAGGAAGCCGGCGAGCAGGTCCGGACGGCGCTGGCCCGCCTTCCAGAGGTCCACCGCGAGATCCTCGTGATGCGCTATCTGCTCGACCTGCCCCTGCACGAGGTGGCCGAGATGCTGAACATCCCCGAGGGGACGGCAAAATCGCGTCTTTTCAAGGCCCGCGCCGAGTTGCGCGAACGGTTGGAGGTCATCGACCGTGCCGCGTCGGTGGTTCCGCCGGCGGTGGCGGGGGGGGCCTGAGGATCGCGGAATTTCGCCCTGGCTCGGTCGCGTCAGACCCTTGAGTTCGGTCAGGGATGTCCCTGAAGGTGCCCCCTCATGCGGGAGTATGAGAACCCCCGGGGGCGAACCCCCGGGGGTGGGCAGGGCGGACGGGGTGTTACTCGTCGTCGTCGGAGGCCTGGGCGGGACGGGCGGAGTCGCCGGTGGCCGCCCCGGAACTGTTGCTGTCGTCGCTCTTCTCGGCGGCCGAGCCGGTGTCAGCGCCAGAGCTGCCAGAGGAAGAATACTTGTCCTTGGCTTCCTTCTCGACCTGGTCGGCTTTCTGCTTGCCTTCGGTCCAGCCGGTCTTGGCGGCGTCGACGATGCCGCTGAGGGCGTCCTTGAAGCCCTTGTCGGCGTCGGCGGCGGTGCTACCCACCGTCTCGATGGCCTTGCCGACCTTGTCGAGCGCCGTGCCGACGATGATCAGAGCCTTGCCGACCTTGATGAGGGCGGCTCCGGCGGCCTGGCAAAAGGGAATGGCGGAGAGCATCTGGCCGATGCCGACGAGGGTGGTGCCGACCGTCTGCAGGAGCTGGCCGATCTTCTGCAGGAGCTGACCGACCTTGATCAGGGATTTTTGAATGGCGGCTTTGACCTTGGTGAGCTTGGAAAAGGTAGACCCATCCCCCTTGGCGGCGTCGGCGATGCCCTTGACCGAATCAGCCGTTTCCCGGGCACTGCCAGCCACTCCGCTGACCTGCCCCTTGGCGTCCCGCAGGTTGGTGTTGGCATCCTTGATGGCTTTCTTGGTGCCGCTACCCATGTACCACTTGGTCTTGACCTCGTTCACGCCGTTGAGCTTGTCCTTGGCGGCCTCGGTGTCGGCCGCGCCTTTGTTGGCTTCATCGGCGGCCTGGGCGGCCTCCTGCGAAGTGACGGGTTTGTCTTCGGCCCAGGCGGCGGCCTCGAAGACCAGGGGGTTGACAACCATCAGAAACACCAGGACCCAGGCGAGCGATTGGTGGGTGGTTTTCATGCGATTCTCCTCCTTCTGGTTTCCCTTGCGGGTCGATTTCACCTAGTGGACGCTCCGGTTGCCCGGACGGTTCACTATTTTTTCAGTTGGTAGGTTTCGTAGTTCCAGGGCAGGTTTTGCAGGTTGCTGGTCAAAAATGGACTGGAAATGGTGGTGGTCAGTTCGAGGGCCCGCCCGATTTCCGACCTTCCGTAGATCTCTTCTCCTTCATGGATGAGAAACCGGGCCCACAACAAGGGGGTCTCGTTATTGAGTCGATGGCAGTAGAGGCGAAATTCGACCTGTTCGAACCCTTTGAATTCGATGGTGCGGGAGGGAGAACTGCGGATCAGGACCTTGGCGGCGGGGTCAAAACGGTAGAGAACCCGTTCGACCTGCGGTTTTTCACTATTGGCGGCGAAATCATACCGCCAGAAGGCGATCTGGTGGGGGGACCGGATGGTGATCAGCTTCTCGCCGGGCGCGGCGGGGTCGACGCCGGGCTTGCTGAAGACGCGCGCCTGCAGGGCCCTGACCTCCTTGTAACTGGTCGCGGTGCGCGTGCTGCCGAAATAGATGCAAGCCGAGGAGAAGTCACGGCGCAGGTGGTTGATGGCCAGGCGGGCATCCTGGAGGTTCTGCAGGTTGACGGTGCCGTGCATGAACTGGAACCTGGTCCCGCTGAGGAACTTGCTGACCATCAGGAAAACCAGCATGCCCACCCCGACCGTGACGATCATCTCGATCATGGTGAAGGCGCGGCGGTTCATCAGGTGCATCAGTACACCAACTGCTTTTCGTTCAGGATGATGGTGGACATCACGATCTTCTTGTTGCGCTCCCCGCCAGGTTGGGTGTGATGTTGCGGAACCCGGCCCTCCGCCCACTCCACGGTGACAGTGACGCGGCGCAGGTAGCCCTTGGGGCCGTTGGTGACATCCTCGACTTTGATCGTTCGGTAGAAGAAGGCACTGGTGTACTGGTCACTGTAAGTTAGGCTGGGGGCGGTGAGGTTCTCGGCCACCCATTCGCTGTTGGAGGCAGGAACCACGTCGATCGGGGCGGGCTGGAAGCCCGAGCCGACGTCCGTGACCAGAGAGCCGCTGATCTGTTCGACGACCACGTTGGTGGTCGATTTCCGGTGGAAGGGGGCGATGGCGGCCCATTCGATGGCTTCGTTGGCGAGTTCGATGGCGCGGAGGTAATTGATCGCCTTGGATGTGTCGGTGCGCGAGGAGGTTAGGACCCAGAGTAAGGGAACCGAGCACAGGGCGATGACGACCACCGCCACGACGACCTCAGCGAAGGTGAGGCCGCGGGGACGGGGGAGGCAGTTCCTGGGGTCAGTTGGGGCCACGGTCGGGATCTCCGGAGCGGGACTGGATGCGGTCGGCCACCTGGCGGAAAGGGCCTTCCAGATCTTCGGGGCTGGTGGTGCCGTAACAGAAATCGGGGGGGGGAAGGACGGTGATGGCGGTCTGACCATCCCTGGTGGCGAAGGGGGTGCCGGGAATGGCGGTCGGGGTGCGATCACCGGCGGAACTCGGGGCGGCGGACCAGGAGGAGGGCTGGCTGGTCGAACCCGTGGGCCTGGGTTGCCGGCTGAGCCGGTGCAGGAGGCCGAGGGTGAAGATCATGCAGACGAAGACGGCGAAGACGATCATCCAGCGGGCCTGATCCATCTCAGAAGCTCCTTTCCCCGGCGTTGAGGCTGTAGAGGGTGCGCACCTCGCCGATGCTGATGCGGTAGGGGTCCTGGTTGCCGGTGGAGCCGGGGGCGGGGCTCTCGGGGTTGAAGATCATGGGGTCGTGTTCGACCTCGAGGGTGCCGTCGAGGGGCAGGCCACGGGGGCCCCATTCTAGTTGCAGATAGTCGAGGATCAGGTTTCCCAGGATCTTGACGCTTTTGCCGTTGCAGTACAGGTTCCCCTGATTCTCGGGGCTTTTCGGATTGGCAGTGGATCCCTTGGGGAGGTAGGTGAGAGCGGCCAGGCTGGCTTCGATCTGGACATGGGAGGTAGGGGATTTGATTTCAAAATCCCCCGCGTGCAGGTAGATGCGCAGGTGGTTCTCGCCGTACTCGGGGCTGGCGGAACGCTTCTTAAGGGTGCCGAGGAAGCAGTCGCCCTGGCCAAGGAAGATCAAGCCTTTTCCGACGAACTCCTGCGCCACCGACAGGTCGAGGGGCCCCTTGCGGACCAGCATGACACCATCGAGGTAGAGTACCTTGCGACCGGTTCCGTCGTCTTGGACCCGGTCGGCCACGAACTCGGCGCCGGTTTCGTAATCCCGGCTGAGCATGGCCCAGTCGAGGCAACGGAAATACTTTTCGCCGGGCTTGGCGTTGAAGGCGGCGCATGGATCGGGAAGGACCCCGGTCCAGGGGTTGTAGATGGCATCGCCGCTCGGCGTCGGAATTTGATACTGGAGCCCGGTCAGACAATTGACCGGGATCGAGGCCACCGACCGGCTCATTGTCACCCGTTCGAGGAAAGGGGCGAGGGAGGAGCGGTCTTTGGTATCGCTTGACTTCGTATGCGGCGAGGTCAGGAGGTTGGCGGTCAGCTCGGCGTTCTGAAAGGTGCGGGTGGGGGCGGTCTCGGGGTCGGGCCGCCGAAAATCGATGGGAACCGGGGGAAAGATGACCGAGGTGTTGGCGAACTCCGGCGCCGAGAGATTGGTCAGGGTCTGGAAATCGGTGCGGAAGTCGTCGAGGAAAGCGATTTTGAAGAACCGCAGGTAGGCGCGCCCTTCGATGAGGATGGGGCGGCGGTCGTTTGGGGAACCGAACAACTGGGCCATGATGCCGACCCGGCAACGTTCCTTGTTGAAGTCATCGCGCAGATACCAGTCAAAATAGGAACCGCGCTTGTTGCCCGCGGGGCCGTATGTTTCAGAGGCCAGGCCGCCGTACTGCAGATTCTTGACCCATTCTCTGGGGGCGGGGAGGACGGCCAGGTCGCGTTCGCGGACGCGCCAGATGGCGTCGGCATCGGTGTATCCCCAGCGATACTGCCATTTTTCGAAGCAGGTGAGCAACACCTGGCGAAACCCCTGACAGGCGGCGTAGTCGCGGGCGGCGGCGCGGCTGATGCCGTTGCCGACGAAGTCCTGGCAGATGACATAGGCGGCGGAATTGTCGTTACTGGTGCTGTCGAGGAACTGTTTGGCCTTTTCGAACAATTCCTTGCCCCGGTCGAAGCGGGTGATCGGCCATTTCCGCTCGGCGGCGGCGTTGACGATGGTCTCGAAGACGTGCTTGGCTTGCTCGACCCGGTAGAAATCGCCCTCGACCAGGGGGGCACCCACCTGACTGAAGGTGGCGACGCTGGTCCAGTAGAGGTAGTCTTCCGGGCTGTTGGGGAAGGCGACCCGGGTCCCCACCTGGAGCAGGCTGCCGATCAGGTCTTTTTGCTCTTCGTAGCAGAGATCGAACCAGAGGTGGCCAGCGCCTTCGGCGAACTCCTGGTTGGCGGGGTAGAACCGGTTGCCGAGGTAGGCCCGGGAATAGGTGCCGCGCGAGGTTGGGGCCCCCGGCAGCCCCTTGAGGATCAGCCGTTTTCGGGGGTGGTTGTAATCGGGGCAGTAGTTCTTGCAAAAAAACACATACTGGTCGAAAAAGTGGCGCAGATCGACCAGTTTCACATCGCGGCGCTCCTTGAGCTCGACCATGTTGTCGGGACGGTCGGCGTGGGCGGCGCGGGTGGTCAGTTCCAGATAACCTTGGTAAGCCCGCATGTCTTTGACCTCGCTGGCGCCGAAGATGACGAGATCGGCTTGGCTGACGATCTTGACATTGTAGCCGGCGGCATGAGCGAGGTTCTGGGTTTCCTGAGGACAATATTCCCCCCCCGGGGTTTGAGGGAAAAGTCGGAT
>CALLCO010000137.1 GCA_937998695.1 Candidatus Ozemibacteraceae bacterium
GCTTGGGTGGACGGGGGAAGCCGGCAGCGGATGGTCGGTTCCGGGCCAGTGGCCGGCTGGGAAGGGGGTGCCGTTGATGACGATGGTGTCGCCGCGCAGGTGGATCTCGATCTCGCGGCGTGCCGCCGGCCAGGTCTCGGCCAAGGCCCGGTAGCGGTCGGTCAAGGGGTGGACGGTCTGGTTGGCGGAGCCGATCCAGCGGCGGGTGTCAGGGTGGCGGGCCACCTCGAAGGGGCCGGCCTTGACCAGGTCGCAGAAATCCAGGACCCGGGGGAACCGCGCGCGGACGACGTCCCAGGGGTGGCCCGTGAACAGGATGACTCCGTGGCGGCTGCACGCCCGCAGGCGGCGCAGCATCCGTTCGAGCGCAGGGGCCTGGTCGAGGGGTTCTCCGCCCAGCAAGGTGATGCCTTCGATGGGCAGGGCGGCCAGTTCATCGGCGAGGTCGTCGGGGTCGCGTTCCTGCCCGCCGCGTGGGTCGAGGTACTCGGGATTGCAGCAGCCCGGGCAGCGGATCGAGCAGCCCTGCAGCCAGAGGGCGGCTCGCCGGTCCGGGCCTTCCACTTCGGTGAGTCTGATCAGTTCAGCGATCCGCATGGCCGATCATCTGCTTCAGGATCTGGACGATGCTGGCGCCGAGCTCCCGCTCCTGCTCGAGCGGGTCGGCGGCGGCGAAGGCGTCGGATTGGGGGAAAGAGACGGGAATGTGCTTGAGCCGCTCGTCCGGAGGGCCGCCCAGTTTCCAGCCCTGGGCCCGGGCCGACTGGAAATCGGCGGGCGGGTCGCCGAGCGACGACAGGAAGATGCGCTTGAAGATGCCTTTCTCTTCGAGGAAGAAGCGGAAGAAGGCGCAGGCCTCGCGGAAGGCCGACGGCGTGAACCCACGGAACTGGAAGAAAACGCGGACGGCGTCTTTGATGAAGGTCTCCATCAGGCGCTCGGCCAGCACGAAGCACCAGGCGAACAGTAGGCCGAGGTGCCGCTCGTGCTCGAAGAACGGCGTCAACTCGAGATCGACGGTGATATCCCGCCGGATGCGGAAGACCGCCCCTTCCTCGCGTTTGAAATAGAGCAGCTGGTTCTCGCAGAATTTGAGGTCGAACAGGTCGACCGCCATCTCCTCGTCGATGAAGCCCAGTTCGGAGGAAAGCAACGAGCTGATGTCGCCCTTGGTGGTCAGCGAGTCGTAGCCGCCCAGGGGCAGGATCTGCGGCTCGCCGAACTGGGCGACCACCATGGCCGACTCCTCTTTCAGCGTGAAGACGCCGGTGGCCCAGTGGGCGAGGCCGCTGACGCCCGCCATCATGCGGCGGTAGAAGGTGCGGTCGGCGGGCGAGCGGAAGAGGTGGGGGTGGCCGATCTCGAACAGGTCGACGGGGGTCAGGGCCAAAGGGGCGGCGGCAAGCCGGCTCAGCGCGTCCTGGTAGACGGTCTGCAGGTGCCGGGCGGCGGGGAAGGCGGGATCGGGCGCGGCCGGCTGCTCGAGCACGCTCTCGAGGTCGAGACTGGCCATCTGGATGGCCGGGGAATGGAAGCCGGGCAGGCGGTCGAGCACCTGGGCGAAGACGCCGGCGGTGAACTCCTCGGGGGGCCGGGCCCCGCGCAGGATGAACAGACCCTCCAGGTGTTCGAACCCGGGGATGCGGGCCAGGCGGGCCAGCAGTTCCTCCTCGATGGGCAGGCCGGCCCGTTCGCGGTGGGTGCCGGCGGTCTTGTGGGTCAGGCGCTCCCAGAGCAGGCCGAAGAAACCCGGGGGCAGGGCGTTCTTGCCCGCCCGCACGGCATCCTTCCAGATGCGCTGCGGCAGCGGCTCGAGATGCCGGAAGCCGGACGCCTCGAGGGAGGCGTTCAGCCAGGCGGTGATCTCGGGCTTCTTCAGCAGCGCCACGCCGCGTTCACTCCATGCTGTCCAGCCGTTCCTCGATGAACGACTTGATCTTCTGGACGTCGGCGAAGTTGTTGCCGCAGTAGCGCAGGATCTTGAGCTCCTCGCGGGTGACGCGGCCGCCGTTGAACAGGAAGGCCTGGGTGACGATCAGCTTGTACAACTTGATCAATTTGCGGTCGGTGATCTCGACCTTCAGTTCGTCGGCCAGCACCGCGATCAGGGTCTTGTATGCCTTGGTCATCCGCTCGTCGCCAAGCAGTTCGGCGTCAGGCTGGTCGATCATGCGAGGCAGCACTTCGTTCAGCAGGTAGCGATGGATCAGCAGAAAATCGTCGAGAGTACAATCGGAGGCCCAGGGTCGCTCCTTGGCGAAGGCTCGCGTCTCGAACCGGATGCCGAACCGGATCAGCTCGTAAAAGTGGCTGGCCCGCACCGGCAGGGTCTCAACCTTCAGGATGAACCGGTCCTTGAGGGCGTCGAACTCCCCGAAGTCGGGAATCTCGTTGCTGGCGGCGAACATGCAGACGAGGGGCACCGGCAGCGGCACTCCCTCCTGGTAGTATTTGCGCTCGTTGATGACGGTCAGCAGCATGTTGAGGATGGCCGAGTTGGCCTTGAAGATCTCGTCGAGGAAGGCGATGCGCGCCTCGGGCAGGTGTCCCTTGACCTTGCGCACATACTGGCCCGTCTTCAGCTTCTGGATGTCGACCGGGCCCATGATCTCGCTGGGCTCGGTGAACTTGGTCAGCATGTACTCGAAGTAGTCGCCCTCGGCCAGGCCGATGGCCTGGCAGAAGACCGAGACCAGCAGTGACTTGGCGGTGCCGGGCCGGCCGATGAAGAGCATCGGCTCCTGGGCGGCGACGGCGGTCACCATCAGCTTGAGCATCTCGTCGCGGGCCAGGAAGAACTCGCACAGGCGGTTGTGCAGGGAAGTGATGCGCTCGCGCGCCGCATTGATCTCGTCAGTGGAGGGAAGGTCGATGGCCATGGTGTTCCTCGTCAGGTGGTCTTGAAGTGAGGGGAGCGGGCAACCTGCTGCAGCCAGTCCTGGAAGCCGGTGCCGGAGGCGAACTGGCGGGCGTGGTCCATCCACAGGGTGCGCCGGCGCTCCTGGAACTGGTGCTGCTCGATGTTTTCGGGGACAAGGTCGGCCAGGGTGCCGACCTCCAGGAAGCTCAGCAGGGTCAGGATCTCGTCGACCATCGTCTCGTTCCGGAAGACGTGGACGGCCTGGTCGAGCCAGCGCATGGTGCGTTCCAGCATGCGGTCAAGCTGGAAGCGGCGCACCTGTGACCCATTCAGGAACAGGCAGAGGATGAAATGCTCGGCGGCGTCGCGGAAGTCGGCCCATCCGTGGGGCGGTTCGGGCAGGCGGGCGAGGAGGGCGTTGAACAGGCGCTGCTCGTCGACGTTCCTGCGGAAGGCCAGCGACAGCCGGTAGATATCGCAATAGAGGGTAAGGTTGTACAAATCCCAGGGGGATTGGCGGCCGAGGTCGATGACCAGGGGCTCGATCAGCGGCTCGAACTCCTTCTGGGGGCCGAACCGGGTGACCATCAACAGCAGGAGGCGCTGGGCCCGGGCTTTGTGGTGGAGCGTGGCCCCGCGGCCGAGCGCCAGCTGGAAATAGGTGGACCAATCGCTGGCCCGGGCCAGGTAGCGCCGGTAGATCGCCTCGGCCAGGGGTTTGCCGTCGCTGATCGCGGGAAACTCGCTTTCTGGGAGCTCGGCCATCCAGGGGACCCGCTGGAGTTCGGCCGCCAATTCGGGGTCGGCGCGGGTGAACAGGAAGGTCGGCCGGTAGAGGGAGCCGGTGAACATGTCGTCGAGCGAGATCTCGCGGATCTTTTCCATGGTGATGGTCTCGAACCAGCGGCGGGTGGCGGCGGTGCGACGTTCGATCTCGGGGAGGGTCGGCCAACTGTCGAGGTCGGCCTTCTTGCGGCTGGCGAGGGAATCAGGGGCGGGCTCCACGGCGATGGGGGAGACCAGTTTGTTGGCAAGCTCGGGGGTGAGGTGGGCGGCCAGCAGAAGCCGGAATTGCTGGCGGACGATGGCCACCGACTGGATCGAGGCGCATCCCATGCGCAGCAGGAAGTTGTTGACGTTCATCCGGATGCGGGGCTCGTCGGTGGGGGTCATCAGCCCGATGCGGTTGGCCCTTTCGGAGCGTGCTCCCGTCACCACCTGCCCTTCGCGGAAAGAATGGAACGTTCGTTCCGAGCCCGCATAACCGGTGCGCATGGCGTCGATGGCCTGCTGGAAGATGTCAGCGTCGCGGAACCGCCAAGCGAAGGCCAAATGCAGCAGGTAATGGAACTCGGCGTCGAGATGCACGTTCCGGATCGATGCCAGCAGGGCCCCTCGCTTGAGGGAGGTCAAATTGGGCGTCAACAGCGAGCGGTAGCGGGGGTCGGTCTCGGCGAACTGCATGATCGTGTTCAGCAGTTCCCCCTCGTCGCGGTCGAGAATGGCGGCGGTGGCGGCCCCGACCAGGGCCGAGGTCGTGATCTTGAGGCCGGCGCTGAGGGCGGCGCGACGGCGCCAGGCCGCCGTATCCTCGATGTTGGCGAGCAGGTGCTTGTCGAGCTTGCGCAGTTCCCCGCGGGCGGAAGTGGCCTCGGTCTCGCTGAGGGGGGGGCCTCCCGTCAGGTTGACCTTGCCCCGGGCGGGTTTCTGATGGCGCTGGAAAACCGGCGCGGCGGTCGAGAAGCTGCCGCTTGCCGACCCGCCGCCGGCGGAATCGCCTTCGAAGAAGGCCGCCACCTTGCGGAACCAGCCGGCCAGGATGCCCTCTTCCTCTTCAGGTGGCTGCCCGGGTCGCGGCGGCAGCCGCTTCCGTTCAGCTTCGTCGAGGGTCAGCTCGACGATCATTCGTTTTTTTTTACGTTGGGGAACTCGAACGTCCAGGCCGAGGCGTAGGGGTCGACGCGGGTGAAGGCGATCTCGGCCTGGAAGGTGATGAACTCGTCGAGGGCGCGGGCCCGCTCGGCCGGCAGCATGACCGCCCGCAGGGAGGTGCCTTCCCCTTCGATGACCAGGTGGTCGCCGGCGGGGCACTTGAAGATCTCGAAGAGCCGATGTTCGGGCAGGCGCGGCAGCAGGCTGAGGCCTGCCGGCAGGAAGACGCGGCCCTCGAGCCGGTGGTAGGCGGGGAAGGCATCGGAAAAGACGGCGCTCAGGCCCCGGTCGGCCTGGCCGCTGCTGGCCAGGATCCAGATCTCGCCCTGCCGGGTGAACCAGGCCGAGAACCCGTGGAAATGGCGGCTGGTCTCATTGGCCAGGATGGCCTGCAGGCGGGCGGGATCGGCGACGAACCACAGTTCGTGGGGGGCGGCGGCGTCGGTCTCGCGCAGGCGCGGTACGATGGTGATGCGGCCGGTCTCGTTGATCTGGGCCTGTTCAGGGGCGGGGCAGGAGATCTCGACGACGGTCGAGGCGTGCTGCCACTTGGGTCGGAAGCTGAGGAGCCCGCCGTCGCCCTGGACCAGCAGGTGGGTGTTCTCGGGCAGCTTGAGCTGGCTCAGGCGCAGGCCGTTGCCGGGGTCGGACAGCACCCACCCCGCCTCGACGAAGAAGCCGGGTTGGCCGTCGACTTGGTTGAACTGGCGCCAGGAGCCGTCTTGCGGCAGCAGGTCGAGCACCCAGCGCGAGGGATGGCCGATCCGGAGGACGTAGACGGGCGGGTCGAACCGGTAGCAGGCGAACTCGAGGTGGCCCTGCTGGATCAGGAAATGTCGCCGCACCGCTTCGAAGAAGACGGCTTGCTCGCCGGTGACCAGGATGATCTCGTCGCCGAGGCGGCCGTCGGGGGCGGGTTTGATGATGAAGGTGCGTAGGACCTTGACCCAGTTGACCGGCTTCAGGTCGTCGGGCGGGGTCGGGGGTTCGGCGACCTGGCCGGCCAACTGCCCGAGCCCGCGGGAGTGGAACAGGCCGAAGGCGGCGGTGTCGGACAGACTGCTGGTTTCGACGCGGAACCAGATGTTCCAGGGCGGTTCGCGCTCCTGCCGGAATTCGCCCTCGAGCTGGCCGAGCTCGATGAGATAGCGCATGGCGAACATCTCGGCGAGGTTGGCGAGGCGCAGCAGCATGGGGGGTCAGCCTCCGACGCCTTCGAAGAAGGCGGCGAGATCGTCCTGGGTCAAGGTGCGGCGTTCGATCAACAGGGTGGCCAGACGTTCGAGGCGGGCCCGTTGCTCCTGCAGATACTGGGTGGCCTGGGCGAGGCCCTCGGCGAGCAGCACGTCGATGCGGGCCGAGGCCTGTCCGAGGTGCAGGGCGCCGCGGGCATCCTGGTCGCCGAAGAAGCGGGGGGCGGTCGGGCCGCCCATGCCGTGGATGGCGACCATGTCGGTGGCGATGCGGGTGGCGGTCTG
Organism: Candidatus Ozemibacteraceae bacterium; assembly: GCA_937998695.1. GTDB lineage: Bacteria > Muiribacteriota > Ozemobacteria > Ozemobacterales > Ozemobacteraceae > Ozemobacter. Next base: position 6,271 of record CALLCO010000137.1, read on the forward strand.
CAGATCGGCCGAGGCCCCGGTCGAGATCTCGCCGAAGACCAGCTTCTCGGCCGCGTAGCCGCCGAGGCAGATGGCGATCTCGCCGCGCAGGCGCGTCTCGGTGAAGAACGCGTTGGGCCGGCGGGCCTTCGACTCGACCATGCCGAGGGTGTTGCCGCCGCCTTCGAGGGTAACCTTGCGGATTTCGCCGTGGCGGCCGCAGCGGCGATAGAGGAGGGCATGGCCGCACTCGTGAATGGCGATCACCCGCTCTTCTTCGGGGGTGAGAGCGAGACTGCCCTCGAGGTGTTTGAGCCAGGCCTTGAGCGGGTCGCCGGTCAGCGCGGGCAGGCCCCGGTTGAGCAGGTGGCGCTTGAGGTTGCGGATGAGGGCGTTGAGGTGGTCACCGGTGTAGCGGGTGCCGGTGTCGGTCAGGCGGGAGGTCCAGCCGGCGAGCAGGTCGAGGTCGGCGTCGCCGAGGCCGGTGGCGAAGGTGGTGTTGTAGAGGGCGAGGATGGCGCGGCGGTCTTCCCATTCGGGGTAGGGGATCTCGATCTGGTATTCGAACCGGCCGGGGCGCAGGAAGGCGGGGTCGAGGCAGTCGAGGAAGTTGGTGGTGCCGATGACCAGCACGAGTTGTTCCTTGCGGAAGCCATCCATTTCGGTGAGGAGCTGGTTGACCATCGAATGGGCGGCCTGGGTGCCGCCGTCGCCGGTGTGGCCGGTGCGCTGGGCGGCGATCGAGTCGAGTTCGTCGAAGACGATGACGGATGGGGCGGTGGCGCGGGCGCGGGCGAACAGGCGCCGGATGTTGGCTTCCCCTTCCCCCACCCATTTCGATTTGAGTTCGGGGCCGCTGACGATGTAGATGGCGGCGTTGAGAGCTTCGGCGATGCCTTTGGCGAAGAGGGTCTTGCCGGTGCCGGGGGGGCCGTGGAAGATCAGCCCCTTGGGGATGATCGTTTCGAGCTGCCGCACCTCCTGCTCGTCGGCGGCCTGATTGGCGCGGTGCAAGAGATTGAGGATGTTCTCGCGGATCTGCTGCTTGACCTGCGGGTAGCCGGCGATGTCGCGCTCGAGCTGGATGTGCGACAGGGAGGCCCCGGCGCAGGCGGTGTAGCCGCGCAGTTCTTGCAGGTAGTTGGGCAGCATGTCGGGGATCTTGGGGTCGAGGTCGGCTTTGCGCGCGAAAATGCCCATGATCTCGCGGAACCGCACCGGGTTGAGCCCCGAGACATACTTGTACAAACTCATCAGATTGATCGGATCGGCGGCGGAGAACTTGCGCGCCTCTTCGGCCGTGATCAGTTTCGGCATCTTGCCGCGCGGCAGGCCGATCATCTCGGCGCGGGCGGGGAAGGCCTGGGCGATCAGGTCGGGGATGGGGAAGTCGGGGTCTTCGAAGGTGGCCAGGACCAGCAATGGGTTCTCGTGGATGATCGTCATGATCTCCTTGGCTTCCTGCGAGAGCCCACCCATGGCGGTCGAGGTGATGATGTCGAGATACGATAGGAAGAAGATTTTGTTGGGTTCGGTATTATTGACCAGCGAGCGGAGCTGATTGACCATGCCGATCACGCGCGGCAGCTGTTCGGTGCTGCCGGCGGGGGGCCGGCCGTCGACGAAGGTGACGCTCTTGCCGTCGGTGGTCAGCCGTTTCTTCAGGATGCCCTGGAGGTAGGGGATGATCTGCTTCTCGCACCGCACCATCACCGAGACGCCTTCGCGCAGGCGCGACCAGACGAACCGGATCGGCTCGAGGTAGCAGTTCTCCACCGCCTCGAACATGGTCAGTTTCTTGGGCAGATCGGCGAGTTTCACTTCCAGCATGGTCCGGCAGGCCTCCAGTTTGGAGTATACCATGGTCCAATCCGTGAGGGGAGGGCGGCAGCAGGCATGTGTCCCTACCGATCGGGAGACGAGGCGGGCGTGGCAAAAAAACGTCGCAGGCCAAAAACGTTGCCATCGAGCCTGTGGCATGAATTCGGTTTTTGCTTGCCCTGGACATAGTGCCCCTGATTCGGTCAGCATCTCCGAGTGGACGGTACATGGGAACGACCTGTTTGGGGTGTTCGGGCAACAGGCTCGATCGGCAAGAACGGGGCGGTTCGCTCGATCACAGAGAGCCGGCAGGCTTTGCCGTGCCGTCCCATTTGTGGTAGAACTGGCAGGCGCGTGCCGAGCGACAGGAGGTGCCCCATCGAACCGCAAGCGACCGGCCTTCCCCCGATCACGGGCGAACAGGAACGCATCCTGGTCATCGAGGACGACCCGGATTCGGGCAGTCTGCTCGTCGAGACGCTGACGGTCGAGGGATACGAGGTCCGCCTGCTGGCGGACGGGTCGCATGCCCTCCCCGCGGTCAACGAGTTCCGGCCCGATCTGATCCTGCTCGACATCATGATGCCGACCATCGACGGACTCGAACTATGTCGGCAGTTGCGCCTCCAGGAGGCGACGCGCACGATGCCTGTCCTCTTCCTGACGGCCAAGGACGATCTCGCCGACAAGATCAAGGGCTTCCAGGCGGGGGGCGACGATTACATCACCAAGCCCTTCATCATCAGCGAGCTGCTGGCCCGCCTGCAGGCACACCTGCGCATCCAGCACCTGAAGCGCGACCTGGCCCTGTCGGAGGAGCGCTACCGCCTGCTCATCGAGAACTCCCCCGACGGCATCATCCTGCTGTCGCCCCAGCTCGAGCTGCTCTACCACAACACCCGGTTCATCGAGATCCTCAAGGGCCAGACGAAGGAACCATTGACCGGGCGGATCCTGCAGACCCTGTTCCCGATTTCCGACCTGTTCTGCGAGATCTCCGCCATCGTCGACCGGGTGAAGGAGGCGGGCGGGCCCGCCATGAAGGAGGCCCAGATCTCGGCGAGCAACCACCGCACCGTGCACCTCGAGGTGCTGGGCATGCCCATCCGCATCCGACCTGACCAGGTGGCCATGTTCCAGGTGGTCTTCCGTGACATCACCCAGCGCAAGCGCATGGAGGAAGCCCTCTTGCAGGCCGAGAAGATCAATGCCCTGGGCATTCTGACGGCGGGTATCGCGCACGAGATCAACAACCCGCTGACCGGCATCAGCAACGCCATCCAGATTTTGCAGCGGGGGAATGTCGCCCGCAAGCGCCAAGACGAGCTGTTCAGCCTCGTGCTCGACCACATCGAACGGATTGTGCGCATCGTCAAGGATCTGCGCACCTTCTCGCAGCCCCACGAGTCGACGCCGGCCCTGTTTCCCGCCAACGAGGCGGTGGCCGAGATGGTCAGCCTGGCCCGCTACCAGGTGGGGCGGGCCAAGATCGAACTCGAGACCCGGCCCTCGCCTGAGAACCTGTTCCTGTTCGGCGATCGTCACCAGTTCCAGCAGGTCATCCTCAATCTCGTGGTCAACGCCGTCCAGGCCATCAAAGAGACGGGGAAGGTGACCGTCAGCCTGCAACGGCAGGGGAGCAACGTCCTGATCACCGTCGAGGACACCGGGATGGGCATTCCGGCCAGCCAGATGACCCGCATCTTCGACCCCTTCTTCACGACGAAGCGCGACTGGAAGGGGACCGGCCTGGGACTGGCGGTGGCTTACCGCATCGTCCAGTTGTTCAAGGGCACGCTGACCGTGCAGAGCACGGTCGGGGTCGGCAGCCGGTTCATGATCACCCTTCCCCTGCATCCTCCTCCGCCCGGCGCTCCCAGATAGGGCGAGGGACCGCCGCCAGACGATCGGCGAGCCGCCGGCTGCCCTCGCGCCAGTCGGCGAACCTCTGGGCCAGCCGCAGGGCTTCCCGGCCCTTGGCCTTGGTGGCGGCGCGGTCGGTGAAGGCCTCCCGCATCCGGCGGCGGAGGGCACTGAGCTCGGGCTCTTCCAGCTCGATGGGCGGGGAATCGGTGAACAGGTAGGAGGCGGGGGCGGCGAATGGTACCGTGGGCACGGGGAAGCCGCTGAGCTCGTCCAGGCCGACCAGGCATTGCAGGGTGGCGGGGCCGATCACGGGGCGGCCGCAGGCCATGGCTTCCCTGACCGTGAGCGCCGTGTGGAAGGACCGGTTGGCGCAGACGTAGGCGTCGGCACGCGCCAGGAGGGCGGCGAGCATTTCGTCTTCGACGGGGTCATCGACGACCAGGACGCGAGCCAGCATCCGGTTGAGGGCGCCCAGGCGCTGGGCCAGGTCGGGGATCTCGTAGGGGAACTTCTTGCGGGGCTTGGCCTCGTGGGCCAGCTTGATGATGAGCAGGACGGGCTCGGTGGCGGTGAACTCTTCCAGGTAGGCTCGCAGCAGGAGATCGAGGCCCTTGCGTTGCAGGGGGCTGGTCACGGTGACGAACAGGAAGCCGTCCTCCTCGGCGAGGAAGTCGGGCGGGGCGGCCTTGTCGTGGAAGAGGCGGGGGTTGACCCCAACCGGCACGACCGCGACCTTCTCGGCGGGGATGCCGCCGGCCACAGCTTTCTCGCGATGGAGGTCGGTGGGCAGGAGGACCAGTTCGGGGGCTCGCAGGGCTTCGAGTTCGGGGGCGGTGGGCCGGAGGGGATCGAACGTGGTCAGGGCCCAGTAGATGCCGCGGTCGACATCGGGCGGCAGGGTGGCGGCGGGCCCGCAGACGAGGCGGACCCGCCCGGTGGGGGGGCGGCGGCCGACCTTGGTCACCAGGGGGGGAAGGGGCAGGTCGGGGCGGTGCCCGTAGGCGGTGGAGGCCTGGATAGAAGTGGGGAATTCGAGCCCGCGGGCGCCCAGGAGCAGCTCGCGCAGGCTGCGGCCCGCCCAGGTGGTGGCAGTCGGGTCACCTACGAAGCAACAGCGGACGATGGGCTGCGGTCGGTCATCGGGGCTGGGTCCATCGTCGGGACCGATGGGTTCGTGGGAACCCGCGCGGTCGCCGGGCCGTCCCCGGAAGGGCCGTTCACGATAGGGGCGGTGGTGGGGGCGGGGAGGGCGGCGATCGGCACGATGCTCGTCACCGTGGTCATGGCCGGCACCCGCCTGGTTGGGTGCGGAACCGTCGGCCACGGGGCGATCGTCTTCGAGCAGGTCGGAGGCGGCGGGGGCCAGATGCCTGCGGTGGGGAGAAGGAGCCTCCCTGGCGCGGTCGTTCTCGAATCGGCGGCGGGGGCGGTTTTCGCCGTCGCGCTGGAACCGGCGGGGCGGTTGGCGCTCGCCGTCTCGTTCGAATCGGCTCGGTGGCCGGCGTTCGCCGTCTCGTTCGAACTGGCGTGGCGGTCTGCCTTCGCCGTCGCGCTGGAACCGGCGGGGCGGTTGGCGTTCGCCGTCTCGTTCGAACCGGCGCGGTGGGCGGTTTTCGCCGTCTCGTTCGAACTGGCGTGGCGGTCTGCTCGCGCCGTCTCGCTGCCCCTGCCGTGGCGGGCGGCGCTCGCCGTCTCGTTCGAACCGGCGTGGCGGCCGGTCTCCTTCGGCGCGTGGCCGGGGAGGACGTGGCCCCTTCTTCCAGGCGGCTTTCCGGGGGGAACGGTCGGGTCGGGGCGAATGGCGTGGGCGGTCCATGTCAGTTCCTTTGCGTGTCGAGCAGCCGCTGGGCGGCGCGCCGTTCGAGGTCGCGGAAGTGCTCTTCCGCGACGCCGAACAGGCCGAGGCGGTTGGCGTGCTTGCCATACTCGCCATGATAGTCGCTTCCCCCCCCGCAGGCGAAACCGCGGTCTCGGGCGAAACGGGTGAAGAAATCGATCTGCTGGGGGGTGTGTTCCGAATAAAAGACTTCGATGCCATCCCAGGGCAGATCCTCTATCCTTAACCAGAGAGTCTCCCAGGAGGGGAGAAACCCCGGATGGGCGATGAGGGCGACTCCTCCCGCCCCGTGAATGGCAGCTACCCCGTCGGCGGGCAACACATGTTCCTTGGGCACGTAGGCGGGTTTGCCGCGGGCGAGGAGTCGGTTGAACGCCTCCTGGAACTCCCGGACGAACCCCTTCTCGTGCAGGTACCGCGCCACGTGGGGGCGACCCAGGACCCGGTCGGTCTGGGCCTGGAACTCCAGGCGCAGGGGGGTGACATCGATATGCAGCGCTTCCAGCCGGTCGAGAATCCGCAGGGCACGAACGTGCCGCGACTTCTGCTGGCGGTCGAGCAGATCCACCAGGGCCGGGGCCCGTGGATCGACGAACAGGCCGAGCACATGCAAAGACACGTCACTGTCGGGCCAGCCACAAGACAGCTCGATGCCCGGAATCAACTGGATGCCGAGTTCCAGGCCGGCGGCGAGGCCTTCCTCAACCCCTCGCAGGGTATCGTGGTCGGTCAGACCAAGGGCGGCCAGGCCGGCCTCTTTGGCCCGGGTCAGCAACTCCCGGGGGGACAGGAGTCCGTCGGAGGCGGTGCTGTGAACGTGGAGATCGGCAAAAATGCGGTGATTGGCCATTCCCTCATGATAGCCCATCCTCGGGGGGCAGTCCAGACCGCGATAGCTGTCGAGGAATCGCGGCGCCTTATCGGGATTCGTGATCAGGCTGAACTGTCGCGACGGGCCGCCCTTTCCGGCCGGATTCCCGATGATTTGCCGGCCGAGTCGGCTCAGGGCGCCGACCCCGATTTCTGGGTGGGGGTTTGGGCGGCGGTGGCCGATTTTGACTTCCCTCGGGACCTTCGGCTATACTCCTGCGAGCAAACACCCGGGCGTATGCCCGGCCAGGAGGTTCCATTGCGGCGAACCGTCCCTTCCGTCGCTGGTGTTCGTTGGATTCTTTCCCTGACCCTGGCCGGGTTCGTGGGGGTGTTTCTGGTGGTCTGCCCTGCCCTGGCCGAGAAAAATTTGTTGCCCCGCCTGCCCGAACTGGTGATCGAAAAAGGGCACTCCGACTCGTTCGAGGTGGTTGAGTGCAGCGCTTCGAGCCAGGTGGTGGGCGAGGTGGCCCAAAGCTCGCTGAAGGTCATCCTGAGAAATGTCAGCGCCAAACCGGTTGACAGTTCTCTCAAGATTCGCACCCTTTATCTGCTGGGGGAACACGGCGCCTCGATGTCGGTCAACGGGAAACCATATCGGTTCGACCGGCGGAATCCCCGGCTCGCCTTCTCTCTCGAACCCGGCCAGGACCTGACCGTGGCCCTCGAGACCCGTCAGAACATCCTTTACAACCTCGATGCCCTGAAAAAGGAAGAGGAGGAAGACCGCCGCTCCCGTTCGCCTGGGAAGTCCGTGCAAAACGCCTTCGACGGGTTGAAGCGGTTCTTCGGCCACGATAACTTCGGCCGGCGCTTCATGGTCGGGCCGCTGGTGTCGAAATGGGGCATCTTTCCCGTTCCCTTCCGGCAGGTTCGCCTGCAAATCACCATCCCCCGCGATTTCGAGGGGGTGCTGCCGGCCGAATCCGCCTGGAAGCGGATCGAGCGGGGGCAATCCCAGGTATTCACCTTCGAGGGCACCGACGGATTTAGTGGGGCCGTTTTTCTTCCCCGCCAGGATGTCCCTGCCTTCAAGAAACTGCAGGAAGAGGCCTTCCCGGCCACTTCGCCGGCCCGTCTGGCCCCCTAGGGAACCTCCCCCGCGGGCGGACGCGCGCCTGGGCTGGTCGTGGTCGCAGGGGTGGGGTTCGCCCGCCAGAATGGCCAGGCGAGCAGGGCCACCCCGACCTGCAACAGGCCCCACCAACCGACCAGCAGCGCGAGGAGCGCCCACTTGTCCGAGCAGCCGGTCCAGCCGGCCAGGGCGGGGAAGGCCGTGACCAGGGGGCCCGTCGCGAGCAGACCGGCGAGCAACCCGGCCACCGCTGGGACCAGGGCTCGACCCCATCCCCCCGGGCCTCCGCTCCACCATAATCCGGCGAACAGCAGGAACATCTGGACATTGGCCGCCCCGGCCGCGCCCCACCCAACGCTGGGCGGCCCCCAGCGGGGGACCATCCAGGTATCGAGCCCGATCTGCAGGATGATGGAAGCCAGTCCGGCGATGAAAGGGAACCGGAAGCTGCCCCCGGCGAACAGGGCCCGGTTGAGCAAAAGGCAGATCGAGGTGGGGAGCAGCCACCAGGCATAGGCCCGGAAAAAGGCGGCGGTCAGGCCGGTCTCGGCCAGTTCGAACCGCCCCCGCTGGTAGACGGTGGCGACGATGGTTTCGCTTCCTGTCTGGATGGTCAGGAAGATCGGCAAGAGCATGGCGGTCAGGGCCCAGATGCCGCGCCGCAGCAAACGGGGGCGTTCCTCGTCGCGAATCTCACTGAGATTGGGGAACAGCACCGTGGCCAGGCTGATCGAGATGATACCCAGGGGCAGATTCAGCAATTTCTCATTGTAGTTGAGGAGGGTAACCGAGCCGACCGCCTCCGATGACAGGAGATACCGCTCATAGACCGGGATGATGGGGGTCAGGAACAACCACAGGGCGACCGGGGCCACCTTGTCGGCGAACTCGCGCATGAGGGGGCCGGACAGGTGTCGCCGGTCGAAGGCCTGGTCGAGGACCACCCCATGTCCCCGCACCAACCAGGTGAGCCAGGCCATCTGCAGCACTGCCCCCAGGGTTACCGACAGAGCGATGGCTTCGAGATTGCCTCCCCCGGTTCCGAGGATGGCGCCGATGATCGTCAGATTGACCAGCAGGGGGCCCAGGCCTGGCGGACCAAACACCTGGCGGGCATTGAGGAAAGCCGTCATGACCGCGGTCTGGGCCGATAGCAAAACATACGGGGCGATCAGGCGCCACAGGCGGGCCAGGGTGTCGAGCCGGTCGGCGGGGAAGCCCGGAACCAGCAGGGCGCACAGCGGTTTCGCCCAGACCATCAGCCCGGCGACCGCCATCGCCGCCGCGGCCGACACGATCCAGAAAATGCTCCAGAAGGAGGTCCGTTCTCGGTCGGCCTCACCCCGGTGACGCACGAACAGGGGAATGGCCGCGCTGGCCACGAGTCCCTCGCTGAGCAGCCGGTACATCAGTTCCGGCACCAACAGGGCGGTCAGAAAGACATCGGATTCCGGGCCCCGTCCGAAAAACGCGGCGAAAACCGCGACCCGGATGAACCCACTGAACCGCGACAGCAGGGTGAGGAAGGCCAACAGCCCGAAGGCGCGCTTCATGGAGGCGAAGGGGAATGCTCCGGAAATGGAAAGGCCCCGGCCGGAGCCGGGGCCGTCAGAACGATGCTCAGTGCCCGCCAGTGGGGCACCCGCCGCAGCCGCCACCGCCGTGGCCGTCGTCGTTGGGATCGCATTTGTGACCGCCGTGACCGCCGTGGCCGCCGCAGCCGCCGCCGCCGTGGCCGTTGCCACCGTTGCCGCCGCCGGATCCGTCAGGATCGCAGGCCAGCACGGGCGAGGCAACGAAGCCGATCGCCAGGACCAGGACCAGAGCAACCATCCAGAATTTCATTTTCTTATTCCTCCATACTTATCGTACCCCACCTGGGGCCTGGGTGGTCAGATCAACCGTACCATAGCATGGCGGGGAAACCCGAGTCAAATTCCCCTGGAAAAAAAGATGCGGGTGGCGGGAACTCGCCGCAACTCCACAGTCCGGCGGCTGGTCAGGAGGGTGGGGGCGTGGACACAAAAAGGGCGCCCCGTTTCCGCCGGGCTGGAACCCGACGTGCGAAAGGCAGTCCTCGCCGGAAGTCATCCTGGCGGACCGTGTTGCTGATCCTCTTGTCATACCCCTGCGAAAATGCCGAGCGCTTCGAACCAGTTTCCCTGGCTCGCGACGGCCCGAAATACCGCAGGCATTCGGGCCAGGTCCTGCGCAGGGAGATGCTGGTCTTCTGTCATCGTCGCCGCTGGGGATATGTCCTATCGCGGCTTTGGTGGCCGTCGGGGAGGCGCGGGGGGAAACACCACAAAATCATCGGTAACGGAGGACTAGTCCAGCGTCACAGTTGACTTTGGGTTTTCCTGATCGCCGTGGCTCCGATCGTCAAAGCGAGCTGGGCCGGACAAACTGCAAGTTCGATCATGATAGAGGACTAGGCGGCGTCGGGGCCGAGGAGGCTGATCACCAGTCGGCGGGTGCGGGGACCGTCAAACTCGCACAAATAGATGCCCTGCCAGGTGCCCAGCACCAGGTCACCGTTGGCGACGATGAAGGGATGACAGCTGCCGAACAGGCTCGACTTCAGGTGGGCGTGACTGTTGCCTTCGCCGTGGCTGTCGGCCGGATCGCCGGTGGGGAAGGCCGCCTCCAGGCGCCGCAGCAGGTCGGACACCACCGAGGGGTCGGCATTCTCGTTGACGGTCAAGGCCGCGGTGGTGTGCGGCACCGAGACCAGGATGTGGCCAT
>CALLCO010000138.1 GCA_937998695.1 Candidatus Ozemibacteraceae bacterium
TCCTTCCCCTCTACCCGTATGGGCCGATCGAATCGCTGCTCAGCGAACTGCCGGGCCGGCCGCCCCACCCGCCGACCTGGGTGGGCAGTGCCTGGCGGCTCTGCTACTGGGACGAAGGCTGGTTCGAGATGCCCGCGACGCCCCCCGCCGACCTGCTTGCGCAGCGCCCCGACTGGCAAGGCCTCGAGCCTGCCCAGATCTACAAAGCCATGGCGCTCGAAGGTCTGCTGCCCCTCAAGGCGGGCATCACCCCGCCCCGCCCCTTCCAGCACCTGCTGGGCACCGACGACCGCGGCCGCGACGTCTTCGCCCGCATGGTCTATGGGTTCCGCACCTCGCTGACCTTCGCCCTCGTGGTCACGTTCATCTGCTACGCCATCGGCATCACGATCGGCGCCCTGCTCGGCTACTACGGCGGCACTTTCGACATCGTCCTGCAGCGGTTCGTCGAGATCTGGTCGGCCATGCCCTTCCTCTACACGGTGATGATCATCAGTTCGATCATGGTGCCCAGTTTCGCCCTGCTGGCCCTGATCCTGTGCCTGTTCGGCTGGATGGGCATGACCTACTACATCCGCGCCGAGTTCCTGCGTGAGAAGGCCCGCGACTACGTGGCGGCGGCACGCGCCATCGGCTGTACCGACGGGGCGATCATCTTCCGGCACATCCTGCCCAACGCGCTGACCCCGGTCATCTCGTACGCCCCCTTCGCCATCGTCGGCAACATCGGCGCCCTCGTCTCGCTCGACTTCCTCGGGTTCGGCCTGCCCGCGCCGACCCCGTCGTGGGGCGAACTGTTCGGCCAGGGGCTGGCCAATCTCTCGAAGCCCTGGCTGGGCCTGTCGCCCATGCTCGCCCTGTTCGGCACGCTCCTGCTCGTCTCGTTCATCGGCGAGGCGATCCGGGAAGCCTTCGACCCCAAGGAGTATTCTCGCCTGCGCTGAACCTGTCGCGCTGGCCCCCATCGCCGTCATGCCCAACGAACTGCTGCGCGTCACCGGCCTGAAGACCCACTTCCGCACGGAAGCGGGCATCGCCCGCGCCGTCGATGGGGTCGATTTCTCGATCCACGAGAGCGAGGTGCTGGGCATCGTCGGCGAGTCGGGGTCGGGAAAGTCGGTGACGGCGCTGTCGTTGATCCAGTTGATTCCCGACCCACCCGGCCGCATCGTCGACGGCCGAATCGTCTTCGCCGGCGAGGACCTGCTCGAAGGGTACCGGCGGGGCTCGTACGACCGCATCCGGCAGATCAGGGGCAACCAGATCTCGATGATCTTCCAAGAGCCGATGACCAGCCTCAACCCGGTTTTCACGATCGGCGACCAGGTGGCCGAGGCGATCATGCTGCACCAACGCCTGGAGCGCGCGGCCGCCCTCGACCGCGCCGCCGAGATGCTCGACCTGGTCGGCATTCCGGCCGCCCGCCAGCGGCTGCTCGACTACCCGCACCAGTTCTCGGGAGGCATGCGGCAACGCGTCATGATCGCCATGGCGCTGGCCTGCCAGCCCGCCCTGCTGATCGCCGACGAGCCGACCACCGCCCTCGACGTGACGATCCAGGCGCAGATCCTCGAGCTGATGCTGGCCGCCAAGGAAAAGACGGGGAAGGCCGCCATCCTGCTCATCACCCACGACCTGGCCGTGGTGGCCGAGACCTGCCAGCGCGTGGTGGTCATGTACTGCGGGCGCATCCAGGAGATCGCCGACACCCGCACCATCTTCACCGACCCCGGCCATCCCTATACCCGGGGCCTGCTGCGGTCTCTGCCGCGGCGCGGGCAGAAGGTGCGGCGCCTGCCCACCATCGAGGGCATGGTCCCCTCCCTGTTCGACCTGCCGGCCGGGTGCAGTTTCTCGACCCGTTGCCCGGAACGGCTCGACCACTGTGCCACCCAGCCGCCCCCTCTCGTCGAGACCGCCCCGGGGCATCTCGTGCGCTGCCACCTCGCCCGCCCTGCCACCCATCCACCGGCACGTGGAGAGCGGGCGGTGGGCATCAGAGGCGACACATCGTCGAATGTCTCGTCGCCTGGAGCCAGGCCATGACCCGCACGAATCAGCCCAGGACCGGCGGGGAAGGTTGTACCGGAGCCACCCCGGGGCCCGACAGCCGCCCCCCCATGCTGGAGGTCCGTGACCTGCGCATGTATTTCCCCGTCTTCGGCGGCCTGTTCCAGCGCCAGGTGGCCGAGGTCAAGGCGGTCGACGGGGTCTCGTTCACCCTACGCGAGGGCGAGACGCTCGGCCTGGTCGGCGAGTCGGGCTGCGGCAAGTCGACGACGGGGAAATGCCTGGCCAACCTCTACCAGCCCACCGGCGGCGAGATCCTGTTCCATTCCCGTCGCCTCGGGGAAGTGCAGGTACAGGCGCTTTCTGACGGCGAACGGGCCTGGCCGGTGCGCCCCTTCCCCTTGCGCGTGCCTGTGACGGTCGACCTGGCCCGCCTCGACAACGCCCAGATGCGGCCGTTCCGCGCCGAGATCCAGATGATCTTCCAGGATCCCTACGCCTCGCTCAACCCCCGCATGACCGTGCAGGACATCGTCCGCGAGCCGCTGACCATCCATCAGCCGCACCTCGGCGCCGCCGGCATGGACGACCGCGTCGCCTGGCTGCTCGACAAGGTCGGCCTGTCGCCCGAACAGGCCCAGCGCTACCCGCACGAGTTCTCGGGCGGGCAGCGCCAGCGCATCGGCATCGCCCGCGCTCTGGCCACCAACCCCCGGCTGGTCATCGCCGACGAGCCGGTGTCGGCTCTCGACGTCTCGATCCAGGCGCAGGTTATCAACCTGTTGCAGGACCTGCAGGAGGAGTTCGGCCTGACCTACCTGTTCGTCGCCCACGATCTCGCCGTCGTCGAGCACATTTCCGACCGCATCGCGGTCATGTACCTGGGCAATCTCGTCGAAATCGCCCCCACCGCCGAGCTTTTCACCAACCCGCGCCACCCCTACACGCGGGCGCTGCTGTCGGCCATTCCCCAGGCCGACCCGACCCGCACCCGCGCCCGCCGCCAGGTTCTGCAAGGCGAGGTGCCCACGCCCTTGAACAAACCGTCGGGATGCGGGTTCCGCACCCGCTGCCCGATCGTCCAGCCCGATTGTTCGCTGCTTCCCCCGCCCCTGCTCGACCTGGGGGGTGGGCACGGCGTGGCCTGCCCCTACCATCCCCGCCTGGGCTAGTCCTTCGTCACCGTTGACTTTGTGGTTTTCCGCCACAGCTCCCTGAAACCCACCAAAAGCAACGGCAGGACAAAGCCCCAACTTCGACGTTGACAGGGGACGAGTGACCCGTCGCCGGTGGGCTTGCGTCCGACCGGGGTCGGGGGGGCGCTCCGTCATCGATGCCCCACCGCGTTTTCCTGCACGTTCGCTCGCGACACATGTCATTTGACGTTCCGATGTTTTTTGTCATGGCGAAGGCCAGGGGCTGGTTCTCCCCCCGGATCCCATTCCACCGGATCGGATCAGCCCAAGACCAAGGCCAGAACCAAACACCTATTCACGGTGAGCCCACGCCGTTCGAGGATCAACCGACCCTGATCCACGGCAATCCTGCCTTGACGGGGGTGAGCCCCTCGTCTACAATCAGCCCATGCGGAAGCGAGTGCTGATCAGCGTGGCGGTCCTCGCCTTCGTGGCGGGCCTGGTGGCATTCCCGCCGGCCACCCCTGCCGCCATCGAGACGGCGCCCTCCTTTCGCTTGCGGGTGGGGCTCTACCAGCTGGGATTTCCGACCCAGGTCACCATCACACCCTCCAACGGGTCGCTCGAGATCTACGATCCGGCGCTGCGCCGAACCCTGCACACGGGCCGCCTGCCGGAGGTGACCGTGGTCGCCGACGCCCAGGACGTGGCCGTCATGAGCGGCCCCACCGTGATCACCCGCAGCCCCACACCTTTGCTGTTCTCCGCCGTCGGCCGGCCTCCCAGCCATCTCCTGATCCAGGTCGGGCGGGGGGCTTCGCGCCCCGGACCTTCAGGAAAGGGAGCGTGGGCGGTAGGGGGGCCAGAGGTTGCCCCCCCGCGAAATCTCCATGCCTACAGGGGTTCCCTGGCCCTGGCGCCCTGGAAGGGTCGCCTGTTCGCGGTCAACGTGGTCGACCTCGAGGACTACCTCAAGGGGGTCGTTCCCGCGGAAATGGGCGACCAGGCCCCACGGGCCTCGTTCGAAGCCCAGGCCATCGCCGCCCGCACCTATGCCCTGCGCAACCGGAAACGGCATGCCGCTTCCGGATTCGACCTCTGCGACCGCGTCCATTGCCAGGTCTATCCGGGCATGCTTGCCGAATTGCCCGCCTCTTCGCAGGCGGTCTATCGCACCCACGGTGAGGTCGTGCTGTATGAAGGCCAGTTCGCCAACACGGTCTACCACGCGCGGTGCGGGGGGCGCCTCGCCTCCTCGAAAGCGGTCTGGGGGGGCCAGGATGTCCCCTACCTGCCTGCCCACGACGATTCCCTGGGCCAGGGCGGGTATTTCTGCAATCTGGCTCTCGACGAGATCAAGGCCGGCGTCACCGCCCTCGAACACCGGCCCATCGTCAGGGCCGCCCCCGTGCCGCGGTATCGCCGGGTCCTCCGCCCCAGCCGGGGCCACCGGGTCGGCATGTGCCAGGACGGCGCCATCGGCATGGGCCTCGCCGGCCACAGCAAGACCGCCATCCTGGGCTTCTATTACCCGGGCACCCGCCTGGCCCTCATGCGCGAGGCCACGACCCGGCCCCCGCCCCCACCCCCCACCACCGTCGTGACCCGCCCGGGCGCGTCGCCCCGCCCCGATTCCCCTTCTCTCAAGGAAACCATGACCCAGATCGCCCGGGTCGACCCTTCCGTCGCCGTGGCGCCTGTTCCCAGTGCCGGCGGCCCGGCAGCAGGCATCTTCCACAAATGGTTCTGGAGCGTCATGCCCCCCCGTCGTTCCCCCCGGGAAGCCTTCGCCCCCCGGCCCTTCCCCCCCGCGAACCCGGATGGCGGGAACCGTGTTCCCGTGCGGGTTGGAGAGGTTCCCTCCGATTCCCCACCCAAGGCAGGTTGATATGCTGACCGAACTGGTTCTCGAAAATTTCCTGTTCGTCCGCCAGGCGCACCTGACGTTTGCCCCGGGTCTCAACGTCATCACCGGCGAGACCGGCGCGGGCAAGAGTCTGTTGTTGGAAGGGGTCAAGCTCATCCTTGGCAAGAAGGGGAAGTCCGGTCTGGTCCTGCCCGGTTCGGCCGCCGGCAAAGTGCACGCCGTCTTCGACCTGTCGCGCGCCCCTGGCCCGCAGGCGGCCCTCGACCGGCTCGGCTTCACCAACGAGGACGCCCCCGCCACGCTCGTCATCACCCGCACCTTCCGCACCGAGGGCAGCGACAAGATCTTCATCAACGGCATTCTCGCCACTTCGACCGCCCTGAAAGACCTGGGCCGCTCCCTCATGGAAATCCATGGCCAGAACGAGCACCAGACGCTCCTGCAGCCCGAGACCCAACGCCGGCTGCTCGACCGCACTGGCGGCGAGCCCCACCTCCGCCGGCTGCACGACCTCCGCCAAGCCTACGAGGCCCGCGAATCCCTGCAGCGACAACTGAGTGGCCTGGAAGAACGCCTCCAGCTCGGTTCCCGTCGCCTGGCCGAACTCGAGGACACCCTGCGCGTTCTCGACGGCCTCGACCTGCGCGACCCGGGCGAAGAGGAAGCGCTCCGGCACGAAGCCGACCGCCTGTCCCACGCCGAGGCGATCGCCACCGCCCTGCAGACCGGAGCCGAAGCCCTGGGCGGGTCCGATGACGGCCCCGGCGCGGTCGGCCTGCTCCGCCGCACCCGTGACGCGCTCCTCGATGTGCTCGACCACGCCCCCGACCTGGCCCCCCTGCACGGCCGCCTGGAGTCGCTGTTTTACGAAGCCGAGGACATCGACAAGGACCTGCGCGCCGCCGCCGGCACCGTGGTCTTCGATCCCGAGCGGCTGGCCTGGGTCCAGAACCGGCTGGGCGAGATCCACCGCGCCTGCCGCCGGTTCGGCACCGACCCGGCCGGCCTGCTCGCCTTGCGCGAGGAAGCCACCCGCGAGATGGGCGAACTGACCGCCCCCGACTCGACCCGGGAACACCTGCGCGCCGCCCTCGCGCAGGCCCAGGACCGGTTCACCGAGCTGGCCGCCGTTGTCACTTCCGCCCGCCGCAAACTGGCGGTCCAGCTCCAGAAGCTGGTTTCCCAGGCCATGGACGGTCTCGGCTTCGCCACGGCGAAATTCCAGGTTGACTTCCGTCCTCTCGAACCCGGCCCCGAAGGCGCGGAAGCCGTCGAATTCTTGGTCGGCCTCAATCCAGGCGCGCCGGCTGGCCCCTTGCGCAAGATCGCCTCGGGCGGCGAGTTGTCGCGAGTGGCCCTGGCCCTCAAGCGGGTGCTCGCCCGGGGCGACGATCTGCCCACCCTGCTGTTCGACGAGATCGACGCCGGCATCGGCGGCACCACCGCCGAGGCAGTGGCCGCCAGCCTCCACGACCTGGGCAACGCCAAGCAGGTCCTGCTGGTGACCCACCTTCACCAGATCGCCAAGGAGGGCGACCGGCATTTCACCGTGGTTAAGACGGTGGCGAACGACCGCACCGAGGTGACGATCAGCCCCGTCGAGGGCCGTGACCGCGAGGCCGAGATCGCCCGGATGGTCGGCCGCACCGATGCCGATGGCCGGGCCTTCGCCCGGTCCCTGCTCGGCAAGGCCCCCGCTCGGACGCCGATCAAACCTGAAAAATCGCGTACCGCCGCGAAAAACTGAGCTTTCAAGGGGGTTTTCCGGGTCAGGCCCCGCTCATCTTGGTTATTACTGGCTTTCCGGGCGCCCGACCCGGCAACCTGCCTGATGGAGCATGTTTCAAAAAAAAAACCTGGAAATTTCCAATCCAGTATTGCGTCCGTCGGATTTATATGCTAGAAGAAGGGCACCACATCTCAATCTTCAACAGGAGGGCCCCCCGTGAACAAGTCCGAACTGGTCAAGACCATCGCCAAGAAAGCCACCATCACCAACGTCGAGTCCGAAGCCGTCCTCAAAGCCTTTGTCCACTGCATCCGAGAGTCCCTCAAGAAGGGCGAGAAAGTGCAGCTGGTTGGCTTTGGCTCCTTCACCACCGTGAAGCGCGCCGCCCGCAAGGGTGTCAACCCCAAGACCAAGAAGCCCATCAACATCGCCGCCAAGAAGGTCGCCAAGTTCATCCCCGGCAAAGACCTCAAGGACAGCGTCAACAAGGGCAAGTAACCCAAACGACTTCCCACCTGCCCCCCTCGGGGGCAGGTTTTTTTCAGAAGGTCAACGCCAGTGCCGATAGGGAACCCCCGCCAGGCTGGTGTCGGGGCTGGTCGACCGCACGATGAACTCCCCGCCCGCCACCTCCACCTGCCAATCGGCGGTTCCTGTCATGGGGTCGCGGTAGCGGCGACGCAGGAAACGTCCTCCGGACGCGTCGCGCTCCAATTCATCGAGGCCGGTGGGGATCCGCCCGTGACGCTCCTGGAACCGCGCGGCCGCCCGCCGGAACTCCCCGAGGATGAAGCGCAACTGGGCTTCCCGGGCCCGTTTCACGTCATGGGTGGCCCGGGGCAGGCCCACCGCCAGCCCAACCCCCAGGAGGATCAGGCCGAGAACCAGCACCAACAGGGCCGTGCCTCGACGCCGGCCCGGGTTCCCCCCCGCTCGTACCGGAAACCAGCAGGGCCAGAGGCTGACCAGGTTCACCGAAAACCCTGGGAACACCGGGCATGACCATCGCGACAGACTCGGACACGCCCGGCCCGGCATGCCCTTCGACCAGCCGGCCCGGCTGGAGGAGGAGGCATCCGGCCCTAGGAATCCCGCGTGGCTTGCGGATCGGGCGCTACCAGCTGGCATACGGGGTTCCGTCCAGGCCGGTGCCGGCCGCCCCCGAATGGACGTCGAAGACATCGAACGTGCCGGCATTCGACGGCACCGTGACCCAGGTGTCGGCCTTCCCGGTCATCGGATCAACCGGCAGCGCGCGCAGGTAGCCGTCCTTCACCAGGGCGGGCAGGTCGGCCGGCCAGGCCTCGCGATCCTTGAAGTAGAGATCGATCGTCTTGCGCAGCACCTGGAGGTTCTCCCGCAGGGCGGTTTCCCGGGCCCGCTGGATGGTCGTGCCATAGAGGGGCACCACCGTGAAATACAGGATGCCGATGATGGCGACCACCACGCTCATCTCGATCAGGGTGAAGCCGCGGGCGTCCCCCTGGGACCACCGCCGTCCCGCCGACATCCGACTCATTTTCCCCCCTTGAACGAAGCCAAAAACGCGTCGACCGCCTCTTTGGGCAGGACCTGGTCCCGCACCAGCTTGGCCAGCGGCACTTCGAAGGGCTGGCAGCCTTCCCCGGCCGACCGCAGGTTGGGGTCGATCTGGGCGGAGCGCCCCTTCTGAATGATCTGGCGCAGGGTGTTGTTGACCAGCATCAGTTCGTGCACCGGCACCATCCGGTTCTGCGACGGGCTGTGCAGCAGGGCCTGGGAACAGATGCCCAGCAGGGTGTGCGACAAGACGTTGGCCGCATGCTCGCGATCCGATTCCGGGAAGGAATAGAGGATCTTCTCGACCGTGTTCTGTACCCCCAGGGTCTGCATCGACAGCACCACGAAATGGCCGCCGGCCACGAAGTCGAGGATGTTGCCGAACGGCAGTTCCCGCTTCAGGTCGCCCAGCACCATGACATCGACGTCCATGCGCTTGGCGAAGTTGATGCCCTGTTCGATCGACTGGATGTCCTTCTTGAACTGCCGGTGTGAGATGCGGGCCTTTTTCGGTTCGAAGGTGTACTCGATCGGGTCCTCGATCACCAGGATATGGGCGGGGCGGTTCTGGTTGATCCGCTCGACGAACGAGGCGAGCGAGGTCGAAATGCCCGACCGGGCCGGCCCCGCCAGGATGAACAGCCCCATCGCCGCTTTGGTCAGGGGCTCGAGGGCGAAGGGGAAGCCCAGCTCCGCCCACCCTGGGACGGCGGCGGCGATGATGCGAATGATGACAATGAACTCGCCCTGGGCCTGCAGCACCTGCAACCGGTAGTTGCAGGGCGGCTCGCCGAACACGTTGACCTCGTGGAACCGCAGGGCGGCCAGGCGTTTGCGCTCCTCCTCGGGGAGGGCGCTCTGCAGCACGTCCTTCAGATCGGTCGGGGTCAGGGCGGGCAGGTCGACCTTGCGCAGGTAGCGGTTCTGCCGGATCAGGGGCGGGGAACCGACTTTCAGATGCAGCTCGGTGGCTCCCTGTTGGTGGATCTTGGCGAGAAGGTTCTTCAGGTCCATGCCGTCACCTCTTGGCGAATCGCATCTGCATCTCCTGCGGGTCGTCCGCCAGGGAGACGGCCGTGGCCGAGGAGATCACGTTCTTCTGGGTCAGGGTCAGCAGGTGCCGGTCGCGGGTCTGCATCCCGGAGGCCTGGTCCTGTTCCTGGATGCTCTTCAGCATGACGAGGTTCTCGTTCTTGATGAGCGTCTTCACCTGGCCGGTGTTGACCAGGATATCGAAGACGGGGATCCGGCCGATGGTGTCCTGGCGCGGGGCCAGGCGCTGGCTGATGATCATGGCGAGGTGGGCGGCCAGCTTGCCACGCAGCGAGTCGCGCTCTTCCTTGGGCCGTGAGTGGATGAACCGCTCGAGGATCTGCTGGCAGCTCCCGCCGTCGGTGGCGGCGATGACCAGGCAGCCCGATTCGCACAAGAACAGCGCCTGATCCAAGGCGTCGGCGTAGTTGATGCTGTCGGTCATGACCACGTCGGGGTAGAGGCGATACGCCTCGACCAGCCCTTCGTAGAAGTTGCCGACATCGAGCGGGATCGACCGCTGGATGAACGCCGACATCTCGTCCCGGAACCTGATCTCGACCGGGTTTTCAACCGTCACCACGTTCTTTTGAAAATGGGCGTTGAGGAACCCCAACAGGGCGGCGATGGTGGTCGTCTTGCCATGGCCGGACGGACTGGCCACGATGATCAGTCCCGAGGGGCGGGCCAGAATCTTTTTGACCGCCTCGGGCAGCCCCAGTTCGATCAGGGAGGGCGGCTTGTCGGGAATCACCCGCACCGCGGCGGCGAACCTGTTCTTGGCGAAGAAGGCCGAGCACCGGAACCGCCCCAGGGCGGAATGTTCGAAGGCATAGGTGACCTGCCGCGCCTTGCCCAGGATCTCGCGGGCGCGCGGGGTACTGGTCTTCAGGATGAACTGTTTGATCTCATCCTCGGCGAAGGAAATACCGGTGAGAGGCTCCAGCAGACCGTTCTTTCGGATGAAGCAGACCTCACCTGGGGACAGGTGCAGGTCGGATACCTTTTTCTTGGCAAGATCGGCCAGCAGCTTGAAGAGACCATCCATGGCGTGTCCCTCGAGTGTAGAGTCGGACCTGTCTATCGGCAGGGTCGGGAGAATCGTGAACGGGGAAAACGGGGGGTCACCCCTCGTCTTCCAGTTTCTGGATCAGCTCTTCGACGTTGCGGAAGACACGGCTGTCGGCGGGCAGGGTCGTCTTCAGGTTCCGCAGCAGATTGAGCGCCTTGGCGTGCTCCTTGACCGCGTAATAGCAGAGGGCGAGGTGGTAGCACGACGACAGGTCGCGGGGATTGACGGCCATGGCCTGGTTCAGCGTCTCGATGGCCTTCTGATACCGCTTGAGATGGAAGTAAGCCAACCCCAGGGCGCCCTGCACCTGGCCGAGCACTTTGGCATCGTCACGGGGAATGCGGCCCCGCAGGTTCTCGTAGAGGTTCATCAGCTCGTCCCAACGCTTCCGCTGGAAGTGGATCTGGCCCAACAGCAGCCCGCCGGCCACATGGCCAGGGGACTTCTCGAGCAGTTCGAGCAGGATCGGCAGGGCCTTTTCGACCTCCCCCTGCCGAAACAGGGTGGCCGCCAGGTGGTACAACGCCTCGGCGCTGCCGGGGAAGGCCCGCAGATACTCCTCGAAGAAGCGCACGGCTTCGTCGAGCCGGCCCTGGGCGATGAGTTCGCGCCCGCGGGGCAGGGCGTCCTTCTGGGGGGCGGCGGGCGGCGGCGGGGCCTCGAGGGTGGCCACACCGGCCAGGTCTTTGTTGACCTCGACGGCCAGAGCTTCGATCAGCCGCCGCGAGAACCGGTCGGTTCGTTGCAGGAAGGCGCCGACCTCACCGGCAATCTCGGTGTGCAGGAGGATCTCCTCGTCCCGTTTCTTCTCCTGGAGCGCGGTCGTGATCTCGGTCAGCACCCCCAGATCGCCGTGCAGCAGCAGGGCCACATAGTATTCCCGCATGATCTCGGGTGTGGCCGCGCCCAGGAACTTGCGGGCCTTGACGATGGCCTCGCGGGCCTCGAGGTGGCCGAGCGAGGAGAGCAGCTTGGGCAGACCTTCTTCGGGTTCCTCGCGGATTTTGAGGACGATGGCGTCGACCGCCTGGTCGAGGTGCCGTTCGACGATGAAGTCGAGCATGCTCTCGAGCACGGGGGGGCTCTTCTCGGCCTTGAAGGCGTCGAGGATGGCGGTGACGGGGAACTCGTCGATCTTGCGGGCGCAGTCGACCGCTTCGCGGCGGACCCAGACGTTCTGGTCGGCCAGCAGGGGCTGGATGCGCCCGATACTCACCCCGGTCTCGAGGGCCAGGGCGGCCTTGAGGGCCATCTTGCGCACGGCGTATGACGGGTCGCCGAGCAGTCGGTCGATCAGGGCGTCGCGCCCGGGCAGGGCGGCCTTCGACAGGACGAAGGCGGCGGAGCGGCGCGTGGCGACGTCCGGGCTGTCGAGCATCTCCTGGATCTCCTTCCCCACCGTCGCCTCGTCGATGCGATGCAGGGCCAGGGCGGTGTTGGCCCGCACCCGGTTGTTGGGATGCCCGTAGAACCGCTTCAACTTGCGTTTCATCTCGAGCCCCGAGATCTTCAGCATGCTGATCGCCTCGACGGCATTGGCCTGGATGCGCGGGTCGAACGATTTCAGGCCCTCCTCGAACACCTTGAGCAGTTGCGTTTCACCGAAACTGCCCAGGGTGCTGATGATGATCGCCTTCAAGCGGGCGTCGCGGGCGATCTCGAACTGTCCGACCAGCGACGGGATGGCCTCGACCTCCTTGAGCCGCGACAGGATCTCCAGCACGTTGATGACGATCCACTCGTCGGGGTCGGACAGCAGACGGCACAGGCTTTGGGCCACGTCGCGTCCGCCGATCTTGTACAACGCCCAGGCGGCATGGTAGCGAACCATGCGGTCCTGGTCGTAGAGCAGCTCCTTCAGCACCTTGCCGGCCATCGGGTCGCCGATCTCGCCGAGCACCCGCACCACTTCCTCCTTGAACTGGTGATCGGGGTTTTCGAGCAATTTGAGCAGCTTGGGCACGGGGGTGCTGCTCCGGAAATGGCCCAGGGCGGTGATGGGCTCCAGACGGTCGGGGAACCGGTCGAGCGCCCCCTGCAGCACCTCGAGGGAGGCCGGGTCGCCGATCTTGCCGAGGGCCAGCAGGGCGGCATACAAGGCATCGTCGTCCTCGCCCTCGGCGACGCGCGCCTCAAGGGCGGCGGTGCCCGGCCGCAGCAGGCGGCGGGCGGCCTTGATCAGTCGGAAGGGTTCGAGCTCGGGGCCCAGGCTCATTCGACGATCTCCTTCATCAGCGCGTTGACCAGCTTGGCATCGACCCGCTCGTCGCGCAGCAGGTCGCTGAGGTTGTCCTTGAGGGTGACGCAGCCTTCCTTGCGGGCCAGCATCAACGCCGACTTCAACTGGTTCGTCTTCTTCTCGCGGATCAGGTTGCGCATGGCGGGGTTGAGGATCATCAACTCATACGCCATCACCCGTTCGTTCTTCTCCCGGCCCGGCAGCAGAATCTGAGAGATCGTGCCCAGCAAGGAGAGCGAGAGCTGGGTGCGGATCTCGTCGTGCCGGTGACCAGGGAAGACGTTGATGATGCGGTCGATCGTCTGCACCGCCCCGACCGTGTGCAGGGTCGACAGGACCAGATGGCCGGTCTCGGCGGCGGTCAGGACCATCTCGATGGTAGTGAGGTCGCGCATCTCGCCGACCAGGATGACGTCGGGATCCTCGCGCAGGGCGTAGATCAGGGCCGACTGGTAGTCCTTCGTCATCAGCCCGATCTCCCGCTGGGTGAAGATCGAGCGGCGGGGCTTGTGGACGAACTCGATCGGGTCCTCGATGGTGATGACGTGGCGGGCGCTGCTTTTATTGATCTCGTGGACCATGGCGGCCAGGGTATGCGACTTGCCGCTGTTGGCCGGCCCGGTCACCAGAAACAGCCCGCGCGGGCGCATGGCCATCTCCTTGAGCCGCACCGGCAGCTTGAGCTGGTCGATGCTCGGCACCTTGGTCGGGATGAATCGGAACGCCCCCGACAGGCTGCCGCGCTGCCGAAAGATGCAGACGCGGATCCGCCAGCGGTTCTGGTAGTTGATCATGAAGTTGGCTTCGAGGGCCGTGCGGAACCGCTCCTGCTGTCGCACGTCCATCAGGGGGAGGAACAGGGTGGGCATTTCCTGGTGGGCCAGTGGTTCTTCGGGCAGCGGCACCAGGCGTCCCCCGATGCGCAGGGTGGGCGGGCTGCCGCACTTCAGGTGCAAGTCGGAAGCCCGGCGGGTGATGGCGGTTTCGAAGTAGGTATGGATGCGCAGCATGACCCCTTCCCCCTATTCCCGTTCCCGCATGTTCTGCAGCATCTTCTTGAGGTTGGCCGGGTTCGGCGAGTGGGCGAGCGCCTCCTCGGCCTTGACCAGCCCCTTCTTGACCAGCTGCACCATCGACATGTCCATGGTCTGCATGCCGAACTCGGTGCCGGTCTCGAGGAAGCTCGGGATCAGGTGAATCTTGCCCTCGCCGATCAGCGACCGCATGGCCGAGGTGTTGATCAGCACCTCGAAGGCCGCCACCCGCCCGCCGTCGACTTTGGGCAGGAGGGTCTGCGAGACGACCCCCCGCAACACCATCGACAGCTGGTGCAGGATCTGCCGGTGCTGGTTCTCGGGGAAGACGTTGATGATGCGCTCGGCGGTCTGGACCGCCGAGGTGGTGTGCAGGGTGGCCAGCACCAGTTTGCCGGTCTCGGCGGCGTTCAGGGTCAGGGCAATGGTGCGGGGTTCGCGCATCTCGCCGACCACGACGATGTCCGGGTCCTGGCGCAGCACGGTCAGCAGCCCCTCGTAGAACCCCGGCACGTCGCCGCCCACCTGGCGCTGGTTGACAATGCTCATCTGGTCGTCGAACTGGAACTCGATGGGATCCTCGATGGTGGTGATGTGCCGGCGCGCCTTGGCGTTGACGTAGCTGATGTAGCTGGCCAGCGTCGAGGTCTTGCCGGCGCCGGTCGGCCCGGTGATCAGGATCAGCCCGTTGGGCTGCTCGATCAGCTTCTGGGCGGCCAGGGGCAGGCCGATCTCCTCGAAGGTGAAGACCTTGGAGGGGATCACCCGGAAGACCGCCCCGATGCCGTTGACATCGCGATAGAGGTTGACGCGGAAGCGGCAGACCCCCTCCAGGGTATAGGCGAAATCGAGTTCGCCCCCCGCGTTGAAGCGGTCCTGTTGGGCGGGGGTCAGCAGGGCCTCCATCACCTTCTCGAACTCCCGGCGGTTGAACCGGACGCCTTCGAGATGGGTGATCGCCCCGTCGATACGGATGGCGGGGGGCAGCCCCACCTTCAGGTGCAGGTCGGACCCCCGGCGGTCGAACGTCTGTTTCAACAACTGGTACAAACTGTTCTCGTCAGCCATACTCCGCCAGTATACCATCCCCTCCCCCTCTTCACATGGGACAAGGCGATTTCTCCCCCTTTTCCCGGAGGAGGATCCGTGCTACACTGCGGAAAAATTGCCGGAATCGGCATGGACAGAGGGCAATCCCCCATGGACAAATCCCAGATCGATTCGATCCTCGCCAAACTCGCCCCCTTGCTGGGCGTGCTCATCGAGACCTTCCGCGGGGGCGATTACGGCCAGCGCCGGGAAGCCGCCATCGCCCTGTCCAAGTTCAAGGGCGAACGCGCCACCGACTTCCTCCTGCGCACCTTCGAGACCGACAACATCCAGGATTTCATGGCCCTCGCCCTCGGCAACCTCGAAAGCACCAAAGCGGTCTCGCTGCTGGTGAAAGCCCTCAACGACACTCAGCAGGAAGTCCGCTTCAACGCGGCCCAGGCCCTCGGCATGATCAAGAACGACGAGGCCCTCAACGTCCTGATGGAAGCCCTCAACGAGTATGCCGACACCAACGTCACCGGCGGCTCGCCACCGGGCGGCGGCCGCCTCTTCTTCGAAGAAGAGGCGATCATCTCGGCCATCACCGCCCTGGGGAAAATCAAGAGCCACTTCTCTATTCCCCTGCTCAAGCGCCTCCTGGCCCAAGAAAAATCGCCCCGCATCCGCTCCACCATCATCATGGCGCTCGGCGCCATGGCCAACGAGCGTCTGCTGCCCATCTTTCAGAGCGCCCTCCGCGACGAGGACGCCCGCGTCCGGGCCAACGCCATCGAGGCGATCGAAGCGATCAAGTCGAGCTCGATCGTCGGCATCATCCAACCCTACCTGGAAGACCCCAACAACCGGGTCCGCGCCAACGTCGCCAAGGCCATCTTCAAATACGGCGATTTCGACGTCTCCGATACCCTGACCCAGATGCTCACCCACCCCGACAAGTGGTACCGTGGCTCGGCGGCCTATGCCATGGGGGAGATCCGCGACGTGCGGTTCATTCCCAAATTGGCCCAGGCCCTGAAGGACGAAGACCCCGACGTGCGACGCAACGCCACCAACGCCCTGCGCAAGATCGAATCGCCCAACGCCGTGGGTCATCTGATCCCCCTGCTCGACGACCCCAACTTCGACGTGCGGCTGCAGGCGGTGATCGCTCTGGCACGTTGCTCCCCCAACAAGGCGGTCGACCTGTTGACCCAGAAACTGCCCACCGAGAAGAACTCGATCGTCCGCGCCACCATGGTGTCTTCGCTGGGGGATTGCGCCGGACCCGGGCATCGGGAACTCCTGGCCCCATACCTCGATGATCCCGACCCGCGCGTCATTGCGAATGCCGTCGAGGCCATCCAAAAACTCGCGCGCCAGAAGCCCGAAGCCAAGCTGGTCAACCATTTCAAGGACCTGCTGTCGCACGAGGACAACCGCGTCAAAACCAACGTGATCAAGGCCCTCTGGCTCTGGAACGAGTTTTCCGTCCTCGACAACCTCCAAGGTCTGCTGACGCACGCGGATGCCAAGCACCGGCTGTCTGGCGTCTTCGTGCTCGGCGAGATCGGCCGCGCCATCAGCCAGAACCAGCCCCTGGCCGCCGCCGTCAACGATCTCATCGCCAGCCTGGTCGAGGGACGCGGGTCCGGACTCCCCGGCACCCCGGCTCCGCCGGCTCCCTCCCCCGAGGCGTCTGCCCCTTCTCAAGCCGGCAGTGGCCCCTCTCCTCCTCCCGCCCCTCCCGCGGGAGGGGCCACGCCGCCCGGTCACCGTCCCGTCCGCCCGGCGGAGGAACCCCCGCCCCCCCGCCCCACCCCCT
>CALLCO010000139.1 GCA_937998695.1 Candidatus Ozemibacteraceae bacterium
CGCGGCATGATCGCCAACCTGCGCGACTTCAGCAAGCGGCTCAACGAGATCACCGACGACAACCGCGCCAACCTGCGCGAGATCGTCGAAAACATCAAGGACGTCTCGGAACGTCTCGACCAGATGATCCTCGATCTGAACAAAGATCGCAAGATGACCACTGAACTGCGGTCAACGGTGGAGTCGCTGCGCAAGGCCTCCGACAACGCCAAGGAGATCACCCGCGAGGTCAAGGAGATCATCACCGAGAAGGATATTCGGACCAAGATCAAGACTGGCCTCGACGATGCCCACAAGATCGCCCAGGCGGTCGACAAGGTCTTCCTCAACATCAAGCAGACCCGCATCGACTTCAAGTATCTGTTGCGCTATCACAAGGAGAGCGACACCTTCTTCTCCGACATCCTGGTCGACCTCTACCCCAACGAGAACAGCTTCTACCGCATCGGGGTCGAGGACATCGGCGGCGACCCGCTGTTCAACCTGATGCTGGCCCGCGATGCCCAGCAGCGGCTGATCAAGCGCGCCGGGGTCATCAGCTCGAAGGTCGGCCTCGGTCTCGACTACCAGTGGGCGCAGGACATCACCTACAGCCTCGATTTCATCGACACCCGCGACCCGACCGTGCGCTTCACCAGCGGCTACGCGCTGAAGCCGGGCCTCAAGTTCCAGTTGCGGGTCGACGACATCACCGACAAGAAGGACATCAACTTTGCCATCGAGTACAAGTTCTGACGGGAAGGGACGGACGGACATGACGAGCCCGGGACTGCCGCGGATTCTCTTGGTGTCGACCGGCGGGACCATCACCATGGTCCACGACCCGGTGACGGGGCTCGCCCCCTGCCAGGATGCCGAGATGCTGCTGGCCCGGGTGCCCGAGCTGCGCGCCCTGGCCCAGGTCGATGTTCTGCCGTTGGTTGACATCGACTCGTCGAACCTGCAGCCCGACCTGTGGTTGCGGCTGGCCCGGGTCATCCACGAACGGATGCCGCTTTACGATGGGTTTGTGGTCACGCATGGCACCGATACCATGGCCTATACCGGCGCGGCGCTTGCGTTCATGCTGCAGGAGCTGCCCAAACCGGTCGTGCTGACCGGCTCGCAGGTGCCGCTCGAGGAGATCGGGTCGGACGGCCGAACCAACCTGATCAACGCCTTCCGGGTGGCCATCCTCGACCTGGCCGAAGTGGTCATCGTGTTCGGCTCGCAGATCATCCGGGGGACGCGGGCCAAGAAGACGTCGGCCTTCGACATGCAGGCGTTCACCACGGTCAACGAGGTGCCGCTGGGCACGATCGGGCTGACGATCCGGCTGCATGGCCCCTGCCACCGGCGCAGCCGGCGCAAGGCCCTGCTGCGGCCGTTCCTCGACCCCGACGTGGCGATGATTCCCGTGTATCCCGGCATCAAACCGGCCCTGGTCGGGCATCTGGCGGCCACGCACCACGGGCTGGTGCTGGAAGGCTTCGGGGCGGGAAACCTGCCGACCGAGGGCGATGCTTCCCTCTGCCCGGCCATCGCCCGCGCCACCGGGGCCGGAACGCCGGTCGTGGTCTGCACGCAATGCCTGGTGGGGTCGACGGAAATGGAGCTGTATCAGGTGGGGCGGGCGGCGCTGCAGGCCGGGGCGATCCCGGCCATGGACATGACGCCCGAGACGACGCTGGTCAAGCTGATGTGGGTGTTGGGCCAGGGTCGCGACCTGCCGACCGTCGAATCGATGATGCAGAAATCCTTCGTCGGCGAGGTGCACGAGGTCGGATGAACGGACAACGCTGTTCCTCCTGCGGAGGTGAGAACCGACCCGAAGCGGTCTATTGCACCATGTGCGGCGGCGACCTGGCCTCGCCGGGGCTGGACGCCAAGGGGCGGGTGCTGTTTTTCTCGACCCCCTTCATTTTTCTGCTGACGGGGATCATGGTCGCCGTTGACCTTGGGCTCGACGACCCCGTCGAGACCGGGGCCACCATCGGTCTGTCGTTCCTGTCGATGGTCTATCTGGTGTTGGGGGGCGGTGCCTGGATCCTCTGCCGCAGCTTCGGCATCCCCTTCCGCCCGACGATGCCCTGGCGGGCGGGGTTGTTCGGCACCTTCCAGCTCATCGCCTGCGTGCTGGTCTCGCTTCCCCTGCAGGAATACCTGATGCCGGAGGGCATGCCCGCTCTGACCTTCCGCGATGAGGAGCGACTCAAGCTGGGGTTGGTGTTCGCCGTCTTCCTGCCGCTGGGCCTGCTGGGGCTGGCTCTGCTGATCGGCCGCGACCAGGTTCCAGTGCCGGCAGGAGAAGCGGGCGTGTTATGGTGGGGAAGACGCTGGCGGGCGCTCAGCCGATTCGGGGCCATTCCGGTCTTCCTGGGGACGCTGCTGGGTTCGGTGCTGCTGGTGATCGGGCTGCCGGTCCACCAGCGGGAGTTTCTGTTCGCCAGGGTGGCAGCCGATTTCCAGTTGTCCGGGACCGCCCTGGCCAATCTCGACCGGGCCTTGGCCGAAGCGCCGGAGTTCGCTCCGGCCCTGCATTTGCGCGGGTTGTTGCGCGTCGGCCGGCCCGACCGCGAGCGGGCGGAGGAAGGGGTGCGGGACCTGCAGGAAGCCACCCGGCTGGCGCCGGGCAATGCCCGGTATCGCCTGGGCCTGGCGATCGGGCTCGACCAGGTCGGCCGGACCCGGGAGGCGGTGGACACCGCGTCGGCGGCGGTCGACCTGAAGCCGCTCGACCCCGCTCTGTGGGTTGCCCTCGCCGATTTGCGGCTCAAAGCCCAAGACCGGGAAGGGGCGGTGACCGCCTATCGCGAGGCCTTGCGGCGCGATCCCGAGGATGCCCGTACCCTCAACAACTTGGCCTATACCCTGCTCGAACTGAACCGCGACCTGGGCGCGGCGCTCGAACTGGCCCGGGCCTCGGTCGCCCGGCTGCCCAACCACGTCTTCAACCTCGATACCCTGGCCTGGGCCTTGTACAAGAACGGGCAGGCCGGGGAGGCCTACCAAGTCATGCTGGAGATCAGGGAAGCCGTCGCCACCCCGTCGGCCGAGATCGAGTTCCATCATGCCGTCATCAGCCATCAGCTCGGGCTGCTCACCGAGCCCCGCCGAACTTTCGAAACCCTGTGGGAACGCCCTGACGTGCAGGGTGACCCGGCGCTGCGGCAGGAAGTCACCCAGTTCATCGCCTCGCTGGGGGTGGCCATCCGCCGCATCGGCGAGGAACCCGCCTCCGGGGCGGCCGGACTGGACACGCCCGCCGAGCGGGTTCCCGTCATCGCCCCGGTGCCGGCCTCCCTGGCCAGCCCGGTGGCGCCGGCCCCCGAAGAGGGGGCGGGCTCCGGTTCCACGAGCGCATCGACCTCCAGTGAGGGGGTAGACGTGCCGATCGGGGCCGGTCCCGCCGAGGGGGATGGGGGCCCATGAACCGTCGCTGGCGCCCTGTCCTGATCGTCGCCTGGCTGGCCAGCCTGTGGCTGGCCGCCCCCGCGGGGGCGGCCCTGCATGTCGATACCAGCTACACCGGCCGGTATCGGGGCAACCCCGAGTATGCCAAGTTCCTGGCCGACCTGCCCTTCGTCTACCAGGAGGCGATGCAGCGGATCACCCATGCGCTGGGCATCCCGGTCATCGAGGATCTCCAGGTGATCGTGGTCTTTTCCGACCATCTGACCCATAACGGCATGCGCCTGCGCGGCAAACGGCGGTCGGTGATCGGCTCGGAAGGGCGGATCCTGCATTACATCTACCTCGACCTGCAGTTCCTGATGGAAGGGCAGGCCACCCTGATCGAGGAGATGACCCATGAACTGACCCACGCCGTGATGGCCCAGGTCATGGGCCTCGACCGCTACGATGCGCTGCCGATGTGGGTCAAGGAAGGGACGGCGGTGCATGCCGCCGACCAGGGTCTGGCCCGGATCAAAGCGCTGATGCGGCGCGGCTTCGACCTGTCGTTCATCGCCAACGAAGACGAGAGCGACGACGGCAATCCCATCTCCCTCGAGAAATACGTCGCCAACTACCTGAAGGTGCAGTTCTTGTTGAAGACCTACGGCATGCCAGCGTTCCACCGCTTCATCAAGGAACTGATGAAAAGCGGGGACGTGCGGCGCGAACTGCGCCTGTGCTTCAACGGCCTGACCGAGGACGTGATGACGCGCTACGCCAACGACTACGTGGCGCGCACGCTGATCGCCAACGCCCAGCCTGTGCATGCCCGCGAACAATTGGCGCGGGGCATGCGGTTCTTCGAGGAGAAGGAATACCTGTCGGCGCGGCTCGCCCTGACCGACGCCCTCTACGGGGGACTGACCGACAAGGAGTTCCAGAAGGCCGCCTACCTGCTGGCCGAGTGCTACATCCAAGAGCGCAACCCGCAGTCGGCGTTTTCCTTGCTGCAGCGCATCAAGCCCGACCCTCGGTCCATCCCCATTGACCGCTACAAGTTTCTGAGTGCCTACACCCAGTATGCCATGGGGTTATTGTCAGAAGCCTATCTGGGGTTCCGGGAAGCCTATGCCTCCTCGCGCACCCTGGCCGTTCGCGAAGGCGCCCTCTACTACATCATCCGCATCCTTGTGGAGGTGGGAAACTTCGAAGAGGCGGCCCGTGTGCTGACCTTCCTGCGCCAGCAGTTCCCGGCCAGCACCTATATCCCGCTTGCCACCCGCGTCTACGCCTCACGGCGGTAGCGGTTCATCCCCGCTCCCCCTTGCCTGTCCCGCGACAGAAAACAACCTATCGGCGCGCTTTGACAGGTCTTGGCGGGCATGGTACCCTGCACTGCCGCCCCGGCGGGTCGCCGGTGGGCGGTTTTCCCAGTTCATGCAAAGGGGAACCCATGAAGCAGAAAATCGCCGACGCTGTTCTCTTCCTGAAAAACCGGGTCTCCCGGACCCCCACTGTGGCGGTGGTCCTGGGATCGGGCCTGGGAAGTTTCGCCGACCACCTCGAGACGAAAGTGGTGGTGCCCTACCAGGATATTCCGCATTTTCCGGTTTCGACGGTGAAGGGGCATGCGGGGCAGCTCGTCTTCGGCACCTGGGCCGGCAAGGAACTGGTCGTGATGCAGGGGCGGTTCCACTTCTACGAGGGATACACCATGTCGGAGGTGACCTTCCCCATGCGGGTCATGCATGCCCTGGGCGTCCGCGACCTGATCATCACGAACGCTTCGGGCGGGTTGAACCGGAATTTCCAGGTGGGCGACCTGATGGTGATGACCGACCACATCAATTTCATGGGGCAGAATCCGCTGATCGGGCCCAACGATGAGACGATCGGGCCCCGCTTCCCGCCGATGCAGGCGGTGTACACCCCCGAGCTGGTTGATCTAGCCATGAAGATCGGCCGCGAGATCGGCGCCCCGATGCAGAAGGGGGTCTATCTGGCGGTGACCGGCCCCAACTATGAAACGCCGGCCGAGCTACGCGCCTTCCGGATTCTCGGGGCCGATGCGGTCGGGATGTCGACCGTTCCCGAGGTGATCGTGGCCGTGCATGCCGGGATGAAACGGATTCTGGGCATCAGTTGCGTGACCGACATGGCCACGGGCGAGGGGCATGAGGAGGTCGACCACGAGATGGTGGTCAAGGCCGCCGCCGCCGCGCACCCCTATTTCTTGAAGCTCGTCCAAAACGTGATCGAATCGCTCTGAGCCCATGTTCGACAAGCTCGCCGCCCTCTGCGCCCTGTTCGATGAACTGACCACGAGGCTGTCCGATCCGGCGGTCCTCGGCAACCCCGCCGAATTCCAGAAGATCGCCAAGAAGCGGGCCGAGATCGAGCCGATCAAGACCGCCTTCACCGAGTTCTCTCAGGTCCGGCGCAGCCTCGAGGAGGCGGAGCAGTTGCTCGGCACCGAGACCGACCCCGAGATGCACGCCATGGCCGAAGAGGAAGTGGCCGCCCTGCGACCACGGCTGGCCGCCCTCGAACAGGAGCTGAAGTTCCTTCTGATTCCCAAGGATGAAGACGACACCAAGAACACCATCATCGAGATCCGGGCCGGCACGGGGGGCGAGGAAGCCGCCCTGTTCGCCGCCGACCTCTACCGGATGTACACCCGGTATGCCGATCGGCAGGGTTGGAAGTGCGAGGTGATGAGCCTCAGCGAAACCGGCCTGGGCGGCATCAAGGAAGTCATTTTCGGAGTCCAGGGCCATGGCGTCTATGGGAAGCTGAAGTTCGAGAGTGGGGTCCACCGGGTGCAGCGCGTCCCCGAGACCGAAGCCTCGGGGCGGATCCATACATCGGCGGCGACCGTCGCGGTTCTGCCCGAAGCGGAAGAAGTCGACGTGCAGATCGACGAGAAGGACTTGCGCATCGATGTCTTCCGGTCGTCGGGGCCGGGGGGCCAGAGCGTCAACACCACCGATTCGGCGGTGCGGGTGACCCACCTTCCCACCGGCATCGTCATCAGTTGTCAGGACGAGAAGAGCCAGCACAAGAACAAGGCCAAGGCTCTGCGGATTTTGCGGGCCCGGCTGCTCGACAACGCCCGGGCGGAGCAGGACAAGAACCGAGCCGAGAACCGACGCCTGCAGATCGGATCGGGCGACCGCTCGGAACGGATCCGCACCTACAATTTCCCGCAGCAACGGATGACCGATCACCGCATCGGACTGACGCTGTACAAGTTGGCCGACATTCTCGAAGGCGACCTCGACGAGACGATCCGCAGCCTGATCGAGGCCGACAATCTGAAGAAGTTGGCGGCCACGGCTGCCAACCCTGACTAAAGAGGCATCTGGTGGACAGGTGGCTGCCATGACGGGTCGGGACTGGCTGAAGGCGACCGCGGCCGCATTCCGGCGCGCGGGTCTGGCCGATGGGGAGGGGGCGGCGGCCGAGGCCGGTCTCCTGCTCGAGACGGTGCTGGGGATTCCCCGCCTGCAGGTGATGGCCGAACGGGGTGGGCGAGCGCTGTCCGAAGGCGAAGCCGCGACCCTGACCCGGCTGGCGGAGCGACGGTTGGCCCGGGAACCGCTCCAGTTCATTCTGGGAAGATGGCCCTTCCTCGACCTGACCCTCGAGGTTGGCCCCGGGGTCCTGATCCCGCGGCCCGAGACCGAAGACTGGGTCGACCGCCTGCTGGGCAGCCCGCTGGTCGCGCGGTTCGGCCCGGACCCTGCCGTGGTGTTCGCCGACCTCGGCACCGGGACCGGCGCCATCGGCCTGGCCCTGGCCCGCCGCTGGCCGCGGTCGCGGGGGATTTTGGTGGATGTCTCGGCGGCGGCCCTGGCCTATGCGAAGCGGAACCTGGCCCGGCACCCCGCCGAAGCGGGCCGGCTGGGGCTGGTCCGGGGGGATCTGGCCGGCCCGGTGCGCGGCGGCGCGCTCGATCTCGTGGTGGGCAATCCGCCCTACATCGATCCCCTCGACCTGCCCGGCCTGGAACCGGAAGTGCGGGATCACGAGCCGCGGGTGGCCCTCGACGGCGGGCCCGGTGGGATCGGCCTCATCGGGCGGCTGCTGGAAGGCGTCGGCCGGGTCGTGCGGCCGGGCGGGCTGGTGGCTCTCGAGCACGGGCACGGCCAGCGGGCGGCCTTGCTGCGGCTTCCTGCCCCTGATCTCGAGGTGCGGGAGGCGTTCGACGATGCGGCCGGGCGCGAGCGCTGCCTGGTCTGGGAGCGCCGGGCCTGATGAACCGCACCACCATCACGGATCTTCTAGGAGATCCGGCCCGCTGGGCGGCCTTCGTGGCGGATCTCCGGCAGGGTGGGGTGGCCGCCCTGCCCACCGACACCCTGTATGGTCTGGCGGCAGACGCCACGTCAGGCGAGGGGATCCGGGCGATCTACGCGCTGAAGGGCCGCGAGGAGCGCAAACCGCTGATCCTGTTCCTTGCCGGGGCGGACCGACTCGAGGAGTTGGGCATCCGGCCCGATGAGGGCCAGGCGAAGCTGCTGTCGACCTTCTGGCCCGGGCCCCTGACCGTGGTCTTCCCCACTCCTGCGGCGTGGCGGGCCTGGTTGCCCTGGCCCACGCTCGGGATCAGGGTGCCGGCCCATCCTGATCTGCGGG
This sequence comes from Candidatus Ozemibacteraceae bacterium, assembly GCA_937998695.1. Taxonomy (GTDB): domain Bacteria; phylum Muiribacteriota; class Ozemobacteria; order Ozemobacterales; family Ozemobacteraceae; genus Ozemobacter. Next base: position 8,014 of record CALLCO010000139.1, read on the forward strand.
ATTTGCTGGCGGCCTATCCGGGATTCCTGCTAACGACCAGCTGCAACCGGTCGGGCCAGCCGCCCCTTCTCGATCCGGACGCCATCGCCCGGGAATTTGCTACTGATCTGTCCTGGGTGCTTGACGGCGGGGCTTTGGCCCCTTCCCCGCCCTCGACAGTGGTCGACCTGACGGAATTCCCCCCCCGGATTCTTCGGGAAGGGTGCCTGACCCGGGAAACCCTGGCCGCCACCGGGATCTTTGGCGGAGAATAGGATGTCCAGGGTGCGATGGAGGCCTTTCCCTGCCGGGAAGAGAGGTTATGGTAGAATGTCGGCACCCTCATCAGGAATGAAGGACGGGAACCGCCTGCCATGCCCAAGAGCTTGACCACCCAGGGGAAGCTGATCGGCTTCCTGCTCGTGGCCCTGCTCATCCCGGTCGGGGTGGCCAACTACATTCTCCTCAAGGCGAAGGTGGCGACGGCGCAGGTCCCGATAGTGCTCGGTGTCAAGGGACTTCCCACCCAATCAAAGACGAACCTCGACGTCGTGGAATACGTCAACGCCAATACCGACCGGCTCGACAAGTTGGTCAATTCCCTGCGCGATCTCGAAGCCTTCTCGCGCTTTTTCATGATGGGGTCGCTCTTGTTCATTCCCTTCGCCGCCGCTGGGTTCTGGGTCTTCCTCAGCACGCTCAGCGCTCCGGCGCGCGAGGTGTTGCGGAAACTCGCCTCCTTCCGGAACGAGGACCGGGGCGACGACGACGACGATCTGCTGGGGGCGGCGGCCGAGTTCGAGAAGTTCCTCCACACGGCCCGCAACATCCTGTCCGAGACACGTTCCATTTCGCAGGAGCTGGTGAAGAAGATCGAGCCGTTGACCACCACGTCGGTGTTCTCCGACGAGAATGTCGGGCAGTTCTTCACCGATGTGCAGGAGATCTCCCGCAGTTCGAACTATATCGCTAACACCGTCGAGATGACCACGGCCAGCATCCAGGAGGTCTCCACCTCCGCCCAGACCATCGCCGAACGGTCGCAGGCCGCCGCCAGCGACAGTGCTGGGGCCGCCAAGGTGGCGACCGAGGGACGGCGGGCGGTCACCGAGACGATCGGCACCATGGAGGCGATCAAAGACGAGGTCATGGCCCTGGAGGACATGATCGAAAGCCTCAACTCGGCCAGCAAACAGATCGGCGAGATCGTCAACACCATCACCGGCATCGCCCACCAGACCAACCTGCTGGCGCTCAACGCGGCCATCGAGGCGGCCCGCGCCGGCGAACACGGACAGGGTTTCACCGTGGTCGCCGAAGAGGTGCGCAAGCTGGCTGAAGAGTCCGGGGAGGCGGCCGAGGACATCGGCAAGAAGATCAAGGGCATGCTCGAGAAGACCGGGAATGCCGTGCAGACGATCAGCAAGGGCACTTCCAAGGTCATCGAGGGGGTCAACGTCGCCAATGTCGCCGGCAGCAACCTGACCCTGATCGTCAATTCGGTTACCAGCGTCAACAAGATGATCCAGGACATCAGCAATGCCAGCCGCGAGCAGTCGACCAATATCGAGTCGTTGCGACAGAGCATCGAGAGCATCTCGGGCGCCACCAAGATCACCTCGGAAGGCACCAAACGCGTGGCCAGCGCGGTCAACGAACAACTGAACTACATCCGACAGTATATCGCCGTGCTGAAAGAGATCCTGACCCTCGTTCAGCTCATGGGCGACATGCTCGACAAATACAACTTCCACTGATCCCTCCTCCCTCCCGCCTGCCCCCCTTCCCCGCGAACCGGGGTGGCGTGCCCGCGTCAGATGTGCTTCCTGGCCGGCGGTCGGCGCGAGTTCACAGGTCGGAGAGTCGACTGTGCGATCGAGGGTTATCTCCGGGGCCGGGAATGCCGATGTTCTGACTGGAGGAGACCATGTCCCCTACGCCCCTGTTGCCCATTGCGTTCGAAGAGTTCCAGAAGGCCGTCACGGCGCTGGGCCTGGAGAAATTCCGGGCCCGGCAGGTCTGGGAATGGCTGTTCGGCAAGCTCGTCTTCGACTTTGCCGCCATGACCGACTTGTCGGTGGCAGCGCGGCAGAAGCTGGCCGAGGCCTTCCCCACCATTCTGCCCACCGACTTCGAGACCCTGCGTGGCGCGGACGGCACGACCAAGCTGTCCCTCCCTCTGGCCGATGGCCAGCGGATCGAAGCGGTCGGCCTGCCCGACGACGAGGCGCTGACCTTCTGTCTGTCGAGCCAGGTGGGTTGTCCGGTCGGGTGTGCCTTCTGCCGGACCGGCTCTCTGGGGTACACCCGCAACCTCACCGTCGAGGAGATCGTGCTGCAACTGATGTTGCTGGCCAAGATCCTGCGCGCTCGACCTACCAACATCGTCTTCATGGGCATGGGCGAGCCCTTCCTCAACCGCCAGGCGGTCTTCGGGGCGATCGACCTGTTCACCGACCCCAAACAGCTCGGCCTGGCCACCCGCCGCATCACCATCTCGACGGCCGGGGTGGTCGAGGGCATCCGGGAACTGGCCGGGCGGCCCGGCGAGGTCAACCTTGCCGTCTCTCTGCATTCCGTGGACAACCAGGTCCGTTCCCATCTCGTGCCGCTCAACAAGCGCTACCCGCTCGACCGTCTGCGGGCGGCCCTCGTCGAGTACCTCGATCGCACCAACCGCCGGGTCAGCTTCGAGATGACCCTGCTGAAGGGCGTCAACGACAGCCTTGCCGATGCCCTCAACCTTGTGCAGTTCTGCGAAGGTCTCCTCTGTCACGTCAATCTCGTCCGCTTCAACCCCTTCCCCGGCTGCACTTACAAACCCGCTCCCGAAGCCGCCGAGAAGGAGTTCCGCAAGGTGTTGAAAAAGGCGGGCCTGCCCGTCACCGTCCGGCGGTCCCGCGGGGCCGACATCTTGGCGGCGTGCGGACAGCTCGCCGGAAAGTGAAGCCATGGCCAAGAAAGAATCCTGCCTGCTGATCCTGGTCAAGATGCTGATCCTGATCTCCCTGCTCATCGCCGGGGTGGTCGCCGCCTTCTTCTACCTGCGCGGCCAGCTCAACGAGTATTTCAACCGCGGCGAGACCATCGAGGTGCCCGATTTCAAGGGCAAGCACCTAGTCCAGGTCTTCAAGGACAAGCCGGCCGACCTCGTGATCGAGAAGGCTGACGAGAAGTTCGATCTGCGGTATCCCAAGGACTTCGTCATCGCCCAGTTCCCCGAGGCGGGCACCCGGGTCAAGCCCAACAAGAAGGTGCTGCTGACCATTTCCCTGGGGAGCAAGCAGGTCAACGTGCCCGACCTCTATCAGCGCAACTTGCGCGAATCGCGGCTGGCCCTGCTGAATGCCCAGTTGCTCGAGGGGAATATTGCCTACATCCGCTCCGGCAAGATCGATCGCGACCGGGTCATCACCCAGTCGCCCTTGCCGGCCATGGGCCAAGCGGTGCAGGGCAAGGTCGACCTGCTGGTCAGCCTCGGGCGTGGCCCGGTGCGGATGCCCCTGCCCAACCTGACCGGCAAGACCCTCAACGATGCCCAGGCCAGCCTGACCGCCTGGGGCCTCAAGTCCGGCCGGGTCATCACCCGCAAAGATCCGTTCCGACCTTCGCAAACGGTCATCTCGACCGTTCCCGCCCCCTTCGAGACGGTGGGGGAAGGCGCCACGGTCGACCTGCTCGTCTCCTCGGGCAACGAAGCCGGCACCGCCAAAGCCGCCGACCTCGAGCGGTTCGAGTTCATGGCCGGTGCCTCCGCCGAAGTCACCCCCGCCCCGGCCAAGCCGCGCGACGAGGCCAAGCCCGCCGCCCCGGCGTCCGCCGCCGCGCCCACCGCCCCGGCCGCGCCGCAGATCTTCCTCGCCGACGACCCGGCGGAGCCGCAGGTGGTGCCCCCGCCGCCAGTGACCACCAGGCCTGGACCCGGACCCACTCCCGGACCCGCTCCCGAGACCAGCCAGATCTCGTTCGTCATGCCCGACGGCTTCATGCCCAAGGAGGTTAAGTTCTTCCAGGTCTCGCGCAACGGTCGCACCCAGGTCTACGCGGGGACCCACAAGCCCCTCGACCTGATCAAGGTGGCGGTGCCCCGGCTCCCGTCCAGTAAGATCCAGATCTATATCAACGACGTTCCCATCGAGGAACGTCCGGTGCAATAGACTCCCCTGCACCATGGAACAGCGGAGGCTGCAGGAATGATCGGCACGCTCATCAACGGCAAGTATGAACTGCTCCAGACCCTCTCGGAGAGCCATCAGTTCGAGGTGTTCACCGCCCTCGAACGAGAGACCGGCGCCACCGTCGCCGTCAAGCTCCTGCGCGAGGAGCTGTGCGACAACCAAGAACGGATCCAGATCTTCTGCGAGGAGATCAAGGCGTTTGCCGCCCTCTCCCACCCATCGATCGTCCACATCCTCGACATGGACCTGTTCGGCCGTCGCCCGTTCGTCGTCACCGAGTTGTTCGAGGGCGTCGACCTGAAAACCTGGATGCAGAGCGACCCTCCCTCATTCAAAGATGTCGGCCGGGTCATTCAGGATCTGACCGCCGTGCTGCAGTATGCCTGCGACCAGAAGGTGACGCGGCGCTCGATCAAGCTGTCCAATGTCTTCCGGTTGCGGGATGGGTCGGTCAAGGTGCTCACGTTTTCCCATCCGCGGCTCAAGCTGGTCGGCGCCGAGAACCGTGAGTACGACGAAGCGGCGGGGGTACAGTCCGACCTATTCTTCCTGGGTTCGACCATGTTCGAAATGCTGACCGGGGAATCCCCCATCCGCAAACGGGGCGGCCTGCACGAACTGTGGGAGTCCCGGCTGCGCCAAGCTCTGCGGGTGCGGCACGCCCATCTGACCCCCGAGGACATCGATCGGGTGGTCGATGTTCTCGACCGCACGCTGACCCGCAACGTGCGGCGTCGGTTCGAGTCGCATGCCGCCTTTCTGGTGGCTCTGTCCGATCTGCTGCACGCCTCCGACGGCGCCCTCCGCAAGGAACGGGCCTTGACGGCCCCGACCGCCCGGGCCGCCCTGGCCACCGCCGCCGAGGTGGTCGATGCCATCCACGGGCGCCTGCCCGGTTCTTCCGTTGTCGCTTCCCGCCGCCCCGCCGCAGCTGCGCCGCCCCTGGCCGCCGCCGGGGCGCAGGCCCGCCAGACAGGGGGGACCCCGGCCGTCGCTGGCCAGATGGCCGCCCCCATGGCAGGGTCGGGGGCCACCGCCCTGGCCGCTTCCCCTGAGCCCGAGGACCTTCCCGAAGAGTTCGCCGCCGATGAGCCGGAGGCTGCACCCCCCACCCGACCCCGGCTGACGGTCGTTCCGAAGATCGGCCGGTCCGCCCCGACCAGTCGGATCTGGCGCAAGGCGGACGAGCAGACCCGCTGGTGGCGCAATCCCCTGCTGATGATGGGCGCGCTGCTCCTGCTCATGATCCTCCTGATCCTGTTCTGGTGAGAGAGATGACCCGGCCCCTGATCGCTCCTTCCATCCTGTCGGCCGATTTCGCCCGACTCGGCGAGGAGCTCGCCGTCGTCGCGGCCAGCGGCGCCGACTGGGTCCACCTCGACGTCATGGACGGCCATTTCGTGCCCAACCTGACCTTCGGCCCGCCCGTCATCGCCCACCTTCGCCGCCATTCCAAGCTGCCATTCGACGTTCACCTGATGATCGAACAGCCCCAGCAGTGGTTGAAGGCCTATCGCGAGGCTGGTGCCGACCGCCTGACCATCCATCTCGAGGCCTGCCGCCACGTGCA
>CALLCO010000140.1 GCA_937998695.1 Candidatus Ozemibacteraceae bacterium
GTGGTCTTCGCGTTCGGGGAAAAGACAGAGGGGGAAGCCGCCGGAAGGGGGACCTCCGGCGACGGGCTTTTGGGGGAAGCGGCAGGAGAAGTCTCAGCCCGCGAGGGCTCTCGCGGAAGGGTCATACCGCGAGGCTTTTCCTGGGCTGGAGGCGTGGGGGCAACGGTCGAACGAAGCGGGGCGGGTAGTTCGGGGGTCTCCACGGGCCTGCCGGGAGCCGGCGGGACGGAGAAACGTCCCGCCGTGGCCGGGCCGGCCCCCAGGTATTCCCAGGCCGGGGTGGCCGGGGAGGCGCCGCGCAAACCGGTGACCGCTCCGGCCGGGACGGGCGCCGCCGAAGACGCAGGCGCCGCCGAAGACGCAGGCGCGGCCGAAGACGCAGGCGCCGCCGAAGACGCAGGCGCGGCCGGCAGCACCGGTCCGGGACCCGCACGGAGCGGAGGGGCCGGGGAGGGTGAAACGGCCCCCGGGGCGGGAGGAGCCGGCGGCGCGGGTTCGTCTCCAACCATGGGTCGCAACGCCGCTCCGGGGCCCGACCCGGCGGGAGATGCCTCGCCGACGCGGGCGCCGGAGCGGCCTTCCGCCTCGAACGTGATCAGAGGGGCCAAGGGTTCGCAAAAGGTTTCCACCGCCGCCCGTTGCGTCTTGGGGAAGGAGATCTTGCTGACGCTGCGGGGCGACGAGCGGGGCACGAACGTCAGCGTGATCCCGCGAGAGTGCTGGAAATAGGTGATCGAGGCCAGGTCGCTGCGCGGCAGCAGGGCGATGACCGGGTCTTTGCCGGTCTCCTGGGTGTGGTAATACAGGCGCGCGCCGGTCAGCACCAGCCACAACTCACCCGGACGGCCAACCTGGCCCGACCCCGCGGAGATGGCGCCGATCACCTTTTCCCCAGCCTCGAAATAGGGCTGGAGATCGGCCAGAACGGCGGGGGGCAGGCTGAGAGGAGTCGGCGGCATGCCCGCATCCTACCCGAATTTCCCCCACCGGGCAAGATGTTCGGCGGGGGCTATTCGGGAGGCGGGCATCCATCGCGTCTTTGGCAGACCGAATGACCCGATCTTGCCACGAAGCAGCGCCCATCCCAGGAATATCCAGGCGAGCTTGCCATACGACACAGCCGTAGGACACAGCCGCACGACGTGTCGTATCAGGAAGGCATACGGGTTCGGATACGACTCTTCCGGGCTGGCCGAAGTGAATTTCAGCAGGTTCCATCACGAACCCTTCAGCACCCCTACCTCTCAGTAGGAACTGCCTGTTTCCAAAGCAATCCAGACCCGTTCCCGGCCGGGCCGCCCTGCTTGGGCGGCCCGGTTGGCCTTTTCCCAACTCTCGAGCCTGTCGCTTGCCCCCCCAAACCGGCCGCTTTCATGTTCCGTTCACTCGGAGGTGCCGACCGAATCAGGGGCACAATGTACACGGCGAGCGAAAAACCGATTCACACAACTGGCTCACTCGAGTCAGTTGCCACCGATCCCCCGCAACCGCCGAAAGGCAAGGCACGCAAGAGACATGGGAGCCGGACATCGGCTGAGGTCCTCCCGGACATGACAGCTGGCCCCATGCCCCGCACGCTTCCTGGTTCGGCGGTCTGGGAGGCTGCCTCCTGCCCCCCTCGGGGGCGTCCAGGGCTACCCCGCAGGATCCCTGGTTCCGCGATCTGGGCGTCTGGACTGCTGCTGATCGCTGTGGGGCTCGGCCTGGCCAGCCATCGGCAATGCCACGTATGGCACGATGCCCGCACCCTGTAGGGCACACGCTGAACCTCTACCCTGACCTTGCGCTGGCCCACCACCAGTTCGGAGTGGCGCTTTTGCGCGAGGAGCAGTGGGATGAAGCGGCCGCCCAGTTCACCGCGGTGCTCGATGCCCACCCGTGCGATCTCGATGCCCGGGTGGGACGCGCCGCCGCGCACGTCGGAGCCCGGGCCTGGGCGGCCGCCCGCGCCGATCTCGACCTGGTGTTGGCCATCGCCCCTGACCATGCCGCGGCGGGGGCGCTTGCCCGCGTCCTGCCCCCGCCCTGAAAGGCTGGGGACACAATGATTCCTGTCTTCCGCATGGGGAGCGGTTCCGGAAATTGGGTTTGTGAACGAATGAGTGGGACACATTGACTTTCGCCACCCGCATGGGAAGAGGCTGCGAAAAAATGGTTTGGGGAACGGATTTTTCGTATAATGCCAGGCCATGGGTTGGGAGCGGCGGTTCTGGGTGGTGTGGGCCGGGGGGCTGGCCCTGCGGTTGGTGCTGGGCCTGACGCTCGACCTGACCCCGGACGAAGCCTATTACTGGGAATACGCCCGGCGGCCCGACTGGTCGTACTACGACCACCCGCCCATGGTGGGGTATCTGATCGGGCTGGGGCGCCTGCTGTTTGGCGACACCGCGGTCGCCGTGCGACTGCCATCCTGGATCGGCATCGGGCTCGTGTCGTGGCTCCTGTTTGTCATCGGTCGCGACCATCTGGGCAACCCCCGCACGGGGTGCTTGGCCGCCGCCATGCCCCACCTGACCCCGGCCGGCCTGGCCCTGGGGTTCATCACCACCCCCGACGTCCCGCTCGCCGTGGCGTGGACGGCCGCCACCACCGCTTTCCTTGGCTTGCTGCGCCGCCCGGCTTCCGAAAGCGGACCAACCCCGACGGGGACGCCGGCGATTGGCCTGGCCGATGGGTTCTCTGCCACCGGCGCGACCGAACCGGACGCCCCTGCGCCAGTCATCACCGCGCCGGCCGCCAGTGGCCCGTTCGCCTCCTCGGCCTCTGCCCTCGCCCCGTCGGCAGGGTTAAGCACAGGCTCCACCCCCGTTCCGGAACGCCCCTCCTTCGAGGCCACGCCTGGCCTGCAGCCCTGGCTGTTGACCGGTCTGGCCTTGGGGCTGGGCGCCATGTCGAAATACACGATGATCTTCCTGGTGCCGGGCATCGCCGCCACGCTGCTGGCTTTCCCGCGGTTGCGCCCCCGGGTGGGGAGCGGGCCGTTCTGGACGATGGTCGGACTGGCCGCCCTGGGAACCGTTCCCGTCCTCATCTGGAACCTCGAGCATGACTGGGCTTCCCTCCGGTTTCAGCTGCATCATGGCTTGAAAGCCAGCCCTCGGCCATTTTCCGCCAACCTGGGGGAGTTTCTGGGCGGGCAACTGGTGACGATCGGGCCCCTGCTCCTGGTCGCGCTCTGGAGCGTGGGTCTGACCCGGCTGCGCGCCGCCTGGCGGGCGGGCGACGAACGGCGGTTCTTCCTGGCGGCGGCGGGCCTGCCGATGCTCTGTTTTTTCGCGTTCAACGGGATGCGCTCCAAAGTCGAGGCCAACTGGCCGCAGGTGGCCTACCTCTCCCTCATGCCCCTGGTCGCCGAATGGCTGGGGGAAGGTCCGACCCCGCGCCGCCGCACCGCCTGGGTGCTCGGCACCTCCGGCCTGCTTGCCGCGCTCGCCGCCCTCCAGGCATTGACCCTGGTGTTGCCGCTGCCCGTCCGGTCGGACGTTTCGACCCGCCTCCACGGGTGGACCCAGATGGGCGCCGCCCTGCGCGCCTTCGACGAACGCACCGAGCACCGTTTCGTCTTCGTCGGGCAGGGGGCCCCGCTGACCGCCCTGGTATCTTTCTACGGCGGGCTTCCCCCCGATCGTATCGCCGAGATCTGCGGCACCGGCCAGTGGGGGTATTGGTGGCAGAACCGCACCCTTGCGACCGGCTCCCATCTTGCCTACGTCGACGAAGGACGTTGGTCGGAAGTCGGCGGCTGGCTCCCCCGATTCCATGGTCCCAATGCCTCCGAAAGCCATCCGCTCATTTCGCGGGGACGCCTTCTCCGCACCATCACCATCACCACTCTCCAAAACAGCCGCACCCCGATCAGCTTCCGCCGCCCGGACCCTCCTTCCCCACCCCCTGACCGCTCCCGTTGATCGCGACCGGCTGGACAGTCGGGGGCTCCGGCTCCATCATCCCAACCGCGCGCCCGGGCAGGTCCTGATGGTGGCAAGGCCGGCCTCGCGGGCCCCGTCATCGGCCTCGCGCGGAAGGACAGGTTCCACCCCGGGTCGGTCGCCGGAGTCCGCCCTCCCCCTCTTCGAGGCAAAGTCCGCGGACTGGGAAGGGACTTCCCGCAACCCACCCGTCCCTTTGACTCCCGGCTTCGATGCTCGTATCATGGGCGCCATGCAGGTCGACACCATGCGGGCCATCGATTACTGGGTGGGCATCCCCCTGACCTTCCTGGCCACCCTGGCCGTCAAGGCGTGGGAGTGGCTCGTCCCCCGCCGCCCCCGCCCGCCCCGGAACGTGCTGTTCATCGAGCTTTCCGAAATGGGCAGCACGATCCTGGTCGATCCCGTCCTGCGGCACCTGCAACGCGAGCACGGCTGTTCCACGTTCTTTCTGATCTTCGCCCGCAACAAAGCCAGCCTCGACCTGCTGCACCCCATCCCCGAGGAGAACATTCGCACCATCCGCGAGGACGGGTTGTTCCATCTCGCCTGGGATACCCTCGCCTTCCTGGTCTGGGCGCGGCGACGCCAGATCGACACCGTCGTCGATCTCGAACTGTTCAGCCGGTTCACCGCCCTGCTCACCGGCCTCAGCGGGGCACGCCGCCGCGTAGGGTTTCACGCCTTCACCAACGAAGGCCTCTATCGAGGCGACCTGCTGACCCACAAAGTGGCGTACAACCCGCACCTTCACATCACGAAGAATTTTTTCGCCCTGGCCCACGCGGTCACCGCGGCACAGCCCGAGACGCCCTTCGCCAAGATCGCGGTGCCCGACTCGGCTCTGAACCTGCCCCAGGCCATGGTCACCCCAGCCGAGGAAACCGCCATGCGCACCCGACTTCGAGAATGGGCCCCCGCTTTCGACCCGGCTCGGCACCGGTTGGTGTTGTTCAACGCCAACGCCAGCGACCTGCTGCCCTTGCGCCGCTGGCCCCAGGAGCACTACATCGCCCTGGCCCGCCTCATCCTGGAACGGCATCCCCGGGTATTTATCCTGTTGACGGGAGCTCCAAGCGAACGGGAGGGCCTCGAGGCGATCCCCGCCGCCCTGCGCGGCGCCCCCGGCGGCGACCGTTGCGCCAACTTCGCGGGGGCCACGACCCTGACGGAACTGCCCGCCCTCTACCGGCAGGCGGCCTTCATGCTCAGCAACGATTCCGGGCCCGCCCATTTCGCGGCCGTCACGCCCATGCCGACCTACGTCTTTTTCGGGCCGGAAACTCCGCGCCTCTATGGGTCGCTGGGCAAGACCACCCCGATCTATGCGGGGCTCGCCTGCTCCCCGTGCGTCAGCGCCGCCAACCACCGCAAGACGCCGTGCAACGACAACGTCTGCCTACGGGTCATCACCCCCGAACAGGTCTATGAGATCCTGCGCCCTGCTCTCACCGCCCTCGATCGAGGGAGGGAGGACCTACATCGTCCCTTCGATGATGCGGACCTTGCTGAACAGCAGGTAGACAAAGAACAGGGTCCCCAGTTGGATGAAGAATAGGCCGGTGCCCAGGCACCGGTTGGCGAACCCATCGTAGGCAATCTGGCTGACCAGTTTTCCGATCAATTCCCCCTGCGGCAGGGTGGCCCACTGGGCAGAGGGGATGGTCCCTGCCGAGAGCTGGGTGGCGACCACGGAATTGCCGATCGTCAGCAGGATGCCAATCGCCACGAACACGAAACTCATGATACGCAGGCGCCGTTCGAGAACCTCGGGGGAGGGCATGGCCGGACTCCTTGTGTTACGAGTTGTGCGGATTATAGAAGGGGCCGGAAATTCTGTCAACGCGCCGATTCCTGCCAGCCCCGGGTCATCTGTTCACCGAGCCGTGACCCGGTGTAGAATGGGGGAAAAGGAGGTGCGCATGTCCATGCTCCGCCACTCCTGGGGATTCCTGCCGGCCCTGTGGCTGGCGGCCACCGGGTTCCTTCTTTCCCCTGGGCCCGCCCGGGCCGATCAGTGGACCGATCTCACCCGCCGCATCGAGGCCCTGCGTCCGCAGATCGAGCGTGGGGATGCCACCGACGACCTGCGCCAGAAGATGGCCACCCTGCTGCGGGTCCGCTCCAGCCAACCCGGCCTGTCAACGGATGAACGCCTGGGCTACCTTCAGGAGGCGCTGGAATTCGCCCCCGACGACGAGCGACTGGCCTACGAACTGGCCAAAGCGGGCTACGAGGGGGGCGACGCCAATCTGGCCTACGAGCACATCAACCGGGCTCTCACCCTGGCCCCCGAAGACTTCCACAACCAGCTGTTGGCCGGCTTCATCTGCCGTTCCCTGTTGCGGTTCGACGAAGCGGCCGGCTTTCTCGAGAAGGCCCGCGACCTGCAACCCGACCACGTTCCCACGCTGATCTCCCTGGGTCGCACCTACGCCGAACTGCGCCAGTTCGATCGCGCCATCGACGTCTGGGAGACCGCCCTGACCCACAATCCCAGCAGCGAGGAAGCCGCCGAGCTGCGGGACCGCATCGACAAGGCCAAGCGGCAAGAGGCGGCCACCGGCGACGGCGACGCCATGGAGAGCCACCGGTTCGTCGTCCAGTTCAGCGGGCCCGCCCGTGACGATTTGGCCGCCATGGCCCTCGATACGCTCGACGAGGTGTTCGACCTGGTGGCGGGCGACCTGCAGGTCAAACCCGAGGGCAAGGTCATCGTCGTCTTCTACCGCAAGGAAGATTTCCACCAGGTCAACGACGGCCAGGCATGGGTCGGCGGCTATGCGCAAAACCTCCGCATCGGCGTGCCCTACGAGGACGGCCCCCTCGACGGTCCCCGCATCAAGAGCCTGTTCGCCCACGAACTGACGCACATCCTGGTCAACGTCCTGACCAACAAGAACCACCCGGCCTGGTTGACCGAAGGGCTGGCCGAATACTACGAAGCCCGGGTGCGGTACGGCGACGGGTTCGCCTTCCACCCCTCCGACCGTCATCTCTTCGAGACGAAGTTCAAGACGCGCAAGTCCTTCCCACGCCTGAATGCGATCGACCTGAACATGTCGACCCAGGGGAAAGACGAGGAAATCGCCCTGAAGTATATCCAGTCGAAGGTGGCGGTGGCCTTCCTGCTGCAGCGGTTCGGGCTTCCTGCCCTGCTCGAAGTGTTCCAGGCCCTGTCGCGAGGCCGCCCCATCGAGGAAGCCATCGAGACTGGCACTGGGCGCACCATGGCCGATTTCGAGGCCGAACTGGCCGAATCGATCCGGGCCGGGTGAGCGCCACCTATCCCTGTCAGGAGGTCGAATCATGCCCGCGGTCTTCGTGTTGATGGCCCCAGGATTCGAGGAAATGGAACTCGTCATCACGGTCGACATGCTGCGCCGGGCCGGTCTGCAGGTGCAGACGGTGTCACTCGCCAGCCACCGGGAGCCGGTCACCGGGTCGCGGGGCATCGCCATGCTCCCCGACCTGCCGTTCGGCGGCCTCGTCGAGGCTGATTGTCAGGCATTGGTGCTGCCCGGCGGGCTCGACGGCACCCGGCACCTGGCGAACGACCCGCGGGTGCTCGACCTGGTGCGCCGGCTGGCCGCCGCCGGAGTCTGGCTGGCCGCCATCTGTGCGGCTCCGACCGTCCTGGTGGCGGCAGGCGTCGCCGCGGGCCGCCGGCTGACCTCCCATCCCGCCATGCGCGAGAAGATGATCGGCGTGGACTACGACGAAAGCCGGGTGGTGATCGACGACCGGCTCATCACCTCCCGGGCGGCCGGCACCACCTTCGAGTTCGCCGCCGCCCTGATCGAGGCCCTGGGCGCCCCGACCCCGGTGGCCGAAGTCAACCGCGGCGTGCTGGCCCGGCTCGGGGAATGACCGACCCGGGGGCTGCGGCCCGCTAGGGTGACCGTTGCCATGGCCGAAAAGGCCGCCTTTGGCCCCGGATCAGCTCACGGCCGTCGTGTTCGCCGCCCTCGACCGCCATCTGGCGGGTGGCGGGTGGACAGCCGGAGCGCGGTGCCACCTTGCTGGTCGTCCGGCGGGGGAACCCGCCGGCGACGCCTTGACCAGGCAGCTCAGTGTCCGGCGGCGGGAACGGCGTCCTCCACCTTGAACTTGTCGTTCAAGATGAGTTTGACGAACTTGGCGTTGAGGTTGTCGCCAAGGTAGGCGTTGAGGTCTTTCGAGGCCTTGATGATCACTTCGGAGTCGGGCACCTTGATGCTCTTGCCGCACAAAGAGCAGATCAGAACGCCTTTCTGCTCCTCCATGACGACGTGACTGACCTTGATCAGCTGGTGGCACATGGCGCACTCGATTTGGAAATAGAAGACGAGCCGGTCTATTCGTTCAAGCATGGCGATGGGTTCCTGTCCGCGGCGGATTACTTTAACGGCGAATCAGGTATACTCTGTCCGGAGCCGCCCGTCAAGGTTGGCTCGACGAAAAGGAGGCAAGGCGCCATGAAAAGCTACCGCAAAGAACTATGGTTCGAGATCCCGACCCGGCGAGGGTTCGTCAATATCACCCGGCAGGTTCAGGACTGCCTGCGGGAAAGCGGCATCCAGGAGGGGCTGTGCCTGGTCAACGCCATGCACATCACCGCCAGCGTCTTCATCAACGATGACGAATCCGGCCTGCACCACGATTTCGAGGTCTGGCTCGAGGGCCTGGCGCCCGAGAAGCCCTACTCCCGCTACCGTCACAACGGCGCCGAGGACAACGGCGATGCCCACCTGAAGCGGACCATCATGGGCCGTGAAGTGGTGGTCGCCGTCACCGGAGGAACGCTCGATTTCGGCCCCTGGGAGCAGATCTTCTACGGCGAGTTCGACGGCAAACGGCGCAAGCGGGCCCTGGTCAAGATCATCGGGGACTGACCCTAAGACCTCGTCATCGACCGCAAAGACTATCGCCCTGAGACGATCAGCGGCATCATCGTCGAATGATCCTCCAGGATCCGCTTGAGGAGTGAACCCATGAAACAGAGCACTGTGTTGTCGTTCGGCACCTCCAACCGCGCCGACACTACCCTGATCGCCCGCCCCGCCGTGCCGCCCGCGGCCTAGTTCACCTTCAGCGGCATCGTCACCAAGAGCCCCCGTGATCCCCGTCTCGGCCCTGGGGAGTCCATCTCGCAAGATGATCGCCTTCGACCCCGTTCGCAAATTGGTTTTCTTGTGCGGATCGTCGGGGTCGCCGTTTAACCAGCTCCGCATCGCCGCCTTCGCTCCGGAGCATTAACCGGAAGGGCAAGTCTCACCTCTTATCCAGGAGATGGCCCCCGCCAGGAGGCCTTCTTTTTCTATGACCTTCATCACTGCCACCGATGGGCCGCACAGCGGGCTTGCCGCCTGGGGAACGCGCCAAGTTCCCCAGGCCCGCACAATGGGCCAATGCCTTTGGCCCTGGTGAGGTGATGGAGCGAAGCTCCTTCGGCTGGCCTTGAAGCGGATCAAGGTTCTTTTTCGCTTGCCAGTCCGGCCGGATAGACTTCCCGGCGCTCCGGTCGTCAGTTCCGAAAGATGCCCAGGCGGCCCGCGCGGGAGGGGTGGCGAAGCTTCTGGATGGCCTGCGCCTCGATCTGGCGCACGCGTTCGCGGGTGAGACCGAGCAGCTTGCCGATCTCTTCGAGGGTGCAGGCGCGCTGCGACTGCAGGCCGAACCGGAAGCTGATGACCAGCTTCTCGCGGTCGGTGAGGGCAGCCATCACGTTGTCGACTTCCTCGCGCAGCGAGCGCTGTTCGGCCTGCAGCAGCGGATCGCCCTGCGGGTCGGTAATGACGTCGCGCAGGTAGAGATCTTCCTCGGGGTCGACCGGGGTGCTGTCCATCGAGACGACCACGGGGTTGTCGGCGAGAAACTTCCGCAGGTCCTGCGTCTGCATGCCGGCCTCGCGGGCCAGCTCGTCGAGGGTGGGTTTGCGGTTCAGCTTCTTCGACAGCGTCTCCTCGACCTTCTTCAGCTTGAGCGCATGGTGCACGCGGTTGAGGGGAAGCCGGATCGGATGCGTGTGCATCGAGATGACCTGGATGATCGCCTGCCTGATCCACCAGACCGCATACGAGATGAACCGCACCTTGCGGTCGTGGTTGAACCGGCGCGCCGCCCGCATCAAGCCGAGGTTACCCACGGCGATCAGATCCTCGAACGGCACATCGTTGATGAACTTGTAGCGCTTGGCCACCGAGACGACGAACCGCAGGTTCGACAGGATCAGCCGGGACCGGGCCCGCGGGTCGCCCTGCTTGAACCGGCGCAACAGGGCCTCTTCCTCCCGCTTCGTGAGCGGGGGGAAGCGCTTCAGGTCGCGGAAATACTCCTTCAGCAACCGGTCCTGGTGATACTGGTTCCGACGCGCTCCGGCCAACCCGTCACCTGCTCCCTGCCTGAGATTCGGACCGCGGGCCGCCCAGGGGGCACGCCTGATTGATCCGACCCTGCGAATCCACCCCCCTCCATCGGCCGAAGGCACCCTTTTGTTGAGCCTCCGCCCTTCCACTCGCCAGGCCTTTTTCCAGGCTTTCCCTGCCGGGGACCCTGGGCGCCTGGGGCTGTCGGGCCATCCGCTGGAGACGGGTGACCCTGTCACTGGCCTGATGTGCTAAACTCCTGAGGGATCGTCGCGGAAGGAGGAAATCGGTTCATGCCCCAGGCGAAAACCAAACCCGCGGCTCGCCGCTTCACCTACGGCGATTATGTGACCTGGCCCGATGATGAGCGCTGGGAATTGATCGATGGCGAGGCCTGGAACATGGGCCCGGCCCCGGCCCGTCAACACTCTCTGGTGTCAACCGAACTGGTTCGCCAGTTGGCCAATTTCTTCCAAGGAAAACCCTGTGAAGTGCATGATGCTCCCTTCGACGTTCGCCTGCCGAAGAACAAGGAAGCCGACGACAAAGTGGATACCGTCGTCCAGCCGGACATCGTCGTGGTCTGCGATCCGAAGAAACTCGACGACAAAGGGTGCCGCGGGGCTCCCGACCTGGTGATCGAAATCCTCTCCCCGTCGACCGCCTCCAGGGATCACGTCACGAAACGACGGCTGTATGAACGGCATGGGGTCAAGGAGTTCTGGCTCGTCTCCCCCAACGACCGGATCGTCACGATCTATCGCCTGGGGAAAAACGGCCAGTTCGGCAAGCCGGCCATTCACGGCGATGATGAGGCCGTCGAGATCCCCCTCTTCCCGGGTTTGGCCATCGATTTGCGCCTCGTCTTTCCCCCTCTGCCCAGGGTCGTGAAGGAGAGCCCCGCCCGGTATCTCTGACGCCGATCGCCAGAACGTCAGTCCACGGGGGTCCGCCAAACGTCCAAGTTTTCCCCGGCGAACACGCCGGACATTGTCAACCCGCTTCCCTGGCTCGCCACCACCAAAAGACTCGCGGAAACAATGGCCAGGGATGTTTCACGGAGATACCAGGGCCCATGCCAAGGCGCAGCAAGGGGTTTTTGTCCCTGCACACACCAGGGCCAATGGCCCCGGCCCCCCCTTTTCCGGCCAGGGAAATTCTTCGCCTTTCCCTCGCGGCAGATCGGCCGTGCCGGCGAACATTCGCGTTCGAGAGGGTCGCGGAACATGTCAGCGCGGCGCGGGCCGCAGAAAGTCGGACAGCAGGCGCAGCACTCCTGACACGCCGCGCACAGGGCAGAACAGGACCGGCACCCCGGCGGCCTGGGCGACCGGCAGCAGTTCGCGCAGCACCGTGTGGGAGACCTGTTTGAGGATGATCACGACCGCCGCCGCACCCCCCAAGCCTTCGCGCAGGGCGCCCAGGCCGGCGAACCCGCTGTGCCAGTCGACTTTCAGATGATGCGGGGCCAGCGCTTCGGCGTAACGGCAGCCCACCACGTCGCCGCCGACGATGACCACCCGAGCCCCGCCGAAATCACTGGTGACCGGGGTGGGAAGATCGGATCCGGAGGCCGTCTCGCCGCAGAGGGCGCAGGCCTCCTCGGGCTCTGCGCGCCGCAGGAACCCGGGTTTCCCCCGCCCGACTTCACGGCAGGCGGGTCGCTCACAGACCACCGTCACCGGCAGCCGTCCGCGCCATCCGCCCAGCACCACCCGGTAGTCCCGGTCGAACCTGATGCCGTCCGCTCCCGGGGTGCAGGCCACCCCTGCCTCGGCCAGGAACTGGACCAGCCGGGCCGGATCAACGGGCAGCAGCCGCCAGAACCGTTCGATGGCCCGGAATGAGGCAAACGTCTGGGGCGTGGTTCCCGAGCGGGTGGCCAGAAAGCGCAACGCCCACACGCCGGCCCGGCGTTCGCCGAAGCCCGGTAACCAGAGTCCCGCCGCTGGCCGCCCCTCGTCGGCGGGATCGACGGCGAGGCCGATCGGCCAGCTCTCGTTCTCGCCTTCCAAGAACCATTCCCCGTCATGTCGGGTCAGAATCCCGACCCGTTCGACCCGATAGGCCGCTTCCAGGGCCCACCCCCAGGCCTCGCCGCTCCCTTCGGACGCCACCTGCTCGCCGGAGGCGGCGCCGAAGCAGGCGGGCTCCGGACTCTCCGAACCGGGGGCCCGCAGCCCGCGCACCACCTCCCGGGACGTCCCCATCCCGGGACGCACCAGTACCCACTCTCCTTCCAGAGGCGGGCCAGGTCGAAAGCAGCGTTCCGGCACGCGCACCAGATCGCCGCCGGCCACCTCGACCAGGCAGACGAACCCACCCCGGCCCCCCTCGCGCGCCCGAGCCACCACCCGACCGGGCATCGCCCCGCGCCAAACCAGGAGTTCGGCCTCCCGCTCCCCGAGGAGGTGCTGCAACCGGGCCACCTGGTCTTCTTGGTCGGCGGCCCGGTCCACCCGGTCGCGCATCCCCGCCAGGTCGCGCTCGAGCCGTTCGATGGTGGCCGCACGACGGGCCAACGCTTCTTCGAGGGTGACCACCCGTTGGCGTAACGAAGCGAGGTCAGCGGCCGCCGGGGCTCTCCCCTCCGCCGAAACAGCGGGAACGGCTGGCCCCGCGTCGGCAAGGCCCGCTCCCGCCACGGCGGAAACCTCGGCGCCCCCCGCCGCTGGCGCCCCCCCCGGCCACACCGCCCCGGCCTGGCTGGTCGGGTCCCCCGGGTCGGTCCTCGCAGCTCGCATCTTTTCCTCGTCCTGGCGGCGGGCCAGTTCGGCGGACAGTCGCCCCACCTCCAACTCCAGCCGGGAGTTCGCGGCCCGGGCCTTCCGCAGATCCTCCTGCGCCGCGGCCAACGCGCCACCCTGCTGGGATGCCCTCTGCTGCAGGGTGTTCCGTTCGCCCTCGACCTCTTTCAGATGGCGGCGCAGCGCCCGACTTTCATCGAGGGCTTCGCGCAGCCGACGCTCCAGATCCGCCAGCCGCGCCTGGGCTCCGGGCGCGGCATCGGGGGGGCGCGGGCCCGCCCCTTCCGTCAGACCACCCGCGCCAGGCGAATCAGGCCGCGGGGCGCCGGGGTCAGAACCGCCGGAAGCCGTGGCCGAATCGGAGGACCCGGGAAGAGGGGAACATTCCGCCAGGAAGCGCGCCAACAGCGGCGCCGCGGCCGGGCGCGGGTCGATCCGCGCCAGGATGGCGATCTTGGCGGGGGGGCCGAACTCGCCCGCCCGCAGCCGCGCCAGGGCGGCTTCGTCGGCCGGAATCGTGGGGAACTTCATCGTCGCGGGGTTGCCGGTGATCCAGGAGAAGAACAGGATCCGCCGCAACGCCTCGTCGCGGCCGGCGGCCCCCAGCAACCCGTCGAGGAAGGGCCCCCGTTTCGTCACCCGTCGCCCTTTGACGTAGGGGGCGAGCCGCTTCTGCAGAGGCGGATTCGGCCCCAGGCACCCCAGCAATACGTCGTCGCCCAGATCGGCGGCCATCAGGCGCAGCAGATCGAGGTCGTCCTGCAGGCGGGCGAAGATCGGATCCCAGTAGGGATCAGCCATTCGCCATGTCCTTCAGGCGGGCCAGCAGGTTCAGCGCTTCGAGCGGCGTCAGGTTGTTCACGTCGATCGACCGCACCGTCTCGGCCAGCAACGTCTGCGGCGCGAACAGCGACAACTGCTGCGGCTGGGCCTGCGGCGGACGCCGCACCGCTCGCGTGACGCGGCCCACCTCGTCCTGTTCGGTCTTCTCGAGCTCGAACAGGATCTCGCGGGACCGGTCGATGACGGCCGATGGCAGGCCGGCCAACCGTGCCACTTCGATGCCGTAGGACTTGTTCGACGGCCCTTCCTCGATGGCATGCAGGAAGACCATTTCCCCGCTCTTCTCATCGTGGTGCACGGCGACGTTCAGATTGAACAACCGCGGCAGCACCGGCACCAGGTCGGTCAGCTCGTGATAATGCGTGGCGAACAGGGTGCGCGCCCCGGTCACCTGGTGGATGTGCTCGAGGATGGCCCACGCCAGGGCCAGCCCGTCGAAGGTCGAGGTGCCGCGCCCGATCTCGTCGAGGATGAGCAGACTGCGATCGGTGGCGTTCTTCAAGATCAGGGCGGTCTCCATCATCTCGACCATGAAGGTCGACTGCCCCCGGATCAGATTGTCGGAAGCCCCGACCCGCGTGAAGATGCGGTCGACGATCCCGATCACCGCCGACTGGGCGGGAACGAACGACCCGATCTGGGCAAGCAGCACCAGCAGCGCGGTCTGCCGCAGATAGGTCGATTTGCCGGCCATGTTGGGGCCGGTGATGATCGCCTGTCGGCGCTCGGCATCGAGGATGGTGTCGTTGGGATGGAACTCTCCCGCGGCCAGGAAGGCTTCGACCACCGGGTGACGACCGCCTTTGATCTCCAGGCGATTCTCGTCGACGATGACCGGGCGCACGTAGCGCCGTTCCTGGGCCAGCCAGGCCAGCGAGGCCAGCACGTCGAGCCGCGCCAACCCCGCCGCCGCCCGCTGGATGGCGGGAATCTGTTCCCGGATCCGCTCGACCAGCCGCTCGTAGATCTCTTTCTCGAGGGCTATCGAGCGGTCATTGGCCGAGAACACCTTGGTCTCGTAGTCTTTGAGTTCGGCGGTGATGTACCGCTCGCCCGTGGTCAGGGTCTGCTTGCGCACGTAGTGGGCCGGCGCCTTGTCGGCGAGGCCTTTCGAAATCTCGATGAAGTAGCCGAACACGTTGTTCTTGCGCACCCGCAGGGTCTTGATGCCGGTGGCCGCGCGCTCCTTCTCTTCGAAGCCGGCCAGCCAGCGGTCG
>CALLCO010000141.1 GCA_937998695.1 Candidatus Ozemibacteraceae bacterium
GGCAACCTGGGTGAACGTGTCAGATCCGTTCAGGCCACGTTCTTCTTCTTGCGCATCTCGAGGAATCCCTTGGGGTTGGTGAGATAGTCCAGCAGGACGCGTTCCGGCTGATAGCCGGGGCCCGCATCCTGGCCGTCGATCAGCACCCGCCCGTCGGTGAAGATTTCGATCAGCATTCGACCTCCTTCGCGTTCCTAAGGTTAGGGAACCCGCCATCGAGTTCCCGGTTGTCCGTTGGTGCTCCACGTGCCCGCCCGTGCTCCCGCCCAAGGCGCGGCCGCTCAGTCACCTCCCGTGCCGCCCGACCCTGAGCCGTCGGGTGGCTGGCCGTCAGGGGCCGTCCCATCGGGGGGGCTGGTCCCCTGGCGAAGTTTCGGCGCCCGTGGCCCCGGCGTCGTCCTCCGAAGGGGAGGCCACCCCCGTGGGTCCGGCGTCGATCTCCGCTCCGAGGATGTTCGCCTTGGCCTTGAGTTGCCGCCGCGGCGCGTCCTCCAGGTCGGTGTCCTTGAGCCGCTCCAGCACCATTTCGAGGGCCTTTTCGGCCTGCCCCGCCGAGGTCATGGTGTCGACCAGCAGCAACAGCGTGCGGATGCTCTTCGGGTCAGCGGCATGCGCGCTGCGCAGCAGGTCGAGCGCTTCCATGGTCCGGTTGTCCAGGTAGTAATTCTCCGCCAGCACCCGTTGCACGCGAGGGTCATCGGGCCTTTGCCCGAGCAGGATTTCCAGGAACGCGATGGCCTGCGCCCGGAAATGCCGTTCGGTCATCTCCTCCGCCGCCTCGATCAGTTCGTCGAGGAACCGGTCCTCGACCGGGAGCAACGCCATCTTCTGCACCGCCTGGTTCAGGATGCCCTCGTCGTGCAGGACGATCGCCGTCCGCAGGGCGGTCAGCACCGCGGTCGGATTGCCGGACTCGGCCTGGTTGGCCAGAATCCGGTTGACCTCGGCGATCGCCACCAGCTTCAGGGGCGACCCCGTGGCATCTTTGCCCTCGGGCACCTTGCCGGTGCGGCCGACCAGGTGGTGGAAGGCCCGCAACCAGGCGTAGTGCAACCGCAATTCGTCGGCCTGCAGGCCCATCAGGGTGCGGGCGGTGGCCATCGCCCGCTCCTCTTCGGCCGACAGCGTCAGCAGTTCGATGTAGTTGAGGTTGTCTTCGAGGGAGTCGATAGGCCGGCGGTTGATCAGCCGCAGCCCCTTCTCATATTGCCCGGTCTCGGTGTAGAAACGCACCAGGTCGCGCTCGACGGTGCGGGTGTCCGCGCCGGGACGACGCGCCTCCTCCAGCAGCAGTTGCTCGAACTCGTCGTGCCGCTTGTTGACGAGCATCAACTCCTTCAGAACGTTCATCACCGGCGGCGGTCGCAGGCGGGAGTCGGTGATCCCGCGCAGGTTTTCGATCGCCTCCGCCGGAGCATGATCGCGGGCGAACCACCCGTGCAGCAGCCGCCGCAGGTCGTCCCGCCGGTCGGCCGGCGGCCGGGTGGCGGCGTAGCGCTCGTAGAACTGCTCGGCCAGCGTCTGGTCGTTCAGCATGGCGGCGGCAAACGCGCCGGCCCAGAGCAGTCCGGGCTTGTCGGGGTGACGTTCCAGGCCGCGACGTACCGCCTGCAGGGCCTGCTTCCAGGCGGCCCCGTCGAGGTAGGCCTGTATGTCCTGGTCGGTCGCCGCCTCCCGGCGGGCGGCGGCCAGGTCGGCCAACCGCTGGCGGGCCTTGACGCCGAATTCGGCGTTGTCGGTCAACCCCTTGAGAAGAGCCGTGGCCTTGGCCTGGTCGCCCCGTTTCAGCCAGATCTCCGCCTGATGGAACTGCACCCCCGGGTGGTTCGGGCGCAGCTTGCGCACGCGTTCGAAATCGGCCATCGCCTCGTCCAACTTCCCCTGCCGGAACAGGTCGGTGGCCCGCTGATAGAGGCGCGCTTCGACCGACGAGCCACCCGATCCCTGGGCCGCCACCTTCCAGTTCAACGCCAACAGGAAAGGCGCGGCGGTGACCAGCAGCAGCAGACGGCGGAGGGTCGGACTCATTCCCGGGCCTCCCCGTCCGACGCCCACCCGCTCGGCAGGCCTTCCGCAAGCACGCGGGGCAGCAGGTCGGCCGCCACCGTGCGGTCGAGGGCGGTTCGCGCCCGCCGGCCCAGGGCCGAGGTCGGAGCAATGGTCAGGATGTGCTCATACTCGCGGCGGGCTTCTTCGTGCCGGCCCTGCCGCTCGTAGAGGATCCCGAGGTTGAACCGCGCCGGCAGGTGGTCGTCGAGGCCCGCCGCCGCCCGGTATTCGGTTTCGGCCAGGCGCTCCCAGGCAGTCAGGTCGCCGGGCAACCCTTCGCGGGCCCGTCGTTCGAAGGCGACCCCCAGCAGGAAGCGCGCTTCTGACGACAGCGGCCGCATCTCGACTGCCTTGCGGAAGGCCCAGATCGCCTGCTCGAACTCCTTGCGGCCGAGGTACCCCCGGCCCGCCGCCATCCAGGCAGGGAAGGAGGTCGGGTCACGGCTCAGCCACGCCAGGGCGCGACGCTCGGCCCCGCGGCCGGCCGCCGGCGCCACCGGCACCTGGTGCAGGCGGCCGGTCTCGTCCAGGTCGCCGCGCATGGCGGCTTGGCGCCAGGGCAGGAACAGGGCGCCGCAGACGACGATTCCCCACAAGAGGTGACGTTTCATGGAAAATGCTCTTCATTAGCCTTCGGCAATCACCCCCTCATTCCTGACTTCTTTCTCACCCCGTCCGGAATTCGCCCACCTCCCTGCTGGCGGAGAGGCCCCTTGGCCACGGTCGCGGCGCCGATCGCTCTTGCCCACCTCCCCGCCAGGCGGAAAACACCACGGCGGGGCGGACATACGGATCCGGGATCGCTCCCACCGAATGGCGATCCAACGGGCGACGGTCCGCCCGGGAGCGGGGTTCCGTCAGGCCAGAAAGGCCGCCACCCGGTCGGCAAACAGCTCCGTCTGGAACAGGCACGACAGGTGGCCGTTGCGGCTGTCGTAGGTCGCCAGTTGCCCCTGCACCAGGTGGGGAAGCGCTTCCTCGGCCTGTTCGCGAGTGAACATCAGGTCGGATTCGTCGATGATCATCAGCGTCGGCATCGTCAGGTGGGCGAGCGCCTGGGGCAGTTCTTCCCCCGGCTCGCGCAGGTCGAACAGGGTGTTGGCCTTGGCGATGTAGATGTAGGAATTGGCGTCGAAGAACTGCATGCGCTGGATCACCGTCTTCTCGATCTCGGCCTCGACCAGGAACCTCCCCTGGAAACTGCGGAACGGATCGGGACAGGTGACAAAGGTCGGGTCGACAAACCGCCGCCCGAAATTGGACTCGGCCCAGTGATCGGTGCGGGTCTCGGTCAGCAGGATCTTGAACGCCAGCAGCAGCCCGCGGTGCGGCGGCTGATGCCCGTAGTAGTCGCCGCCGCGCCAGTCGGGGTCGAGCATGATCGCCTCGATGCCGAGCTGGTTGGGCACCATCACGCACGACGGCCGCATCATCGGGGTCGCGACCACCGCCACCACCCGGTCGACGTCATCGGGGAAATGCCGCCCCCACAGATAGGCCTGCAGCCCGCCCATCGACGGCCCGATCACGCACCGCAGCCGCTTGATGCCCAGCTCGTCGAGCAGCAGCCGCTGCGCCCGCACCACGTCGGTCAGCGTGAAGATGGGGAAGGTCATCGCATACGGCCGCCCGGTCTGGGGGTCGACCGTGGCGGGCCCGGTCGTGACCACGTTGGGGTTGTGGAAATTGATGTTGCTGAAGGTGTCGACGCAGATCACGAACCACCGATCGGTATCGATCACCTTGCCCGGCCCGATCAGGGCGTCCCACCAGCCCGGGGCGGCATCTTCAGGGGCGTACCGCCCCGCGGCGTGGCTCGTCCCCGTGAAGTAATGGCAGACCAGGATCGCGTTGTCCTTCGCCGGGGCCAGCCGCCCGTACGTCTCGTAGCCCAGGCGGATCGGGATCGTCCGCCCCGCCGGCTCGAACCGGAAGGCCGGATGGGAAAACGTCTGTTTGGTCACCAGCATGCGTTCGTCCTCCAGATCGTTCCGCGGAAATCGGGCAAGCAGCCGTTGGCCCGCGGCGCCGCGCCCACTCTAGCACACCCCACTCGCCCCCGCCACTCGGCCCAGCCACCCCCGGGAACCGCCACCGTCGCCCAGAATTTCCTCCAGCGGCGGATCTTCGGGAACCCCGCTGGCAAGGTGGCCCGGCTCCTCCAAGTCTGCTACACTGCGGGCACATGTACGCCGAAGGAGCATGCCATGCAGATTCTCATCTCGCGCCCCCTGCCCGGCGGCGCCGCCGACTTTCTGCGGAGCCATGGGCACCTGGTCACCGTCCTGGCCGATGACCGCCCCCAGGAACAGTTCCAGCGCGAACTGGCCCAGGCGGACGGAGTGATCTGCCTCCTGTCCGACCCGATGGGCGCCGCCGTCCTCGCTGGCGCCGGTCGGCTGCGCGCCATCGCCGCCTATGCCGTCGGCTACAACAACATCGACGTCGCCGCCTGCACCCGCGCCGGCCTGCCCGTCACCAACACTCCCGACGTCCTCACCGATGCCACCGCCGACGTGGCGATGACCCTCCTGCTGATGGCCATGCGCCGGGTTCCCGATGCCATGCGCTATCTCGCCGACGGCCGATTCCAGGGCTGGAAGCCCGACCTCCTGCTGGGCCGCGACCTCCGCGGGAAGAACCTCGGCATCGTCGGGATGGGCCGCATCGGCCAGGCCGTGGCCCGCCGCGCCGAAGCCTTCGGCATGAAGATCGTCTACCACACGCGGTCCGGCCCCAAGCCCGACCTGCCCTGGCCCCATCTCTCGTTCGACGCCCTGCTCGCGGAAGCAGACGCCATCAGCCTCCACGTCCCCCTGACCGACGCCACCCGCCACTTGGTCGGCGCCCCGCAGTTGCGGCGCATGAAGCCAGGCGCCGTGCTGATCAACACCGCCCGCGGGCCGGTCGTCGACGAGGCCGCCCTCGTCGAGGCCCTCGCCAGCGGGCACCTGGGCGGAGCCGGCCTCGACGTCTTCGAGGAGGAACCAAAGGTCCACCCGGGGCTGTGGCAGCAGGCCAACGCCGTGCTGCTGCCCCACATCGGCTCGGGCACCCTCGAGACCCGCTCCGAGATGGGGATGATGGCCGCCCGGTCGCTCCATGAGGCCCTGAGCGGGCGGCGCGCCTCGTTCACCGTCAACCCCGAAGTCTACGACACGCCGGCCTGGCGGCAACGCCTGGGCCCCACCGCCTGACCATCGGCCCCGGGACCCGCCCTTCCCCAAAATCGCTCTACCGGAAAACACCCCCGCGCCCCGGGTGAACGGAGCGTGGGGGGTGTCGGTGGGTGGGGTCGGAAGGAGAAGCCTAGAAGACCAGGTCCTCCATGGCTTCGTCGAGCAGGGTGCGGGCTTCATCGTCGCTCACCCGGCGGGCGTAGACGATCTCGGAAACCAGCAACTGGCGGGCGGTTTCGAACAGGGCCTTGTCTTTCGTGCCCAGCGGCTTGATCATACTGCGGCGGTAGAGCAGGCGGTAGACCTGCGCGACCTGGTTGAGGTCGCCGCTCTGGATCTTCTCGAGATACTCGCGATACCGCTGGTGGAAGCTCTTGCTTTCCTCTTCCTCGGCCTCGGAGAAATTGCCGCCGAGGGTGTCGAAGATCGTGTCGATGTTGGTCTGGGCGTTGATCCCGCGCAGGCCGACCTTGTCGGCCATGTCGACGGGGACCATGACCTGACCCAGGTCACTGTAGGGGAAGTCGATCACGTAGTATCGCAGCAACCGCCCCCTGACTTGGCGCTTCTCGATCTGACGGAGGATTCCGGCGCCATGGATCGGGTGGACGATGGGGGATCCGATCTCGAAGGTGTGCATCATCTCTACTCCTGAACCGCAAAATGAGAACCGGACAGGACGGAGGGCAGAGGGCAGAACACCCGGTCGGCGAGACCCGGGAAAGGGAACGGGAAGGGAACAAGCCGCTCTCCCCCCTGGGAGAACGGCTTGTCATTAGCACTCGAGTTTCGGCGAGCCACGGAGATGGGAACCGGCTCCTTGTGGTTACTTGGATTCCTTCTTGGCATCGGCCGCGGGAGCGGCAGGAGCGGCACCAGCCGCGGGGGCGGCACCGGCCGCGGGGGCGGCACCTTCGGCCCCAGGTTCGGCGGCAGCCACGGGAGCGGCGACCACCTCTTCCTTCACGATCGACATCTGGCAGATCGTCAGCTTGGGATTGGAGATGATCTTGAACTCGCTCTTGGGGAGGTCGGAAACGTGGAGCGAATCGCCGACATCGAGGGCGCTGACGTCGAGATCGATCTTGGCCGGGATCTTGGCGGGCAGACACTCGATGCGCACGGTGCGCAGCTGGGTGGTGAGAATGGCGCCCGCCTTCTTCCCGATGGGTTCACCCACCAGGTTGAGGTCGACCTCGACTTTGATGGGCACGTTGAGGTCGATGGCCTGGAAATCGACGTGGGAATACCTGTGGGTGAGGGGGTCTTTCTGATGGTCGCGGATGATGACCTCGCGGTCGGTCTCCTTGCCACCAAACGCGATCTTCATGATCGAGTTGCGCCGCGCCTTCAGCATCGTCTTCTCGAGATCGATGCGGGAAAGCACGATATGGACAGGAGTGATCCCCGTTCCATAGATGACCGCGGGGATCAGGTCCTTCCTGCGAAGGCGCCGTGCATCCCCTTTGCCGGTCCGGGTTCTTACTTCAGCGTTCAGCGTAAACTCTGCCATAGAATCTCCTTTTTTTCATCGGCAAAATGGGAGCTTCACTATATCACCTTTCCACCCCCCGGTCAACTGGAACGCGCCAGCGACTTCCGCCAGCCACCTTTCAAATCCGCTTGGCATGCATGTTCTCGTCTCATATCGCCCCCCGCTTCGGGTTGCCGTCCGGGGTCGTTTCCGATGAGGTTGCCGGTCGGCCGGGGAAGGCCCGCTCCGAGAAGACAATCCGGGAAATGAAGAAACGGCCCAAGACTCGGGCTGAGATTCCCCATCCCTGCGACAACCCGGTCCTGACTACATCTCCCTCTGTCCGGGAGAGCCCTGGATTTCCTTCCTTTCCAACATTTGGTGTATCCTTCCCTCATGCCTGCACGAACCCCTGCTCCCCCCCTGTCGCTTGACAACCCTCTGGCCGCCCTCGGCACCAGCCGGTGCCTGTTCGGTGAGAACGGGCAGATCAAGCAGATCTGCGAGATCGTCCGCAAGATCGCCCGCAGCTCGGGTGTCGCCCTGATCCGCGGCGAGTCGGGCACGGGCAAGGAGATCCTGGCCCAGGCCATCCACCTGCAGGGGCCCAGGGCCGGGCGCCCCTTCCTCGCCGTCAACGCCGGGGCCATTCCCCCCGACCTGTTCGAGAGCGAGCTGTTCGGCCACCGGAAGGGCAGCTTCACCGGCGCCGACCGTGACCGCGCCGGCCGGTTCGACGAGGCCGACGGCGGCACGCTCTTCCTCGACGAGATCGGCGACCTCGCCCCCGCCCACCAGGTCAAGCTGCTGCGCGTCCTACAGACCGGGGAGGTGCAGCCCGTAGGGGAATCCCGGCCCCACCGGGTCGACACCCGCGTCGTCGCGGCCACCAACCGCGATCTCGAGGCCCTGGTCCGGGAAGGGAAGTTCCGGGAAGATCTGTACTTCCGACTTAATCTCTTCACCCTGACCATTCCCCCGCTACGCGAGCGCCGCGAGGACATCCTTCCCCTCGCGCACCATTTCGCCCGCGCCTTCGCCCAGCAACAGGGCCGGCCCGACGGCCCCCGCCTCGCCCCCGAGGTCGAGCGGCTGCTGCTCGAGTACCCCTGGCCGGGGAACATCCGTGAACTCGAGAACTGCCTGCATTTCGCCGTCACCATGGCCGACGGCGATCTCGTGACCCTGGCCGATCTGCCCGATCACGTGCGGCTCTGCCAGGCCCCCTTCGCCCCGGTCACCGCAGGAGGCACCAGCACCAGCGCCGCGGGAAGCCCCGCAGGGGCCCGCCCAGGGGCCCGCGCCAGCCCCCCGTTGCCCACCGATCCGCCCCCGCGCCAGCCCCCCGCCGTCAGCCCCCGGGAGGATTCAGCGCCCTGCCCCACTTCTCTGCCCAGGGCAGGCCTCGCCTTTCCGACCCGGCCCGAGGAGATCCTTCCCCTCGACAAGGTGGAACGGACCTACGTGCTGGCCGCCTTCGCCGCCGCCGGCCGCAACAAGACCCAGACCGCGCGCCGCCTGGGCATGTCGTTGCGGTCGCTGCAGATGAAGCTCAAGGAATGGGGCGAGACGTGATCCTGGCGGCCCTGCGGCTGAGCCGGTTGCCGGGGGTCGGCGCCGCCGGGTTCCGCGACCTGCTGCGCCGCCACGGGGATCCGGTCACCGCCCTCTCCGCCTGGCTCGCCGACCTGCCGGCCCGCCGCGCCAGGCTACCCGCCGCCAGCCGCCGCAAATCGCCCACCCTCGACGGTCTGGCCGCCGCCGAAGCCTGGCTCGCGGCAGGGGGAACGGCCGTCTGGTGGGGCGGGCCCGGCTATCCCGCCGCCCTCCTCGACCTGCCCGAGCCGCCGCCCGTGCTGTTCCTTCGTGGCGCCCTGCCCGACGGGCCCAGGGCGGCGGTCGTCGGCACGCGCCGCGCCACCCCCGACGCCCTCGCCCTGGCCGGACGCCTGGCCGCCGACCTGGCCCGCCGCGGCGTGACGATCGTCAGCGGCGGCGCCGCCGGCATCGATGCCGCCGCCCACCTGGCCGCCCTCGATGCCGGCGGCCGCACCGTCGCCGTACTGGGCACCGGGGTCGACGTCATCTTCCCCCGCGGCCACGCCGGCCTGTTCGCCCGCATCGCCCGCCAGGGCGCGCTGGTCAGCGAACTCCTGCCGGGCACCGGCCCCCGCCGCGGCTTCTTCCCGACCCGCAACCGCATCGTCGCGGGCCTCGCCGCCGAGACGATCGTCGTGCAGGCTCCCCTCCGCAGCGGCGCCTGCCTCACCGCCCGGGCCGCCCGCCGCTTCGGCCGCCCCGTGCGCGTGGTCGTGCCGCCCGTCCCCGACGACCCCGCCTGGGCCGGCAACGCCGCCCTCCTCGCCGAGGGGTGCCTGCCGCTGGAGACGGCAACTCCCTCCCCTTCCACCGGAGGCGCGTGAGACGGCCAGAGGGGCGCCACTCGACGATCGAGAGCCCAATCACCCCCTGTTCCCGCTCGCTGGTCTGCTGCTAGCGGCTTCTCAGCGGAAATTCCGGTCGTGCGTACCGATCCGCCGGTGACGCTCGAACAGCCCCAGGCCGCGCGAGTTGCGACCGGTGCCGAGCACCCGCACCCGGCCGTCGCCCGCGTCGAAGACCTCGGCCGGGGTGAACCCAGACAGCCGCAACCCCCGCGCGTCGAAAAATTCGACCCAGGCCTGCGGATGGAAGGTCAGCCCATCCGGGGAACTCAACAGCAGCACGTTGTCCGGTCCGAACCGGGCCAGCATCACCCACCGGCCAGCCCGCTCGAAAACCAACGGATCCTCCGCCACCTCGATCGTCAGCACCGGGTCGAGCCGCCAGGCCAGCCCGTCCTCCGAGGAGGCGCCCAGAATCCCTGACGGGCCGGGCTTCCCGCCCCGGCCCAGGCGGGTGGCCGAGAACCACATCCGCCAGCTGCCGTCGGCCAGTTGCCGTACGCACGGGTGCGCCGCCCGCGCCAGGCCCGTGCCCCGGCCCAGATCGATGCGGACTCCCTCCCCGAAATAGTGCCGGCCCTGCCGCGACCAGGCGCTGAAGATCCGCAGGAGCGGAGCTTCCCCCACCCGGGGCTGCCAGCGCTGGTCGCCCTGGTAATACATCCGCCAGCCCACCGGCAGCCGCACCACCCACGGATGCGAGACCACCGCGTCCGGCGCCCCCCGGCCCCCGTGCTTCAACCGCAGGTCCGCCTCCGGCTGGAAGACCGTTCCGCCGTCGACGGACAGGGCGCTGGTGATTCCCCCGTCGCGCAGATCGTTCCAATGGATGCGCCACTCCATGTCGCGCAGTCGCACCAGACTGGGGTCCCCGTGCCGGGCCGGTGCCAGCGTCCGCTTCTCGTGCCAGATCTCGACGTCGGTCACCCACGGCAGCCAGCTCCGCTGCGCGAAGCGCGTCCGCTCCTCCAACTGGATGTCGTAGCCGGGCACCCGCCGCCCCTGCGCCCCGGCCGGGCCCGGCCCGAGCACCAGCCCGAGCACCAGCCCGAACACCAGGACCAGCGCCAAAGCCAGAGCCCGAGCCCAAGCCCTTCCCAAATTCCGAGCCCGTACCAGATCCCGAGCCACCGCCGACAGCCCCCTCAACCGCCCAGGCCAGCCAGGCGAACCCACGACCGTTTCCAAAATCCCGCGGATGGGGCTTTCCGCACGACGGCGCGCATGGGCACCTCCAGGCTCTTCGGATCGGACAGGGACTCGACCCAGCATAGTATGACTACCGCATTTGAAACATCCGCCCTGGGGCCGGATTCGCCGGAAGACACACATGGAGCAGGCCGAATCGGTCCGAGGGAGAGGCCGCTTCGACGTCCCGCGAGGCCTGGATGGCCTCACGCCTCGCAGATCGCCATGGCTGGCGATTCTGCGAGGTTCGGACGACGAATCGAGCCGAACCCGAGGCCACCGATCCGAGCCCGCGGAATGGTGTCTGGCGGTGAACCCGGCCCCAGGGGTTGAGAAACGGCGGGAGTCATAATAGGGAGATCCTCCCTGGGAGTCAAGTCCGGGGCGGCTCGTGCCGATAGGATTCACGGAGGATCATCACCACCATGTATCGCAACCGCCATTCCCGACGTCTCGTCTTCCTCCTGGCCGCCGTCCTGCTCGTCGTCTTTCTCAACGGGGCCAAGAAGAAGACCACGACCCCCACCCCCTCCCGCAAGGAGCCCAAGCGCATCCACGCCAACCTGGTGCCGAAGGGCCGCCCCTGGTACGAGCGAATGTTCGCCGACGGCGTCCTCCGCATCGCCCTGTTCTGGGGCTGGGACCACCCCCGCGAGACGATCGAGGCCGTCTTCCCCGCCTTCGAGATGCTCAACGGCAAGACCGTCTATTTCAACGGCCGCGCCGCCCGCATCGAACTGGGCGTCTTCACCTCGGTCACCCCCAACGCCAAGACCCTCTTCAAGGATGCCCTGGAAGACCCGACCATCGACGTCGTCATCTACTCCGGACACGCCCGCTACGGCGGCGGCATGGCCTTCTCCGACAAGGACGACATCTTCCGGTCGGGAAACGGCGAACTGATCGAGGACCGCCACGAAACCCCCTATCGCTACTACCACGCCACCTCGGAAGACCTCGACGCCACCAAATTCCCTTCCGAATACCGCATCATCATGCTCAACTCCTGCGACTCCGACGCGCATTTCCGACGGAGCTGGACCCGCCGGTTCTCGGAATGCTCGGCCCCCATCGACCTGCTGACCGTCGAGTTCCCCGTCTTCAACCTTTACGACCACGTCCGCATCCTCAATCTGGTGCGCGACCTGCTCGCCCTCTCCGACTGGAAGACGATCAAGCAGCACTACGACTCCGAGGTCCACCGTCGCAAGAACCGCCTCGTCGTCTACCCCGTGTACGTCCCGGGGACCGACGAATATGCATCCTTCGAGGATGCCCCGGCCCGCGATTGAGGAAGCCCCGACCCGCCACCTGACCGGACCCGACCGTCTCTCCTTGCTTCACCCGACCGCCATGCTATAATTCCTCACATCATGGTCGTGTCGCTTCCTCACCATCCGCCCGCCCTGCCCCCCGGCCGCCGCGGCGAGATCCCCTGGGGGATGCTCCTCGCCTTGCTGGGGCTGGTCGCGTTGATCGTTTTGCGCCGCTTCGTGCGGCTGCTCTTCCCCATGCTGTTCGTGCTGCTCATCCTGGTGCCTATGCTGTACTACCTCTGGCGCCAGTACAAGTATCGTGACGTCTGGACGGTCGTGCCCGAATACGAGAAGCTCCTCGCCCTGCTGGGCCGCCTGCGTCTGCCCTCCTACCGCGCGGTCGTCGAGGCCAGCATGAAACACCTGCTGGCCGCCCGTGACCGCGCCGAACGACTGCAGGACTACCTCGTCCAGGAACCCCCGCACCGACTGCGCGACCGCATCCGCGATCTCGAGCGCCAGCTCGGTGAGACCCACGACGCCGAGAAGCGGGGCTTCCTCGAGAAGTCGCTCGCCGACTCGCGTGAGACCCTCGCTCATCTCGACGAGCTCCAGGAGTTCCTCCGCCGCTATGAAGACAGCAAGACGGTGCTGGCCGGCCATTTCAAGAACACCCGCCTGCGCCTCGAGCTCGACGAGATGAGGTTCGCCGAAGGCCTTACTTACCAGAGCGACGAGGTCGACCGCCTGATGACCGAGATCAAGACCTTCGACAGCATGTACGAAACCGTCGACCGCGTCCCGGTCGCTCCGAACGACGGCGGCCACGCGCCCAGAGCCCCCGCCTCCGCCGAGGAATCCCCCGCTCCGCCGCCCCCCTCCGATCGGCAGGCACAATAAGAGAAGGGGAGACCGGGTATGGCCGACCTGGGGATGATCCTCCGCCAATATCCCCTGTTGAACGGCCTCTACGAACGCCACGTCATCGACGAAGGCCGCGGCCGGCAGAGCATGAACCGCCTCCGCCCGACCGGCCGTCCGCTCGAGGCGATCCTCACCGAGATGGGCGTTCCCCTGCCCGAACCGCCCGCCCCGCCCGCCCCGCCCGCCCCGCCGGACGCCGCCGCACGCTGAACCCGAAGTGGCCCAACTGCCGACCCAGGGCGTAATAGTGCCCGTGGCACCAGCTCAACAGGCCGGCCCGCTCCAGCGCCAGCCGCCCCTTCCCGTCGATCAGGCCGGCGGCGACGTGCACCTGCTCGATCCCGGCGATGAACAGGGTATGCGAACCCAAATCGAGCCGACGCTCGACCCGACACTCCAGGTTGACCGGACATTCCTCCACCAGCGGCGGCCCCCCGGCCGAACCCGCCACCGGCGTCAGCCCGGCGCGCCGCCATTTGTCGGTGTCGCGGCCCGAGGTGACCCCGCACAGATCGACCGCCCGAACCAGAGACGTGGTCGGCAGGTTGACGGTGAACCGCCCCGTCTCGACCAGCAGGTCATGGGAATACCGCCCCGTGGTGACCGCGATCGACAACAGCGGCGGCCGGGTGCAGACGATGCCCGTCCAGGCCACCGTCAGCAGGTTCGGCGGCCCCTCCCGGCCCTGGCTGGCGACCAGCACCACCGGCAGGGGCCACAGCATCGTCCCGCCCGGCCAGACGACTTTGCCCGGGGGAGCGCTCCCCCGGGGCGACGTCGCGCGCCGGCCCGGTCTACCAGGCGGTTGGCTCACCGCGAGGCTCCCGCCCCACCCTCACCCGATCCGGCGCGGGTCGACGCGTCGGGAATGGTCAGGTCGTCCTGCCCCCCGGCCGCGGGTTCGGCCGCCGCCCCCGCCTCCCGCTGCAACGAGCGGATCCGCGTCAGGCCGTCGAGCCCGCCGGTCTTGCCCAGGTCGGTCCACAGCGTGCCGGGCCCCGAGTAGATCAGCTGCAACTGCAGGTTGGGCGGCAGTTCGCGGGCGAACATGTAGTTGGCGTACGCCCGCGGGTTGTCCCCGAAGGCGCGAATCTTCAGTTCCAGCCCTTTCGAGCGGGCCTCGCCGCGCCACCGCGTCACCGTCGCCCGCGCCTCGCCCAGCAACACGGTCTTGCTCGCCTCGATGGCGGCGATCTCCTGTTCCTTCTTGGCGACCTCGAGCTGCGTCTCGGCCTCGATCCGGCCGACCTCCTGCTCGGTCTGGGCGGCGATCGTGTTGACGATGGCGCCGGTCTCGGCCTTGACCTCGGCCCGGCGCTGCGTGATCAGGGCGCGCTCGCGCTCCAGTTCGGAGGCCGATTTCCGCGTATCCTCCCAGAACTTGGCCGTCTTCTCCTTCTCGACCGCAATGAACGCCTCGCGAATCGGCAGCAACAGGTTGTCGGGAATGCTCAACTGCCGGATGAACGCGCTGTGGACGGTGATCTTCTTGGCCTCGCAGACTTTCTCCAGTTCCTGGGTGAAGGTGGTCTGGAATTTCTCGCGCTCCGTGCCGAGCAAAAACTCCTTGGCCCCGTAGCTCGAGCCCTGGATGCGCCCGATCGACTTGCTCTGCGGGATGATCACCTTCTCCTCGATCGCCTCCTTGGCGCCGAATTCGCTGATGACCTGGGCGACGTGCTGCGGCAGCAGTTCCCACTCGACGGTCGCCTCGATCGCGATGCTGAAGGCATCCTTCGAGGGGAAGCGGATCTGGTTGGCGTCGGTGAAACTGACCTGGTTGATGCCGATCTCCACCTCCTGCACCCGGAACTCCAGCGGGTTCAGGTAGTACAGACCCGGTTGCAGGATCTGTTGCAGGATGCCCTTTTCCCCGGGCTGGGCGAACCGCCCCTTGGGCGGCCCGCCGACCAGCGAGGTAACGCAACCCACGAACCCCGGGTTGATCTCGACCGCCGGATGGATTTCGATCTTGTAGGCATAGGGATTGAGCCGATACTTGCCGGGCGGCAGCACCTTGCGCCAGACGCCCTTCTCATCGGTGTTGACCAGCACGGTGCCGGGTTTGGGGTCCTTGCCCACGAGGGCGGTGACCACCCCGATCTTCCGCGGCGGGATGGTGACGATCTTTTCGAGCCGGGTCTCGTAGAAGTAGGGCATCACGAAGTGCCGTCCTTCCCCGTAGACCGCGAGCTGGATGCCTTTCTGCCCCGGTTCGGTGGCGATGTTCTGGCCGGGCGGCAGGTCGGAGCCGGTCTTGCTGATGATGATCAGCATGCGCTCGGCCGGCACGTAGATGAAGAAGGTATGGTAGAAAGCAGAAAAGAAGATCACCACGGCGAGCAGGACGACGCCCACCATGGCCAGCAGGTAGCGGTTGAT
Organism: Candidatus Ozemibacteraceae bacterium; assembly: GCA_937998695.1. Lineage (GTDB taxonomy): Bacteria > Muiribacteriota > Ozemobacteria > Ozemobacterales > Ozemobacteraceae > Ozemobacter. The sequence goes on from CALLCO010000141.1 coordinate 14,897, forward strand.
CATCTCAGTTGCCTCCCTTCTCGTCGCGGCGCGGGGCGACGATGTTCTGGAAGATCCGCCCGAAGACGCCCTCGGTGTTGGCGAAGATCGACTGCATGGCGGGGGCGACCCGGCTGACGAACTCGAAATACGCGTAGTTCTCGGCCGTTTTGAAGGCCTCGATCGATTTCTTGATGGCCTCCGCCTCGGCGGTCGCCGCCAGCAGCACGACATCCGACTCGGCCCGGCCGCGCGACAGGATCGCCTCGGCCTCGCGGCGCGCCGCCTCCAAAAGGGTGGCTTCCATCTGCAGGCGCCGTTCCTGGTTGATCAGCGCCACCTTCTGCTTGTTGGTGGCATCGATGATCTTGACCTTGTTCTGGGTGCTGGCCGCGACCCGGTCACGCTCCAGTTTGACCATCTCCTCGGACCGCGCCAGTGACTGCTCGGCCTGCGCCTGCAGCAACTGGTTCTTGTTGCGGTTCAGCTCCTCCTTGGCGATCTCGCGTTCGCGGATCGGCGTGGCGATCTCCTGCGGCGGCTCGATATCGTTGATCAGCACCGATTTGATCAGGATGCCCTTGGGCCCGCAAGTGGCCCGGATCTTCTCGAACAAGGTGTTCTGGAAGGCCTGCCGCGAGTTGCCGGAAATGTAGTCGAGGGCGGTGTATTTCGACCCCTCGATGCGACCGTAGCCGCGGATGGCCGGAATGACCACCTTCTGCAGGATCTCGTTCTTCTCGTGATTGGCATCGAGCTCGCCGATGCGGACGAAGATCTCCGGGGCGCGGGCCGGATCGATGGCCCATTCCACGGTCATCAACACCGTCATGTCGAAGGCATCGCTCGAGGGGAAGCGCAGGGCATCGTTGCCCGACAGTTCGAACCGCTGAGACCGGCAGTCCATCAGCGTCACCCGGCACAGGTAGGGGTTCAGGTAATGCACCCCCGGCGTCAGCACTTCGCGCGACACCCCCTTGCGCCCCGATTCGACGAGGAACTCCGAGGCGCGCCCCTCGGGCTCAGGCTGCAGGTCGGCCGTCGAGGAAGTCAGCGGCTGGGTGGTGCCCCCGAACCAGGTGACCACTCCCACGAACCCGGCCGGCACTTCGACCGCGGGATGCACTTCAACCGCCTCGGCGTACTTGTTGATACGGTAGCGTCCCGGCATCAGCACATCGCGTTGCAGGCCTTTCTCGCCCTTTTCGGCGATCACCTTGCCCGCCGCCAACTCCTCCTCGGTGAAATCCTTGCCGTAGAAGCACAGTTGTACGCCGAGATGCTTGTTGGGAATCTCCAGCATCGGCAGTAGTTCCCAATCCCAGAAGATAGGATCATAGAAATGGCGTCCCTCGGGCAGCACATTCAACTGGATGCCCTTGTAGCTGGCATCGGGGGCGATGATCTCGCCGGGCGGCAGATCTTTGCCCATCTTGGCGATCAAAATGCCGAACATGCCGGGTTCGATTTCGATGCGGCAGAAGAACCATTGCCAGACCTGCCACAACACGAACAGGGCGATCACCGCCACGATGCCGAGCGTGACGGCGGCCGCCTGTCCACGGCGGGCTGAAACGAAACGCGAGAATTTGGGGAACGGGACGATGCTCACCGATCCTCCTCCTCGATTGCTTGGATTGGCCGCGCCCCTGGCCCGACCGCGGCCATTATAGCACGCCCGGGCCGGCAACCGGGGGGAGAAGGTCGACCCAAGCCGCCGACCTTGCGGCGCTTCCACATTTCGATAGATCCCTGTCATGGAGGAGGGAAAGAAGGGGGAGTCGTGGGTGCCCCATCCGGCCACTCGGAAATGAGCATTCGCCGGGTCGATGAGGAGCAATCGGCCTGGGAATCCGGCCTTCGGTCGGGCGGGCGGACCACCCGGAAATGAACCGGGCCCCGGCTCGGGGGGAGCAGAGGCCCGGGGGGAAAACCCGGGGACGGAGGGAGGGTTATTTCATCTTGTGCCCGCACTCGGGGCAGAAGAAAGCATCTTCGGGCACCTTGTGGGAACAGCTTGGACAGACCCCCTTGGGAATGACCTTCGAGCCGCACTTGGGGCAGAACTTGGCTCCGGAGACGTCAGCCCCGCACTTGCCGCACTTCTGCGCCTCTTTCTTTTTCGTCATGGAGGGGTCGTCGTAGGCCGACATGGCGAACTTGGCGCAGCAGCTCAGGCACATGTCGCGAACCCCGTTCCAGCACTTTTCGCAGACGAATTTTTCGCACTTGGGGCAGTAGGTGAATTGGTCTTCGATGGCATTGGCGAAGGCCTCCGCCACCTGGTCATGCTCAGCCTTCCAGGCCGGATTCTGATTCGGAGGCGGCGAGGAAGGCTCCTTCTTGAAGAACTTCCTGATCCCGCCGCCACCATTCCCCTGAGAGAACGGAACGAATTCGGACGTCAGCACGACCTTCTGGCATGATCCGCATTTGAGGCGGAATTGAAAGCCGACCGACTCTCCGGTTTGCTGCGAAAGATCCTCAAGACTCTTGATCAGGGTCGAATTGGCCATGGTGTTCTCCTTACTCTCTACTCTCCCACTCTGCTCAGAAGGGGCTGGTCCCTCGTTTCATCGGCACGCGGCGCCCGTTCTTTGAGACGGACTCCCCTCACCCACGATTGAACAGCCCGCATTGTACAAGAAATGGATCGCGCCGACAATCCCGAAGTGAATTCCCAGATGCCGCAGAGGCGCAGGGGCCCGGAGGGGGGGCATCAGGGGGCCTTTCGATTCGCCACCTGTGGCGCGGGCCCCGAGGCCGTCGGAGACGGATTGCGAACAGGAAGAGGAGTCATCGCGGGTTTGGACGGAGCGTTCCGGCCGGCCCCCTTTTGGATGGAGGAAACGGGGGGAGGGTCGGCACGCCAGGACAGGCGGATGTGCGCCAACTCGGGGGAAGGTCGCATGGACAAGGCCAGAGGTTGCCCGCAGGGAAGGACCACGCGCCCCACCCGGGGCCGGAAATCCCGCCGCCGAGCCAGGATCTCGGGCGGGGTCAGCAGAGTGCCGGAGGCCTCGAACCAGTAGGGGGCGAAGGGAATCCCGGTCCGGGCGGTGGCCTCCCGCCAGGCCGCGGTCAGACGGGCCGGGGAGCACCCCTCCCCCACCAGCCTGCGGGCGAACGCCACGCCCACCTCGCCGAAGGCGGTCTCCGGGTCGCTCGCCCGCCCGATCTCCCCCAGCCTCTAGGCCAGACGGAAGGCCGCCCGGGCCTGTTCCTGGCGGGCCCGCTCGACCAGGTCGACCAGGAAGGCCGCCCACCCCAGCAGGCCGATCAGCCGAAGGGCCAAGACCAGCCCCAGGCGGGCCTGGCCTCGCGTGGTTCGGTTCAAGAAACGAGTCTCAAGACAAGCCGGTGATCGTCCCGTCCTCGGTGACGTCGACCTTCTCCGCCGAAGGATTCTTCGGCAGGCCCGGCATGGTCATGATCTCGCCGGCGATCGCCACCACGAAACCCGCTCCCGACGACAGCCGCACCTGCCGGATGGTGATCTTGAACCCGGTCGGCCGTCCCACCACCCCGGGCACGTCGCTCAAAGATGATTGCGTCTTGGCGATGCAGACCGGCAACGTGCGGTAGCCGAGTTTTTCGAACAGGGTCAATCCTTCCCGCGCCGTCTTCAGCAAGGTCACCTCGCTGGCTCCGTAGCAGCAGCGTGCGATCACGTTCAGCTTCTCGTGCAATGGCATTTCCAGGGGATAGAGGAAACCGAACTTGGCCGGCTCGGCCGCCATGACCGCTTCGACCCGGCGGGCCAGATCAAGGCCCCCTTCGGGCCCTTTTTCGAAGACTTCCGACACCTCAACCGGCACTCCCAGGCGCGCCACCGCTTCCCGGACCCAGGCGATCTCGCTCTCGCGGTCACCTGCGAACCGGTTGACCGCGACGACCAGCGGCACTCCGAACAACCGGATGTTCTCGATGTGTTTGGCCAGGTTTTCGAACCCCGCCATCAGCTCAGGCATCCGTTCCTGGTCGAGATCGGCCAGCGGCACCCCGCCGTGCAGCTTCAGAGCGCGGATGGTGCCCACCACCACCGCCGCGTCCGGCCGCAGGTTTCCGACCCGGCACTTGATGTCGAAAAACTTCTCCGCTCCCAGGTCAGTGCCGAATCCGGCTTCGGTGCAGACCACTTCCCCCAGGTGAAGGGCAAGTTGGGTGGCCGTAAGGCTGTTGCAGCCGTGGGCGATGTTGGCGAACGGACCGCCATGGATGAAGGCGGGCGTCCCGCAGAGGGTCTGCACCAGGTTGGGCTTGATCGCATCTTTCAGCAGGGCGGCCATAGCCCCGTGGGCTTTGAACTGGCGTGCGTAGACCGGCTCACCGTCGGTGTTGAAGCCTACCAACATATTGCCCAACCGCTCCTTCAGTTCGCTCACCGACCGGGACAGGCACAGAATCGCCATCACCTCTGAACTGGCCGTGATGTCGAACCCCGTTTCGTAGGGAATCCCGTTGGTCGGGCCCCCCAGGCCTGCCACCACATAGCGCAGCGCCCGTTCATTCATGTCGAGCACCCGTCGGAACGACCGCCGGCGCGGGTCGAGCCGCAGCTCGTTCCCCTGGAAGATGTGGTTGGAAACAAGCGCGGCCAACAGATTGTGGGCCGAGGTCACCGCATGCATGTCGCCGGTGAAATGCAAGTTGATGTCATCGGCGGGAATCACCCGGGCCTTGCCGCCGCCGGTGGCCCCGCCCTTCACGCCGAACACCGGACCCATCGAGGGCTCGCGCAGGCAGACGATCGCCTTGCGCCCCAGCCGCCGGAAGGCGTCGGCCAGGCCGATCGTCGTCGTCGTCTTGCCTTCCCCGGCGGGGGTCGGCGTCATCGCCGAGACCAGGACCAGTTTGCCGGTCGGCCGGCCTTCCACCCGGCGCAGAGCGGCCAGCGACACCTTGGCCTTGAGCGGGCCGAAGGCTTCCGCCTCGTCGACCTGCAAGCCGAGGTCGGCCATCAATTCGGCCATGGTCCTGGGCGTGCAGCACCCGGCGTTCGGGGTGGGAATCGAGACAGCAGTCATGCAAACAACCTCCGATGTGGACTGGCCAGACCGTTTCGGCAAGTATAGAGGCCATTCCAGCGAGGGTCAACTTCTCACCCACCGATCCACCCGGCAATTCTCACTCAGCCGTCTGGTGCTGATTTCTGCTCCCCATCCCCCCATCAGGCAACCACGACCGCCGGGAAATCGCCTCCATCCCCTAGTACCTCCTGGCGAAAGTCATGGCCGGCATTCCTGCGGATTCCCTGGCCCTGGCGAGCCAGAGAAGCAAATTCAACAAGCCCCTTCCGCCCTTGGCTTTCCTCCTTACTCCTAACTCTTTCCTCCTTCCTCCTTCCTCACTCCTCTTCCCAACCTCCGTGAAATCCGTGGAATCTGCGGATGGATTCCTCGGTCCATGTCTTTATTGGGTGCTCTCATTTTCCCCCTTTTTCTGCGAAATCCGCAAAATCTGCGGTTGGGTTCCTTGTTTCTCTCCGATGTCAACTATCAAAAAACCTGCCAAACCTGCCGACAGGGTTCGGGATCGACTTTCACGACCGGAGGATACGCACTCATGTTCGGACGTCGCTTTTCCTGGATGATCGTCACCCTCGCCCTGCTCCTGCTGCCCGCCTTCACCATCGGTTGCGGCGCGGACGACAACGATGTCGCCAAGACCCATTCCATGTATACCGTCGGTCCCGGCGCCCTCGAAACCTTCAAATACGTCGCCTCCGGGACCTGAACCCCCTTCAACCCGTCGCCCTTTCCCGCCGGAAGACCCGCCTGAGCCGTCCGGCGGGTTTCCCACGTTCCCGCCATTCACCCGTTCCTCCCCGTGGCCATCGTCCGGTCGCGGGCCGGGACCGCTTCGTGTTACACTGCGAACATGCGGTTCCTGCTCACCACCTTCGGGTGCCAGATGAATCAGGCCGATGCCCAGCGCCTGCGAGGCATCCTCGCGGGACTCGGCTTCTCGGAAACCCAGTTGGAGGAAGAGGCCGACCTCATCCTGTTCAACACCTGCTGCGTCCGGCAGCACGCCGAACAGCGGCTGCTCAGCCGCGTCCAGGCCCTAACCGACCTCAAGCGCCGCAAGCCGGGTCTCCTGCTGGGCATCGCCGGCTGCATGGCCCAGAACCACCAGGCGACCCTCTTCTCGCTACTTCCTCTCGTCGATCTCGTCTTCGGTCCCAACGATATTGAAAGCCTCCCCGATCTCCTCGACCAGGCCAGGCGCGGCCGTACCACCGGTAACTTCGCGACCCGCGGTGGGTTCACCGGCGAAGAGTCCGACGGCATCGTCCTCGACCGCCCCTTCTCGGCTTTCGTCAACATCATCCGCGGCTGCACCAACTTCTGTTCCTACTGCATCGTACCCACCGTGCGCGGGCCCGAGGTCTCACGCCCCCTGGAGGAGGTGATCGACTTCGTCGCCGGCCTCGTCGCCCGAGGAGTGATCGAGGTCACCCTGCTAGGCCAGAACGTCAACGCCTATGGCCGCGACCTCGGCCTGACCGAAGGGTTCGTCTCCCTGCTCGAACGCCTCCAAGATCTGCCTGGCCTCCGCTGGATCCGCTTCCTCACCTCCCATCCCCGCGACTTCACCCCCGCCGCCGTCGAACGTCTGGCCCGCCTCGACAAGGTCTGCGAGCAGTTCCACCTGCCTGTCCAGGCCGGCTCCGACCGCATCCTGGCCCTGATGAACCGCGGCTACACCCGCGACCAGTACCTCGACCTGATCCGCCGAATCCGGGCATCGGTGCCGGGGGCAAGTCTGACGACCGATCTCATCTGCGGGTTCCCCTCTGAAACCGAGGCCGATTTTGAGGAAACCCTCGCCCTCGTCCGCGAGGTCCGCTTCGAGTCGGCCTACATGTATTTCTTCTCGCCCCGACCCGGCACCCGGGCCGCCACCTTGCCCGGCTTACTGCCCGAAGAGGAACGCAAACACCGCCTGGCCCGTCTGATCGAGCTCCAGAACAGAATCTCCTGGGAGGAAAGCCAGAAACTGGTGGGCCGTTCCTTCCCCGTCCTGTTCGAAGGCCGCTCCGAACGCACTCCCGGCCACCTGCTGGGGAAGACCCGCACCGGCCGCGCCGTCGATTGCGCCGCGCCCCCCGCCCTGATCGGCACGATCCGCCCCGTACGGATCGACCGGGCCCGTGCCTGGACCCTCTCCGGCACCCTGGAACCCACCTCATGAACGCTTCGACGGCCTTTCCCACCCCCTCCCAGTCAATCATCTCCCTGCCCTTTCGGCTCGTCGACGCCGCCCCGACCACCGCCACCCCTCCCCTCACCCCAGTGCATCGTTGCCTTCGCCAGACCGGCTTCTTCCCCGTCTTCCTTCTCCTGCTCTCGCTGCTTCCGGCCTGCCCCGGATTCGCCTGTAGCCTCGCGGAGCACGTCTGGGAACCGGTCGTGAGCCTGTCCGTCCCCCTGGCCGCCCCGCTCGTCCTGACCGCCGAGATCGACCGGTTCTCCCGCGCGGGTCTGGCCACGGCTACCTCCGGCCTCCTTTTGCTGGCGACCGCCCCCGATGCCCCTCCTTTCGGTCCTCTCCTGCTGGGCCACCTGCTCCATCCCGCCTGGCCCATCCGCCTCCTCGATCCCGCCGGGTCACTGTTGGCCACCGCCCGCACGCTCCAGGTTCCCTGCCCGGCACCGCTGTTGGTGAGGCTCGATCAAACCCGCGCCCGTTTTGTCCTCTATCGTGACCGGAACTCGCCGGGGAACTGCTTCCTACTCGTCCTCGCCCAGGAAGCCCGCACCCGGGCCATCCTCCCCGCCACCGACCTGCCCTGGGCCCAGGAATTTCCCTCTCTTACCTGGCTCTCCTGCACGTTCCACCTGGTCCCTCTTCCGGGCCATGTCATCGCCCTGACCGTCTACCCCGTCGAGGGAAGACCTTTCGGCCTCACCGAAAACCCTGCCTTGGTGGAAAACCTCCTCGCCCGCGGAGTCCTCACCCCTCGCAAGGTCCTTCCCACTGTCCCTCAAGCCGACGACATCCCACCCCTCCCCGATTCCGCCCCATGAATCATCTCCCCCCCCCCGAGACGAACCCTCGCCCTCTTACCTGCCCTTCCCCTCGGGCCGAACCGCCGGGAACCCCCTTGTCGGCAGGAGCCTACGTCCTCATCGTGATTCTCGTCTTCGCCCGTCCCACCATCGCTCCCGGCCAAATACCGCTCTTCCAGCGCTTCGATTTGTTGTCCGGCATCGCCTCGCACCCCCTGACCTCCCGCTTCGACCTGCGAACTCGTCGCTTTGCGGGAACCTCCAGCGCCTTCGTCGACCCCGCCTCGATCACCGCCACCCTTGCCCGCCTCCGGGAGGCCCGCCAGCAACGGGAGCGCCAGACCCGGGATCTGGTCGGCCAGGCCCTCCGCACCCCCGCTTCCTCCCCGGCCTCTTCTTCGGAGGAGGCTTTTTGGAGCCAGCTCCAGTCCAGCGCCCCGGAAGACTCCACCCTCGCGGCGGAAGAGGCGGCTTGGCAGGCCCGCCTCGAAAGCGGGGGCCACACTCCTCCGGCGAGTATCCTTCCCCAGGTACGCCAGATTCTCGAAGATACCCTCCCTCTGCGACCGCCTCCCCCTCCGGCGCTCGCCACGGAGTCGAATTCCTGCGCCACTTCCCCCCAAAAACCGAAGCGCCCAGCCCAATCAACCATGTGGCCGCTT
>CALLCO010000142.1 GCA_937998695.1 Candidatus Ozemibacteraceae bacterium
GGCCGTGGTGGCTGGGGAGTCGGGAATGGCCGACCGGTCGGGGGCCTGGGGGAAGGCCGGGGCGGGGGACCGAGTGGTCAGGGCGTGGCCGGCGGTGGAGTCGGCCGGAGGTGCCTCCGGGCCCCGTGCGGTCGGGCTGGACCCGGTGGGGGGAAGGTGGGGCCCACCTGCGGCGGGGCGATCAGGGGTGGAATCGCCAGGGGCGACAGGACCCTCGGTGACAGTGGTCGCGGGAAGGGCGATGACCGCAGTCACCGCGGGGGTGGTCGCCGCGGGCTCCGCGGCCAGGACGCGAGGCGAGCCGGCCCCGCCCCCGAGGGGGAGGCCCGCCACGAGCAAAAGCAACAGCAGCCGCGCGCGTCTCATTTCTTCCCCCCGCTCATCGAGTCGCGGATGGCATTGGCCAGGAACAGCAGCACGGTCAGGCACAGGAAAGCGCCCGGCGCCGAGATGAGCAGGCCGCAGCGGGCGTAGGCTTCCGGCATGACGGGGAAGCCCAGCAGCGTGCCCATGCCCAGCACTTCGCGCAGCACAGCGATGGCCAGCAGGACCAGGCCATAGCCGGTGCTGGTGCCCAGGCCATCGAGGGCCGACAGCCACGGTGTGTTCGACATGGCGAAAGCCTCCGACCGCCCCATGACGATGCAGTTGGTGATGATCAGGCCGACGTAGGGCCCCATCTCTTTCGAGACGGCGGGCAACGTCAGCTTCAGCAGGCGATCGAAGACGATGACCAGTGTCGAGGTGATCATCATGAAGACGAGCATTCGGTAGGTGGCCGGGATGCGTTTGCGGATGGCGGCGACGATGGTCGAGGTGAAGACGGTGGCGAAGGCCACCCCGAGATACATGACGAAGGCGTTCTTGACGAAGGTGGTGACGGCCAGCGAACTGCAGATGCCGAGCACCATGATGAAGATGGGGTTGTTCTTCCACAGGCCTTCGGCGAAGACCTTCCAGCCCTGGGTGTTGGTGATGCTCACGGCGTCCCCCCCGGCCCCGCCACCACTCGGATCTTGCGGATGGCCGCGTTGACGATCTCTTCGACGGCCTTCGAGGTCAGGGTGGCCCCCGAAACCCCGTCGAACTCGCCTTCCTTGAATTTGATCTTGGCCGCTCGCACCCCGTGCCGGGCCGCCAGGCCGCGGAACTGGGCGCGGAACTTCTCTTCCTCGATGCGGGCGCCCAGGCCGGGCGTCTCGCTGTGCTCGAGCACGTCGATGCCCAGGACGGTGTTCTGCGCGAGGTCGTAGGCCACGAGGAGGGTGATCTTCCCCCACAGGCCGGAGCCTTCCTCTTGGCGGACCACCATGGCGGGGTTCTGCTTCCCGACGAAGAACCCGCCGGGAAACTCCTGGTGCGTGACGGTGGTGAAAACCTGGTCGAAGGTCCTCCGCACGTCTTCGCCCGGGGCCGACCCCACGAGCTGCAGGGCGCGTCGCATCAAGGCGGGGTCGGCCGCCAGGCGGGCCAGGTAGATGCCATCGACGACGACCAGCAGGACGGTGCAGATGGTCGTCATCAGCAGCATGAACCACAGGTCGCGGACGGTCTGGTTCATGCGATGACTCCAGGGCGGGCGGCGTGACTCGTCAACCGCTTGGGCCGGCCTGCCGTTCCCCGCCGTGGCTCGTCCAGTAAGGTCTGGTGCCGGCAGGCGCCGAGTGGCCTCGGGGAAGGGCGGCGGCGCGTTCGGCTCATTGGGCTTGTTCGGCTCATGCGGTTCGGGTGCTTCATGTGGTGGCGGTCGGTGTGGTCAGGTCGCGGAACCTGAGCGGCCGTAAAGCCGTTCCCCCACCGTCTGGTCGATCAGCGGGGAGAAGACGGCGGTCAGCAGGGCGGCGAACCAGACACCCTCGGCGAACCCCGAGAAACTGCGCAGCATGACGGTGAAGAACGCGAACAGCAGGCCGCCGGCCCAGCGGCCTTCCGGGGTGCGGGGCAGGGCGAACGGGTCGGACGGCACGAACACGGCCAGGTAGAGCAGAAAACTGCCGGCCACCAGTTGGTAGTGCGGCGGCAGCACCTGCGCGGGGAACCAGCGGGTGCCCAGCCAGGCGAAGGCAGCCGTTCCCCCCACCGCGGTCAGGGTGAACCGCCAGTCGAGGAAGCCGGTCACCAGCAGGGCCAACCCCAGCAGGAGGAGATACCCGGCGTACGACTCGCCGACCGCGCCGGGGATGCGGCCGATCAGGAAATCGGACACCGGGATGTCGCCGAACTTGCGCAGGTCGGCGAACACGGTACCCGCCAGCGGGATCTGGGAGGCCCAGCGCGAGAAGCCCAGGCCGGGGTCGGCAAACGGTTTGGTGGTGATGTTGAAGGCGGTCGGATAGCCGAGGGCGAGGAAGACGACCGCTGCGGCGGCGATGGGAAACAAGGTGCGCCCATAGCCGCCGAACAGGTGGAGGCAGAAGGTCAAGCCGAAGGCCAATCCCACGGGTACGAGCCAGAGAGGGACGCCGGCCGACAGGGCCAACGGGAACACGGCCCAGATGATCCATGACCAACGCGGCGCCGGGTCGCGCCGCATCCGGAAAGCCAGGGCATCGACCAGGAAGCCGGCCAACAGACTAAGCCCGAGCATGGCCAACACCTTCTGCCCGTAACGCCCGACCGCCCCGACGTAAATGGGAACTACCCCCGCGGCCATCACCCAGGGAAAACGGGCTAAGCGCCTTCTAGGAACCATAGCGGAGGGTGTGGAGTCCGAGCTGCGGCATGACGTAGTACACCACGGAAAGGAAGTTGAGGGGAGCGAGAGAACTCCTCGGAAGGTCTACCCCTGCTGTCGTCTCCGTTCTTGGAATGAGGGAGGAAGAGGGGACCGCGAGGTGTCGCTGCGGGGCAATCGCGGGTATCCCGGTGGGAGTCGGTCGACTCCCAGGGAAGCGGGCGCATGTGGCTCGGACCGGGGGAATGGCCCGGGAGAACCTGTGGGCAGCCTTGGTGGGGTGCTTCTGGGTTACGGTCATCGGGCCATCGCTCACGTGGCAGCGGTCGGCGGAAGTGGATTGGCTGGCGAAGCCGCGACGGCCGCTTGGATCTGGGCGCGGGCGGCCGCGATGCGGCGGGCCAGGGGGAGACCGGTCGGACAAACCTCCGAGCAGGCTCCGCACGCGGTGCAGTCTACTACCCGGTAGATCTCCAGCTGTTCGGCCAGGTCAGCGAGGGCGAAATGGTAGAGATAGTGTGGCAACAGCTTTGCCGGGCAGGCGGGAACGCAATCGAGACAGTTGATGCAGAGGTCGGTCGACCGACACTCCGCCAAGGATTCAGCCACCGGAAGCCTGGGAGTTATTCCTCAGAAGATTCGTGGCACTTGCTGCAGTCGCCCTTGGCCGCGAAGGCCTTCTTGCCGTCGTGGCAGGCCCCGCAGGCTTTGCCGGCGTACATGTCGGCCATCTTGTAGGCCTCTTTGGCACGGGCCTGGGCGAAAAGCGGGGTGGCCCCTTCGTGGCAGTCGGCGCAGGCGGCCTTGCCGTGGCCTTCATGCTTGAATTTGACCTGTCCGGCCTCACCGGCCTGGGTGAACAGGAGCTCGGCGGGAGGCTTGACGGCCGGAGCAGCCCCTGGATCGGTCGCGGGAGCAGGCATCGGCGTGGTGGTCGGGGCATCTTCCGCGGTCACTAGGGTCGACCCGCCCATCACCAGGACCACTAAAACCGCCATGATTCCACACCAAGTAATTAGATTGCGCATAAGAGCTCCTTCAAGTTCGCTGAGGGTACCGAAAAAATGGAAGTCACAGGCAAGATAGTATCAAAAAATCAGGGTAATTGGCAAGTACAACGCTCGGGAAAAAATGCAGATGGCCCGGTTGGGCTGACCAAATGCTGTTCTGCACATCTCCCGAATAACCGGTTGCCGGAAAAGGCAACCACGCCGCGCACCACCCGTGAGGGGCGGGTGGTAGAGCCGCGGGCAGAGACGCAAGCCGGGAAGGCAAACAGAGCCGGTGGTACGGCGTGGTGGTGGTGAGGGTGCGGCCAGGTCGCTGGCAGGAGCGGAGGGTCCCGACGGTCGACGTCTGTTCTTTCTCAGGAATAAGACAATTGGCGGGTAATGAGATCGATGTGGCCTTGTTCGAACCGGGCAAGTGCCGCGAAAAAGTCACGTATCGGCTCGTTGGGCGCGAACTGGGCCAACGTCGTGTAGAAATCACGGCTGCTGATCTCGAACTGGAGGGCGATCTTAAGGAGGTCGACGATAGGCAGGTGACGTCGCTCGGCGAGCAGATCGAGCGGAGGCAGAGGAAAAGCGGGGACGTTTTGCAAGAAGCCGGCGATCGAGGTGGACTGTTTGAATTCAGCCAGTTGGCAGGCGTGTTTTTTCTCCTGGTCGATGAGAAGCCGGAGCATGGCTTCCGCCTCCGGTTCGGGGTCTTGATGGAGGAGGTGATCGTAAAAGGCGATCGCCGCTCCTTCGAGACGGATGGCGTGATCGAGAAGGGCGGGGACATTCTCAAAACTCATTGAGACTACCTCCTGAACATCGCTGCCCGGGAATGGCCGACGATAGTGGGGAAAATCCTGGTCTTCAGTTTCGAAACATGATAGCCTGAAACGATCTCTGGGGCAAGAGGGTCGCGGTCGGGGGACCCGGCGCACCTGCACCCAGGGGAACGTGAATGCCAATGGCTGGGTTCTTTCTGATCGGGATGAATCATGCTTCCGCTCCGGTCGAGATTCGGGAGCGGTTTGCCGGCTTGTGCGTCTCGGGCCTGCCGGGTGCCGACGGCCGGGATCTGGAAGCGGTGACCGTCCTGACCTGCAACCGGGCTGAAGCCTACTTTCATGGCGACGAGGCGGTCGCCCAGGGGGTGTTTGCCGCTTGGCTGTCTGGCGAGAATCGCTCTTCAAGCGAGATCGAACCCTATGTCTACCGCCATTGGGGAAGCGATGTGGTCCGGCATCTCTTTCTCGTGGCGGCCGGACTCGATTCGATGGTGCTGGGGGAGTCCCAGATCCTGCACCAGGTCAAGGCTTCCTACCAGGCGGCGGTGGGCGCGGGTTCGGTGGGCAAACACCTGCATGCGCTCTTTCAGCGCGCCCTCAAGGTCGGCAAGCGGGTACGGGCCGAGACCCGCATCGGGGAGAACACCGTTTCCATCGCCTCGGTCGCGGTCGAGATGGCTCGCTCGATCTTCGGTCCGCTCGACCACTGCACTGTCTTGGTCGTGGGGGCGGGGGAAATGGCCAGCCTGGTAGCCCGTCAGATGCGCGATCGTGGGGTGGGCGCCCTGTTGTTCGCCAACCGCACGCCCGCCCGGGCCGAGGAACTGGCCCGGCTCTACGGCGGGCGGGCCGCGGCCCTCACCGATCTGGCCGGCCTGGTGGCGCAAGCCGACGTGTTGATCAGTTCCACCGGGGCACCGCGACCGGTCATCACGCGATCGCTGCTCGCCGGGGTGATGGCGGGCCGGCCCGACCGGCCCCTGTTCGCCATCGACATCGCGGTGCCACGCGATATCGAGCCGGGTTGCGCCGAGCTCGAGAATGTCTTCCTGTATGACATCGATGATCTGCAGCAGGTGGTCGACGAAAGTCTGGCGTTGCGCCGCCAAGAATCCCCCAAGGTCGAGGCGATCGTCGAGGAGGAACTGATCCGCTTCGGACGGGCCCTCGACACATTTACGGTGGCACCGCTGTTGGCCGCCCTGCACGACCGGGCCGAGACGGTGCGGCGAGCCGAGCTGGAACGGATCTTCCCCGCCGCCCGGGCTCTGCCCGACGGCCTGCGCGCCGATCTGGAGCGTCTGACCCGGGCCTTGATGGGGAAATGGCTCCATCATCCGATGGTCACCCTCAAGGAGCGCGCTCAGGTGGGGGCTGAGGAACTGGCCGTGCTGGCCCGCCTGTTCGGCCTCGATCCGGCCGCCCTCCATCCTCCCTCGACCGGTGACGCCGCCCTCCCGGTGACGGATTCCCCGGTCGGAACCAGCAGTGCGGCGTCGCCCGCCCCCGCATCCGCCGCCGCATCCGCGCCCGCATCCGCATCCGCCGCCGCATCCGCCCCCGCATCCGCCCCAGTCTCTGCGTCGGCGCTGGCCTCCCCACCCGCGGCCAGCTCCTCTGTCCCACCCGCCTCCGCAGCCTCGCCCGGCGCCACTCCTGCGGCGGGGCCGGGCGCTCGCGTTTCCTCCCCTCCCACCGGAGGTGCTGCCGGCTCGCCTGCTTCACCCGGCGCCGCGCCCCATGGGGCGGCGGTGGCCATTCCCGATGGTCCGGCCGCTTCACCAGATGACTCCGGTGTCCCGGTCGTGGCTGATCTGGGAAGGCGGCCGGTGGGTGCCTCTGCCTCTCCCTCCGGGGTCGCCTTCCCTGCCACCGATGCCCCGAATGTCGATCTCCCCGGTCATCCCGAGTCTCTACCCGAAAGGCCGCCGTCTCTATGATGCTTCGATTCGCCACCCGTGGCAGCAAGCTCGCTCTCTGGCAGACCCGTACCGTGATGTCGGCCGTGCGCGACGAAGCGCTCGACCTCGAGTTATGCGAGGTCGTCGTCAAGACGCTGGGCGATCGCGTCACCGACCAACCGTTGTTCCGGGTGGGCGGGCAGGGTTTGTTCATCAAGGAGCTCGAGGAAACGCTGCGCGACGGTCGGGCCGACCTCGCTGTCCACAGCCTGAAAGATGTGCCGCACCAGCTGGCCGAGGGCATGGCCCTGGTGGCCATCGGCACCCGCGAGGATCCCCGCGATGCGCTGCTGTCGCGCACCGGAGCCCGCCTGGCCGATCTGCCGGCGGGCGCCCTGATCGGCACGTCGAGTCTGCGGCGGCGGGCCCAGCTCCGCCGCCTGCGGCCTGATTTGCGGTTCGCCGACCTGCGGGGCAACCTCGACACCCGTCTGCGCAAGCTCGACGAGGGGCAGGTCGATGCCATCGTGCTGGCCGCGGCTGGGCTGCGCCGCCTGGGGTTCGCCCACCGCATCACCGAGCTGTTCGACGTGGAAACTCTGATTCCGGCCGCCGGGCAGGGGTTTCTCGGCATCGAGTGCCGGGCGGCCGATCTCGACTGGCTGTGGCCTTTGCTGCGCGGGGTGGAAGACCCCGCCGCCCGGCGGGCCGCCTCGGCTGAACGGGCCTTTCTGGCCGGCCTTCAGGGAGGCTGCCAGGTGCCGCTGGCCGTGCATGCCGCCGAGGCCGGTGGAGTTCTGCGGGTGATCGGCTTCGTGGGCGATCCGGAGGGTGGACGGGCCTTGACCGCGCGCCGGGAGGGCGCCGCCCCCACCCCGGCCGAAGCCGAAGCGCTCGGGGCTGGGGTCGCCGCGGACCTGTTGTCGGCGGGGGCCAGCGAGGTGCTGGCCGCCTGTCGACCGGGCTCGGACCCAGGTGGCCCCGCTCCGGCTGAAGGGCCGGCCCCCGCGGTGGTCAAGGGAGGACCGTTCACCCCGACCCCTCCCAGCTTGGCGGCGATGGCTGCGGCATCGGCTTCGCAGGAGGCTCCCGAATGTTCTTCCCCTTCCGCCTCTGAAGTCCCTGTCGCCTCTGAAGTCCCTGTCGCCTCTGAAGGCCCTTCCGCCTCTGAAGGCCCTTCCGCCTCTGAAGTCCCTGTCGCCGCCCCAGCCTGTCCAACCTCCGGCGTTTCTTCCGGTGAGGCGGCCCCGTCGGATCCCAGGGCTGCCCGCACGGAGGGCGATTTTCCTGCCCAGGGCGGTGGTCGGCCAGCCTGGGGGGCAGAGGCGCGTCGTTCCCCAAAGCCCATGTCCAGTGAGGAAGAACCCCGAAGGCCGGCGGGGGCGGCGGGCAAGGTGTTCCTGGTCGGGGCGGGCCCCGGAGACCCAGGATTGATCACCGTGCGCGGCCTCGAGTTGGTGCGCGCGGCCGACGTGATCGTCCACGATGCCCTGGGCGCCACCTCGTTTCTCGGCCAGGCCCGCCCCGATGCCGTGCTGATCAACGCCGGCAAACGGGCGGGGGCTCACACCCTGACCCAGGACGAGATCAACGCCACCCTGGTGCGCGAGGCCAAGGCCGGTCGGTTTGTCGTTCGCCTGAAGGGTGGCGACCCCATGGTCTTCGGGCGGGGCGGCGAAGAACTGGAAGAGCTGGCCGCCGCCGGCCTGCCGTTCGAGGTGGTGCCGGGTGTCACCTCCGCGATCGCCGGGCCAGCGGCGGCGGGCATTCCGGTCACGCATCGTGACTTTACCAGTGAAGTGGCCATCGTCACCGGCCACGACGCCGAGCCGGGAGCCGCCGCCTCGCCGGATGCCCCGCCGCGGGATCCCGTGCCGTGGGCTTCGCTGGCGGGATTGCGCACGGTCGTGTTCTTGATGGGGGTGCGGCAGCTGCCGCACATCGTGCGCCATCTGATCGAAGCCGGGAAAGACCCTGCCACGCCGGTCGCCCTCATCGAGCAGGCTACCTCGCCGCGGCAGCGCTGCGTCACCGGTACCCTCGCCACCATCGTCGAGGTGGCCCGGGAGGCGGCCATCAAGCCGCCGTCGATCATCGTCGTGGGGCGGGTGGTCGGGCTGCGCGAGCGGCTGGCGTGGCTCGAGAAACGTCCGTTGTTCGGCCGGACCATCGTGGTGACCCGGTCGCGGGCCCAGGCGGGCGTGTTCTGCCAACGCCTGGAAGAACTGGGCGCGACGGTGCTGCCGTTCCCCACCATTCGCATCGAGCGGCTCGTTCCCAATCCGGCGTTCGAGGCCTTTCTCGAGCGGCTCGTTCCGCGCGCCGAAGCGGCCGCGTCGCGCTGGACGCACCTCGTCTTCACCTCGGTCAATGGGGCCGAAGCCTTCTGGGACGGCTTGTTTGCCGCCGGTCTCGACGCCCGCGCCCTGGCGGGCACGCAGATCGTCTGCATCGGGCCGGTCACCGCCGAGGCCTTCCGGAAGCGGGGGGTGCGGCCCGACGTGGTGCCGGACACATATGTCGCCGAAGCCCTGCTGCCGTTTTTCCGGGATGGGCCAGGGACGGAGCCGCGGCAAGACGAGGGCCCTGGCGCCGGCGGCCCACTCCGCACTTCCTGTGGCCCGGATGCCATGGGAAAGCCTCCTGTCGAGGGTGCCGCCCCTCCTTCCGCCCGTCGTGAGGGCGGCGGAAAGGCGAAGCAGGGGCGGGCGGGCAGATCGGCCGAGGCGCCCGCGGGTTCTGCGGGCCGCCCTCCGGGGCGGGTCGCCATCCTGCGGGCCGAGACCGCCCGGGACGTGCTTCCCGACACCCTGCGCCGCGAGGGCTGGGAGGTCGAGGTCGTCGTCCTCTATCGCACCGTGGCCGAGACCACGGCCGAGCCGGCCGCCCTGGCCGCCTTGCGGGAGGGGAAGGTCGACGCCGTCACCTTCACCAGTTCATCGACCGTCGATCACTTCCTGCGGCTGATCGAGGGCCAGGGCCTCGACGTGGCGGCCATTCCCGCTGTGTCGATCGGGCCCGTCACCACCGATACCATCACGGCCGCCGGCCTGCGCCTGCTGGGCACCGCCGCCGTTCATACCATTCCCGGCCTGACCGACCGTCTCGTGGAGCTTTTCCGCCGCTGAATTCCGAGTCTGGAGACGCCTGACCCATGATCAACATTACCCGCCTCTACGCCGGCCGCGAAACGACCGGCGACCCGCTCCGCTACGGCCAAGAAGGCCCGCAGAAGGTCGCCCACGGGCACCATTTCCAGGGGCACGGGAAGGCTCGCTCGGCCGCCGAGCGCCGCCCCGTCGTCGTCTGGAACACCACCCGCCGCTGCAACCTGCGCTGCGTGCACTGTTATACCGACAGTTGCAACCAGGACTACCCCGACGAACTGAGCGGGGCCGAGGGACGCGCTCTGATCGACGACCTCGCCGGGTTCGGCATTCCCGCCTTGCTCTTCTCGGGCGGGGAACCGCTGATGCGACCCGATCTCTTCGACCT
The DNA here is from genome assembly GCA_937998695.1 of Candidatus Ozemibacteraceae bacterium. GTDB lineage: Bacteria > Muiribacteriota > Ozemobacteria > Ozemobacterales > Ozemobacteraceae > Ozemobacter. The sequence continues at coordinate 9,854 of CALLCO010000142.1, forward strand.
GGCGGCCTATGCGGTGGGCAAGGGGCTGCGGCCGGTCCTGTCGACCAACGGCACCCTGATCACCGAGGCGGCGGCGCGTCGGCTCAAGGAGATCGGCTTCATCTACGTGGGCATCTCGCTCGATGGCCTGGAGGGCGTCAACGACGAGTTCCGCGGGGTGAGCGGGGCCTTCCGGCAGGCGATGAGGGGCTTTCGGAACTGCCGCGAGGTCGGCCAGCGCGTGGGTTTGCGCCTGACCCTGACCCGTCGCAACGTGCAGGACCTGGACGGCATCTTCGATTTCATCCTCGAGGAGAAGATCCCGCGCGCCTGCTTCTATCACCTCGTCTATTCGGGCCGCGGCCGCGCCATTTCCGATGAAGACCTGACCCACGCCGAGAGCCGGGCGGCCCTCGACACCATCTGCCGTCGCACGCGGCAGGCGGTCGAGGCCGGGGTCGACCTCGACGTGCTGACTGTCGACAACCACGTCGACGGGCCGTACCTGTACCTCAAGCTGCGGCAGGAAGGCTCGCCGCGGGCCGAGGACGTGCGCCGCCTGCTCGAATGGAACGGGGGCGGCCGCTTCTCGACCGGGGTCGGCATCGGTTGCGTCGACTTCGTCGGCAACGTGCATCCTGACCAGTTCTGGCAGGACAAGACGTTCGGCAACGTGCGCGAACGTCCGTTCTCCGCCATCTGGACGGACACCACCGACCCGCTGATGGCCGGCCTCAAGGACCGCCTTCCCTGGCTGAAGGGCAAGTGCGCCACCTGCCGCTTCCAGGCCATGTGCGGCGGCTCGCTGCGCGTGCGCGCCTTCCGCGCCACCGGCGATCCCTGGATGCCCGACCCCGCCTGCTACCTGACCGACACCGAAGTTTGCCCTTAGTCCTCGTTCCACCAACCTCATTTTTCGTGGGCTCCTGGAGCAGGGTTACTGGGGGGCTTTGCACCGCCGGGGGAAAGGGGTCGGGGCTGGGTTGTAGAGCGGGGATTTTTGGTATACTCACTGATAGGTGAAACTATGGATACCTCAATGAGACTGGGGCTGCAGCAGAAGCAGACCCTGCAGCTGAAGATGACGCCGGAGATGCAGCTGGCGATCAAGATCCTTCAGTTGAACACGATCGAGCTGAAGAACCAGGTGGCCGAGATGCTCGAGACCAACCCGGTGGTCGAGCTCGAGGAGCCCAGCCGCGAGGAGTCCTCCAAGGAACCGCCGACCGAGGTGCCTCTCGAGAAATTCCAGGAGGAGCCGGTCGAGGCGGGGCCGCCGTCGAAGGAGTTCCGCGAGGAGAGCCGCGAAGACTTCGGCATCGACTGGCAGAAATACATCCAGGACAGCGAGAACACCGAGTTCAAGGTGTCGCGCGGCCGCTACACGGGGGAAGAGGACGAAGCCACCTTCGAGAACTTCGTCTCGGCCAAGACCAACCTGCGCGAGCACCTCACCAAGCAGCTCCACGAGGTCGACCTCAATCCCACCGAGCGCAAGATCGGCGAGTTCCTGGTCGGACTGATCGACCGCAACGGCTACCTGCGCTATGCGCGTGACCAGCTGGCTGAGATGCTGAAGATCGACCAGAAGGTCATCGACAAGGTGGTGCGGGCGATCCAGTCGATGGATCCGCCTGGGGTGGGAGCGTTCGACCTGCGCGAGTGCCTGTTGTTGCAGGCCCGCGACGAGGGCTACGAGGACGATGCGGTGACCGCGGTGCTCGACAAGCACCTCGACGACCTGGCGGCCAACCGGCTGCCGCAGATCGCCAAGGCCACCGGCTACGACCTGGAGGACATCCAGGCGGCGGTCGAGGTGATCAAGGAGTTCAATCCCAAGCCGGGGGCGAGCTTCCCCAGCGCCGGCGACCAGATCTACGTGACGCCCGACGTCTTCATCGAGAAGGTCGATGGGGAGTATGTCGTCACGCTCAACGAGCGCGATATTCCGCGGCTGCGCATCAACAACCTCTACAAAGACACCATCAAGAACAAGGAACGCACCGACAAGGCGACCTACGAATTCATCCGCGAGAAGCTCGAGGCGGCGCGGTCGTTCATGCGCTACATCGACAAACGCAAGGAGACGATCGTCAACGTCACCAAGGCGATCGTCGAGGTGCAGCGCGAGTTCCTCGACCACGGCATCCTGCACCTGAAGCCGTTGACCCTGCAAGATGTCGCGGTGATGGCCGGAGTGCACGAATCGACGGTCAGCCGTGCCACCAGCGGCAAATACGCCCAGACGCCGCGCGGGCTGCTCGAGCTGAAGTTCTTCTTCAGCGGCGCGGCCCGCACCCACAGCGGGGAAGACGTCTCGACGCAGGCGGTCAAAAAACGGATCGACGACCTGGTCAAGCAGGAGGACCCGAAGAAACCGCTTTCCGACAGCGAGATCGTCGACCGCCTGAAAGCCGAGGGCATCTACATCGCCCGCCGCACCGTCGCCAAGTAC
>CALLCO010000143.1 GCA_937998695.1 Candidatus Ozemibacteraceae bacterium
CGATCTGCTTGAGGAACTGCCGGACCAGGTAGACGATCTCGGGGGCGGGGTCGGCCAGCCCGCGCAGCAGGGGGGGCAACAGGCACCCCTGGAACACGGCGATGAGAGCTTCGCTGGCCTTGAGCCGAACGGGGGCCGCCGCATCTTTCAGGAAGCCGAGCAGAATGGGGAGATTGCCGAGGTCGGGATTGTGCCGCAAGACCTCGGCGACCAGGGCCTTGCCTTCGGCCGACTCGACATCGGCGCCAAACTGCTGCACCGTGTAGAGGATGTTGTTCGACACCCGCTTGCGCAGGGCCCGCAAGGCGTAAGTGCGGCGAGCCGAGTCGGGGCTCTGCAGGAGGGGCAGCAACGCCTCCGGGGTGGCCTGATCGGGCAGGGAAGCGAATTCCTGCAGCTTTTTGAGGACTTTCAGGGCCAGGGCTTGCAGGTCGGCGTCGGGCTGGGTGCCCAGAAAGGCCTGCACCTGTTCCTGAGCCTCGAGGATGGCCTCGTTGTGAATGATGGCCAGGGCCCGTTTTTGCAGGGCTTTGTTGGGGCCGGTCAGGGCTTTGGCCAATTCTTCGAGCGACGTCGCCTTCGCCATGCCCTCATTCTAGTAGATCCCCTGTTCCGAGTCAAAACGGGCCGGCCACGAACCCCGGGGAGGAACTTCCAGGTTTGGGTGGGAGAGACCACCCGATGGCCTCCCCCATGTTTGCCGAGCCCGACTTCGGAGGGGGTCCCTGGGGCGGAAGTCCAACATCCTGGCGGAACCCCCGAATTCACGGGAAGCACCGGCCTTCTTGCGCGAAGGCCCTCCTGGCACCGGCGCCACAGACGTTGACAGGGCCTTGTACACTTTGCCAGGAGATTTGACATGGGGGGAGGGGTTGGCTAGAATGAGGTCATGCCAGAATTCACTGTCACCACCGAGGTCCGCGACAACCCGCGGGTGGTCATTGTCCGGACGGTCGGCTACATCGACGACCACGCGGGCGAGAAGATCAAGAAGGTCGTCCAATCCCTGATGGAAAAGGGCGAGAAGAATTTCCTGTTCAGCTTCGGCGGGTCTCCGGTCATCAACAGCACGGGGATCGCCTGCCTCCTCGAGGTCTGCGAGGAAATCGGCTTCAGCATGCAGGGCAAGGTCGCCTTCTGCTGCCTGTCCAAAGCCATCGCCGAAGTGTTCAGAATGATGGGGATCACCAGCGTCTACGAGATCCACGACCAGGAGGCGTCGGCCCTGCCCGCCTTCTCCCGGTGACCCCGACCGGAGGACCATGCACGCGGAGATGCGGCGGTTGTTCTTTTCCCTGCCGGTCCGGGTGCGGGGTTGCCCCGGCCCGGGGAAGCCATTCCCGTGAACAATCTGTTGGCCCTTCTGCTCGAAGATCTCGATTCCGAGATCCGTTCCGTCCGATGCGATGCGCTCAGGCAGTTGGCCGAGATCGATCTCGACGCCCCTGCTCTGGACCGGGTGAAAGCCCTGGCCACCGCCCCGGCGGAGGACCCCGAGATCCAGTTCCTGGCCCGGCAGGCCGTCCTCAACACCGAGCGGCGGCGGCGGGCCCCGGCCACCGCCTTTCCCGCCTTCACCGATCTGCTCGACCTGGAAACCCGCCTGGGCCGGATGTCCCTTCCCGAGTTCCAGGAGGCGGTCGGCAGTTGCCCGGCCGAATCGGTCCCCGCCCTGATGGAGGTCCTGCGCCGGCGCCTGCCCGAAGAGAGCCGCACCGATCGGGCCCCCGTCGTGCTGGCGGCTTTCCGCCGCTGGGGACGCCCAGAGGACAGCGATCTGCTGCTGCCCTTTCTGTCGGCCAAGGACCCGGTGCAGGTGATCGAAGTGATCGGCGCCCTCGAGCGGGTGGCCCCCCGCAAACTGTTCGAGAAGATCGGCGTGCCGTTGACCTCGCCCTATCCCACCGTCCAAAACCGGGCCCTGCGCACCATCCTGCGCTTCCATTTCATGAAGGGGGTCGAGTATCTGCGCCAGATGTTCGCCTCCGAGCACGCCTCGGTGCGGGCGGCGGCGGTGATGCAGTGCATGACCATTCCCTTCCACAAGGTCCAGGAGCTCATCTTCAACGCCCTGGCCCTGGAGGAGGATCCCCGGGTTCTGGCCCGCGCCGCCTACCTGCTCTACCTGAATCCCGGGGAAAACACCGTCTACTGGCTGATGGACATCGCCGGCACCGCCCCCAAGGCCAAGCAGAAATGGTGCCAGGACTGCATCGACGCGGTCCTCGAGTCGATCCGCCTGTCAGGCATCATGGAAGGTTCGGTCGAGGAGTTTACCGACCGCATCAAACGCCAGCTCGAGACCCGGCAGCGGAATTCGCTATTGAGCACCTTCTTCGAGGAACTGGAGCACAAGGATCCGATGCGCCGCTACGAGGCGATCGAGGCCCTGCGCGAGCACCAGGCCCTTCCCGAGGTGCGCGAGAAGTTCCAGGCCCTGTGGCAGAACGATCCCGACAAGCGCATCAAAGGTCTGCTGACCGCGATCTTCGCCGAGAACCCCGACCGGGAGCGCCTGCAGGCGGAACTGGCCCCCGAAACATTCCAGAAACTGCTCCGGGAAGAGCAACTGGCGTTGCTGGGGCAGGTCAAAAGCTGCGAGGAATTCTCCTTCGTGCGGGCCAGCCTGCAACGGTTCTCCCGGATGCGGCTCGATTCGCTGGTGGTGGCCGAGGCTGTCCGGCTGCTGGGTCGGTACGGCGACGCCAAGGAGGACATGCCCTTCCTGATGATGTCGCTCAAGAGCGGCGATGGCCTGGTCCAGGCCCGGGCCATCGAAGGCATCGGGCGTCTCGCGCCCGAGATGCTGCTCAAGGAACTGCCCCGCCTGATCCGGGAAGCCGATCCGACCGTCCGGTCAGCCGCTCTGCGCACCTTCTTCCGGCTCGACAAGACCCAGGCGATGAAGGCCCTGCAGGACATGCTCCTGTCGGCCAGCGCCGCGGTCAAGGAGCAGGCCCTGGTCTGTCTCGCCCAGTTGAGCTATTCGGCCACCCGCCCGCTGCTGCTGCGCTTCGTCAAGGAGGAGGCCAACCTGGTCCTGGTCAAGAAGGCGGGGCTGATCCTGCGCAACAACCCCGACCCCGACGCCATCCGCAGCCTGCACGGCACTATGCGCCTGGCCCGGGGCCCCCGCCGCCCCCTGCTGACCGAGATCCTGCAGGAGTGCATCCAGGGCTGCCTCGAGGCCGGGCTCATCCAGGGTACGGTCCAGCAGCATCTCGAGAAACTGCGCCGCGAAGCCACCGCCGAGGAAGCCCCAACCATCTGACCCACCAGACCGCCCTTGGAAGCCGCCCGCGAAAACGCTGCACGTCTCGAGCCCGCTTCCCTGGCTCGCCTCTGCCAGAAAACCGCAGGAATAGACCTTGTCGCACGGATCCGGCCATCGGGCAAGCCGTCCATCGGGACCTTGGCGTGGCGCAGGTTGGCGAGGTACCAATAAGGCATGGGAGAGGGCAGCTTTTCGCATTCCGGGCACAGGCTCAATAGTGGCCAGGGGTTTGCCAGGAGAGA
>CALLCO010000144.1 GCA_937998695.1 Candidatus Ozemibacteraceae bacterium
GCGCACCGGCCTGCCCTACCGCGTCACCCAGGGCTGCCATCCACGGCCCCGCCTGACCTTCGGCCCCTCGCTGCCCCTGGGGCACGCCAGCCGGTGCGAGTTCCTGCGGCTGCAGCTCGAGCGGCCGGTCGACCCGGCCGAGGCGGCCGCCGCCCTCGGCCGCCAGCTGCCGGCCGGCTTCACCGTGCTGGAAGCCCGCCCCGCCGGCGACGGGCCCGCCATCACCGGCACCCGACTGCGCTACCGCCTGGTGTTTGCCCCGGGCAAGGAGACCACATGCGACACCGTCGCCCGGTTCCTGGGCAACCCGGGCCAGGCGATCGTCGTGCGGCGCGACGGGCGGGAGGAGCGGCTGAGCCTCGGTCCGGCCGTTACCGCCATCGTGCCTGAGGTGGGGGCCCCTTCCCCTACCCTTCTGGTGGACTTCCAGCAGGGGGCGAAAGGAGTGCCCTCGGCGGGGAAGATCCTGACCGCCCTGGTCGAAGAACTGGGGCCCGCGCGCGAAGATCTCCTCCTGATTGAAAGGATCGCGTTTTTTTCGTAAGCTTCCCTGAAGCCATCACGGAAGACATCACCCACCCCCCGGAGGTCGTCTTGTCACGCAAGATCATCGTCAACACCGGCGCCTACGAGACCCGGGCGGCCATCCTCGAGGATGACCGGCCCGTGGAGCTCTTCTTCGAGATCAAGGACTCGGAGAAGATCGTCGGCCACATTTACAAGGGCAAGGTATCGAACATCCTGGCCGGCACCCAGGCCGCCTTCGTCGACATCGGCCTGCACAAGGATGCCTACCTGACCCTGACCGGCGTCGAGAATGCCGAGGGGGACGACGACGAGGAATTGAAGGACATCTTCCGCAGTCCGATTCAGGACATGCTGAAGGTCGGCCAGGAGGTCATCCTGCAGATCCTCAAGGAGCCCACCCCGACCAAGGGCCCGCGGTCATCGATGGCCCTGTCGTTTCCCGGCCGCTATCTGGTGCTGATGCCCAACGTCGAGCACATCGGCGTCTCGCGCCGGATCTCGCAGGAAAAGGAACGCGAGCGGCTGAAGGCGATCGGCAAGAAGCTCGCGCCCAAGGGCGGGGGCATCATCTTCCGCACCGCCGCCGAAGGCCTCGAGGAGGCGGATCTCGCCGACGACCTCAATCTGCTGGTCAAGATGTGGCACAAGATGGAGGCCAAGGCCAAGAAGGCCCCGGCCAAATCGCTGATCCACCGCGACCTGTCGCTGACGATGAAGCTGGTGCGCGACCACCTGAACGATGACGTCGACCGGATGATCGTCGACAACCGCGAGGAATACCAGGAGATCCTCGAGACGTGCGATTTCCTGTCGCCCCTGCAGCGGGCCGCCCTCGAGCTTTACGACGGAAAGCAGCCGATCTTCGAGGCCTACGGCATCGAGAAGGAGATCGAGACGGCGCTCGAATCGAAGGTCTGGCTCGATTCGGGGGCCTACCTGATCTTCGACAAGACCGAGGCGATGGTGACGATCGACGTCAACTCGGGCCGGTTCTCGGGCGGCGCCGACCTCGAGGAGACGGTTTCGAAGGTCAATCTCGAGGCGGCCAAGGTGATCGCGCGGCAGATCCGGCTGCGCAACCTGGCGGGCATCATCATCGTCGATTTCATCGACATGCACGAGGCCAAGAACCGGCAGAAGGTGCTGAAAGCCTTCCGGGAGGGATTCAAGGGCGACCGCAACCGGCCCCACATCCTCGACTTCTCGGAACTGGGGTTGGTGCAAATGACCCGCAAACGCACCTCGGCCAGCCTCGAGGAGATCCTGAAAGAGAAATGCCCGTGTTGCGAGGGGCGCGGCAAGACCCTGGCGGTCGCCACCCTGGCCAACCGTATCCGGCGCCAGGTGCTGCAGGAGGCGGAACGCATCGAGGGTAAGACGATCACGGTGCGGGCCCACGAGCGGGTGGTCGAGTTCCTGCGGGCGCACCACGATCAGCGCCTGAAAGAGCTCGAGCGGCGCAGCAACCGCACCATCCACCTGCACGCGGAGAAGGGGCTGGCCCTCGATTTCTGGAAGGTCGAGGCCAAGCTGAATGAGGGGTGAGTGCGATCATAGAGAGGGAGAAGCAGGACAATGAGGTATTGGCACGACCATGGGAGGAAGAGATGGGGGCCACCGGGAAGTCGGCTGTTGGCCGTGCTGACTGGAGTCTGGCTCGTCCTGGTTGGGGTCAGGGGAGTGGCAGCGATTCCCCTGGCTTTTCGGTTGAAACCGGGCAGCACGTATGCGTTCGAGGTGACCAGCCGGCTCAGCAGCGAATTCAGCGTGTTCGAGAACCGCCACCAGATGTCGACGGCAGCGACCGGCACCATTTCCATCAAAGTCCTCGGGGCCCGGCAGGGGGTGTTCATCATCGACCTGTGGGAGGGGGAAAACCACACCCGACGGTTCCTGAAGCCTGATGGTTCGGTGGCCGGTGCCCCGGGCGAGGAGGCGACCCGCCTGCCCTTCTTCTGGACCCTGCCGGCCGGCGATTGGCAACCGGGCCAAAAGCACCGGGTGACCAAGGGCCTGGCCAATGGCCGGGAAACGATTCCCGCCGCCTGGGACCTGACCCTGCGGGAGTTCGACGCCGCCAGTGGCCGGGCCCGCATCGAGGTGGCGGGAACGGTCGCCCTGCCCGCCAACAAACAGGTGCAGCGCTCGATCGAGGCCAAGGGTACGATCTTTTTCAACGTCCGCGAGGGTTGTTTCGACCAGGGTGAGTGGACGCTGACCTACCAGCTGGCCTACGCCAACAAGGAGATCGCTGTCCAGCGCGACCTGTGGAAGGTCCAGGAGACGCGTGTGGTCGGCTTCCGGCTCAAGGGGGTGACCAATGACTGAGTATCGTTCGCCCGAACCAGGCAGGTTTCCCCACGGTCACGGGTCTGATTTCCGCAACGGCGGACAGGGCCGGCCCACCCCCGGAAGGGCAATTCATCGGGCAACGGGGGCCCACCTCTGGCCGGAACGACGAACCCAGCGGTGGCTCCACCCCGGCAACGGGCTGCGGCTGGCGCCGATCCCGGTCATCCTGGCCATCCTGGTCCTGCTGCCGGTCAGGCTGGCGGCCCAGGCAGCGGACGGCATCCACACCCCGTTCAGCATCTGGCTGATGAACAACGAGAGCCGGGTGTTGGGGCAACTGGCCGCCGACCGCCGCCTGCTCGACGCCATGAGCATGGGCAACGGCATGCTGCTGGCGCCCCGGCCACCCTGGCCGAAGCCGGAGAACCGCTTCTGGCGGATGCACCTGAAATTCTTCGCCTACCTAACCGAGGCGAACGAAGTCTACCGGCTGGCCCGGCAGTTCGGTTCGGGTGATCTGGCCAAGGTGATCAGCTCGGTGCATCCCGGGGAATGGGCTACCCTGGGGTGCCGCGGATTCCCGACTCTGCGGGCCCGCGAGATCGCGCCCTTCCTCAACGATGTTTGCGGCAAAGCCTACCTGGCGGTGTTGGGCCTCGACCAGTCACGGGACCGCGACCTGGCCGGGCGCCTTGACCGGGCCACGCGCAAGCTGACCGACACCGAGCGCCGATTGCTGAACAACTATTTCGGCAACTTCCTGGCCCTCTACCCGACGAACCGCACCACGCGGCGCCTGCACGCCTTCCTGCAGACCGGGCTCAGCAAGCAGTTCGTCCAGGGGGTGGCCTCGCTGCTGATGGCCAAACCGGCCGGTGGCGCCGACGACTCCGGCGGCCTGCTGGCCGATCTGGCCTCCACCGCCGACGAGGCGGCGTCCACCACGGTCGATCCGGCCCTGTTGGGCCCTGATGCCGTTCCCGCCGACCTGGGGACGGACACGGGGACCGGAGGCGGCGGCCAGGGCACGGCCTCCGAGGCACCCGAGGCGGGTGGCCCCCAGATCGACATTTTCAACGTGCTGGGCCCGGACGGGGAAACCGGCACCGGAACCCCCTGAACGTTCTCCCTCCGAGGCCACAAACCTCCCGGGTGTCACGGTCCACGCTCTATTCGTCCCATGGGGCCACGAAAAATCACCTCCTCCACAACGAACGGAGGTGGGGATGCCTCATCACCGGTGGTTCCGTTCGCTGTTTTCCGGCGATGGTCCCATTTGATGCCCCCAGCAGTGCGTGGCATTGAACGGAGTGGGCACCCTGAACAGTTTCACCCCGCTCGCCGGCGTGAGGCACTATCGGGAACTGCCGTTTTGACCCTGACGGTCCTGCCACCGAGGTGATCGGCCAGGTCAGGACCTGAGCGACCATCGCTTTCTTCACGGCAGGAAGGACCCGACTACCGCGATGGCCTTCAGCCATCCGGCCGTGGTGGACGCAGGGTCAGCGGTGGTAGTAGTCCTTCAGGTTGGTGGTGGTGTTGGCCCGAAGTTTCTTGAGGGCTTTTTCTTCCACCTGGCGGACCCGCTCGCGGGTGACCGACATGATGCGGCCGATCTCCTCGAGGGAGCGGGGGATGCCGTCTTCGAGGCCGAAGCGCAGGGAGATGACCTGGCGCTCTTTCTCGCTCAATACCGCCATGACCTTCTCGATCTGCTCTTTCAGGAGCGAATCGACGACCGCCTCCTCGGGGCTGACCGCGTCGGTGTCGGAAATGAAGTTCTCGAGCGCCGAGTCTTCCTTGTTGCCGACGCTCAGTTCGAAGGAGATCGGTTCCTGGGTCAGCTTGATGACCTCTTCGATGCGCTCGACGGGCAGGCCGACCTGGGCGGAGATTTCAGCCATGGTAGGCTCGCGCCCCTGTTCCTGCTGATGCAGGCGGATCGTTTTGCGAACCTTGTTGACGATCTCCATGATGTGGACCGGAATGCGGATCACGCGCGACTGCTCCGCGAGAGCGCGGGTGATGGCCTGACGGATCCACCAGGTGGAGTAGGTCGAGAACTTGTAGCCCATCGAGTAGTCGAACTTCTCGATCGAGCGCAGCAGGCCGAGGTTGCCTTCCTGGATGAGGTCGAGGAAAAGCAACCCGCGGTTGGTGTATTTTTTGGCGATGCTGACCACGAGCCGGAGGTTGGCCTTGATCAGGGCCTCGCGGGCCTCGCTGTCGCCTTCGAGAATGCGTTTGGCAAACGCGACCTCTTCCTCCTGGGTGGCAAGGGAAAGTTTCGTTAACTGTTGCAGGTAGAGCTTGACCGAATCGTCGAAAATCGAGTCGGCCTTGTCGGGTTCACCAAGCTCTTCGACCTCTTCGACCTCTTCGAGAGGATCGGGAACGGCAGAGGCGGCGGGTTCATCACCCTCCTCGTCGGGGGCGGCCGGGACGGGAGGGGTGGAAGAAGAGGTTTCGGCCGCGACCGGGTTCTTGGGCGGCCGACCGCGCCGCCGTTGCGGTGCCGCCGGAGGAGGCACCGCAGCGGAAGTCGGTTCAGCTTTACGCGGGGATTTCGGCATCGTCCTGCACCTTATATCGACCCATGGCCCGGAATTTTGCATAGCGGCGTGCCAGGAGTTCATCGGCGGAGAGTGGCAGGAGAGCGGCTAGGTGTTCGAGGATGGTCGCCCGAATGGTGGCGGCGGTGGCGGCGGGATCACGGTGGGCGCCGCCGACGGGCTCAGGCAGGATCTGGTCGATGATCCCGAACTCGAGAAGGTCGGTGGCCCGCAGGCGGAGGGCGCGGGCGGCATCTTTCGCGCGGGAGGCGTCCTTCCAGAGGATGGCGGCGCACCCCTCGGCGGAGATGACGGAATAGATCGAATATTCGAGCATGAACACGCGGTCGCCGATGCCGACGGCGAGGGCGCCGCCGCTCCCGCCTTCCCCGATCACGAAGCAGAGGATGGGGACGCCGAGGCGGGACATGTCGGCGAGATTACGGGCGATCGCCTCGCTCTGGCCGCGTTCTTCGGCCCCGATGCCAGGGAAGGCGCCCGGGGTATCGATGAAGATGACGATGGGCTTCTTGAACCGCTCGGCGAGCCGCATGACGCGCATGGCCTTGCGGTAGCCTTCGGGGTGGGGCATGCCGAAGTTGCGGAAGAGGTTTTCGTCGGTGTCGTGGCCTTTCTGGTGGCCGATGACAGCGACCGCGTGCGGGCCGATGCGGCCGAAGCCGGCGACCATGGCGGCGTCGTCGCCGAAGAGGCGGTCGCCATGCAGCTCGACGAAGGAGTCGCCGCACAGGATCTTGAGATAGTCGAGCGTCGAGGGGCGGTCGATGTGGCGGGCGATCTGGGCATACTGCCAGGGCTCGAGCGACTTGAAGATCTCGGCCTTCATAAGGGCGATCTTGTCGGCGATGGCCTGGATCTCGCGGGAGAGATCGATCTGACCGTCTTCGGACAGGGCCTGCAGGTCTTTCAAGCGCTTCTCGAGTTCGACGATCGGCCGCTCGAATTCGAATTCCCGGGTCATGTGGCTCCTCTCAGGCCCACAGGTGGAGCAATCGCCCCAGGGTGGTCTTCAGGTGGCGGCGGTGGACAACCATGTCGACCATCCCGTGCTGCAGGAGAAACTCGGATTTCTGGAACCCGTCGGGCAGCTTCTGCCGGATGGTCTGCTCGATGACGCGAGGCCCGGCGAACCCGATGAGGGCGTCGGGCTCGGCAATGTTGACGTCGCCCAGGCTGGCGAAGCTGGCCGAGACCCCGCCGGTGGTGGGGTCGGTCAGAATGGAGATGTAGGGTACTGCGGCCGCGTTGAGACGGGCGATGGCGGCGGACGTCTTGGCCATCTGCATGAGGGAAAAGATGCCCTCCTGCATGCGGGCGCCCCCGGAGGCGGAGACGCAGATGACGGGGTGACGCTTCTCGAGGCCGCGCTCGATCAGGCGGGTGACCTTCTCGCCGACGACCGAGCCCATGCTTCCCCCCATGAACTCGAAATTCATGACAGCGAGCAGGATGGGCAGCCCCTCGAGGTGGGCCTCGCCACACGTGACTGCCTCGAACGAATCGGTGGCCTGGATGGCCTTCTGCAACCGTTCGGGGTAAGGCGCGCTGTCAACGAACCCGAGGGCATCGACCGATTCCATCTCCTGGTCGATTTCGAGAAAGGAGTTGTCGTCGGTGAGGAGGGCGATGCGGTCCCAGACCGGCATGCGCAGATGGTGGTCGCACTTGCCACAGAGGAAGAGATTGCGCTCGAGATCTTTCTGGAGAAGGATCTCCGAGCATTTGGGGCACTTTTTCCAGAGGTCGGAGGGATCGGGGGGTTTACGCCCCCCGGTGAACCGGTCAAACCATCCCATGCGGGACTCCGGAAATACGGATCACGCGGCCAATCGCCATAGAGTCATGGTTATAGCAGATTTCCCCGGCGATTTCAACCGAAGAGCGGACCGGGGGCCACCCGCGAAGGGGGCCCTCGGTCTGGGTCAGGGAGGTCGAGAGGGTCAGTCGATTTTTTTGGTGGTGAACTCGTTCTTGGCGCCAGTGACCTTGTTGCCATACTGGTCTTCGGCGATGATGTACAGTTGGTAGGTCCGGCTGGCGGCCAAACCATCGAGGAGGTAGCTGAACGAGGTGGCGGGTCCACCCGCAGCGAAGGTTTTTTTCGTCCCCAGGAACGTATCGATCAGATCCAGATAGCAGGTCGTGGGGGAAGTGGTCGTCCAGTTTGCCCGCACCGAGAAAGCGGTCAGGTCCGAAAAGGATGGGCCCTGGATGAGCGAGGGTGGCGGGGGGGTGGTGGAGCCACCGGTGGTGGTCTTGGTGGTGCTGGACGAGGTCAACGTGGTGAAATACAGACGGCCGATCGTGCTGGTGGTCGCCTTGTTCCCGTTCTTGTCGATGGCGGAGATCTCGTATTCGTAGGTGGTGCCCGAGAGCAGACCGTTGACCGTGAATTTGTGGCTCTGGGCATAATCGGCGCTGACCGGGAACTCCATGCGGTCGCCGGCGGTCGTGCGCAGGATCAGTCGGGTGATGGCCGGTTCGTCGGTGGTCCAGGTAATGACAACGCCGTTGAGATTCGGCGACGCCATGATGCCCTTGATGACCGGAGGGATATTATCGCCGAATCCCGGAAGTCCATTGGTGCCATGGCAGAGGTAGCACAGCGAGGTGTCCGCATAACTATGGTCGGGAATGCGGCTCTGGTCGGTGTGACAGCTCAGGCATTCAGCCTGCTGCCAGCCGGGGTGCCAGTTGTCGAGGAGGGGGGCATTGACGTGATCGCGCCGTCCGTCGTTGCCGATGGGGATGTTCACGATCGGCTGATCGATGGCACCGACCCCGGTGGTGGCACCGTTGGTAGGCAACCCGCTGGGCGACCCTGTGGAGGTGTAGACGGACAACGGGTTCCCCGGGAGACCCGGGTCCCTCGTGCTGTCGGAGCAGCCGCCCAGAACGACGGCGGCCGTCACCATGAGCAGGAAGAATCCCACGGACCGCCGAGGCATGTGGGTCAGACAGTTCATCGCGAGGAGTACCTCCCCCAACAAAATGGAGCGAATGCTTTCTCACCCTGGTTCATCGGCATGTTACCCACCCAACCTTAGGGGAAGGAGCGGGATACCGGCCGAGAGTGGCGAAAAAAAAGATGCAAGGAAAGGTGAAGAAAACCGCGACCCCGTCCGATGGGTGGGTGAACTTGCGCTATACTACCCATCGACGCAGGAATGACGACCATGGCGAAACTGCAAGACAAGTTGATCTGGCTGCTCCTCACGCTGGCGAGCGCGATCGCCCTGTTCCTGGTCTACCCGGTGTTTCTGCTGAAGAACCTGAAGTTCTACCTGCGCGCGCCGTCCATCCTGTTGTATGCCACCCTCACCTTCGTCCTCGACCGGCTCACCAAGATGCTGGTGATGTCCAGCACCGGGGCCCTGCCCCAGCCGATCATCAAGGATTTCTTCACCCTGACCTACGTGAAGAACTACGGCGTGGCGTTCGGCTGGTTCCCCGACTGGCGACTGCCGCCGATCCTGATGGCCCTGGTGATGGTGCTGATCATCGGGTATTACAGTTTCCAGCTTCCCCTGCGGGAGCGGATGACCCGGTGGTCCCTGGCCCTGCTGGTCGGAGGAGCTCTGGGGAACCTGTATGACCGTGTCCTCTACGGGTTCGTCGTCGACTTTTTCGCCTTCCACTTCTGGGGGTTCGACTTCCCGGTCTTCAACGTGGCGGACGTAGCGATCGACGTCGGCGTGGTGTTGCTGTTCGTCGACATCTTCATCCTGAGTCCCGACGAGCCCGCCGAGGACAACGGCGAGGGAACCCCCGCCCCGGCTGCGGTCTGACCCCGGCATGGTGCCGATTCTCCTCGAGACCCCCTGGTTCAACGTCTACTCGTACGGTCTGCTGCTGGCGCTGGGCTACACCGTCGGGACCCTCTGGATATTGCATGAGGCGAAGCGCGAGGGCCTGCCGGCCGAAACCGTCTTCGACATGCTGCTGCTGCAGATGATCGTCGGGTTGTTCGGCTCGCGCCTGCTGTTCATCTGGGAATACGCCCCGGACAAGATGACGCTCGCCGGCATCCTGGCGTTCGAAAGCGGCGGGCTGACCTTTTACGGGGCCGTGATCAGCAGCCTAGTCTTCGACCTGTTGTTCCTGAAGTTCATGCGCCTGCCCTTCTGGCGAGTGATGGACTGCGTCGGCTTCGGCCTCCCCCTGGGCATGGCGGTGGCGCGGATCGGCTGCTTCCTGAACGGGTGCTGTCACGGGCTGCCCTGCGCCTGGTCGTGGGGAGTGGTCTTTCCCCGGGTCGGCGACAGCCCGGTCCACCCCACCCAACTCTATGAATCGGGAGCTGGCCTGGCCATCTTTCTCTTGTTGCAGCGATGGCGCCCGCGCCGCCGGAATTATGGGGAGGGGTTCACCGCCTGCATGGGGCTGTACGGGGTGTTCCGGTTCCTGGTCGAGTTCTGGCGCGGGGACAACCCCATCTTCGCGATGGGCATGACCCTGTCGCAATGGGTGGGGGTGGGAATGGCCGCCGGCAGCGTGATGGCCTGGCACCTGATCGGCCGCACCCCGGACCTACGGGTCGTGCCATCGGACGCCCCTACCGTCACGACTCCTGAACCGGCCTGAGTTACCCCGATGCCCAGTCTGTCAGCACTGCCCATCCACCCCTACGGAATCCTCCTGGCCCTGGCTTTCGTAGCCGGGATCGGCATGGGCATCATCAACGGCCGACGGCTCGGCTATTCGACCGACCGCGTCCTCGACCTGTCGGTCTGGTTCTTGGTGTCAGCGATGCTGGGCGCGAGGGTGCTCTATATCGTGCTGTATCCTGCCCAGTTTCCGACGGTGGGCTCGTGGTTCGCCATCACACGGGGTGGGCTGGTCTTTTTCGGAGGGTTCCTGGCCACGGCGTTAACCGTGATCGGCTACGGTCGCTGGCACGGCCTGCGCCTGCGGGACATGGGCGATATGATCGCCCCCTGCCTGATCCTGGGGCATGCCGTGGGCCGGATCGGCTGCTTCCTGAACGGGTGCTGCTACGGACGGCCGACCGACCTGCCATGGGGGGTGGTCTTTCCCCGGCTGGGCGACCAGCCGAGGCATCCGACCCAACTCTATGAAGCGGGATTTCTGCTCATCCTGTTCGTCATCGCTCAGAGGCTTTTTTGGCGTCGAATGGAGAAAGGATGGGCGTTTCCCGGGGCCGTGTGGGGAAGCTACACGCTGGCGTATTCGCTGTTCCGGTTTGCGGTAGAATATCTGAGAGGGGACGACCGCGGAGGCTTCTTCACCCCAGCCGCCCTGTCGATCTCCCAAGGGATCGGGTTGGCGGGGGCCCTGGCCAGCCTGGCCTGGCTATACCTCTGTTACCAAAAGAACCGGTACGAGCGAGGCACGAAAGGCGGAACCAGCGATGAGCCAGCGGGTTGAATGGACGGTCGCCCCCGATCAGGCAGGCCGGCGGCTGGACATCGCCCTGGCCGACCACCTGACCGAGCTGTCGCGCTCCGCCCTGCAGGAAATGATCAAAAGCGGTGCGGTGACCGTGGACGGCAAAGCCGGAAAACCCAGCCAGAAATTGCGGGGAGGCGAGCGGGTGGCCTGCACCCTGCCCGCGGCGCCCGTCCCCGTCACGGTCCAGCCCACCAGGATGGATCTGCCCATTATCTATGAAGACGAGCACCTGATCGCAGTCGACAAGCCCGCTGGCCTGGTAGTGCATCCCGGAGCCGGCCGGGAGACGGCCAGCGTGGTCGCGGCGGTATCTGCCCATTGCCGGTTGAGCCCGATCGGCGCCCCCCTGCGGCCCGGGGTGGTCCATCGCCTCGACAAAGCCACGAGCGGAGTGTTGCTCCTGGCCAAAACCCAGAAGGCCCACCAGCGGTTGGCCCGCATGTTCGCCGAGCGCGAAACTGAAAAGGAGTATCTGGCGCTGGTGCAAGGCCATCCACGGGAGGCGGCGGCCCGCATCGAGGTGGCCATCGAGCGTGACCGGGTGCATCGAAAGCGAATGAAGGCCGTTCCCGCCGACCGAGGCCGCATGGCAGTCAGTTCCTACCAGGTGGTCGAACGACTGAAGGGGGCGGCCTTGGTGCGGGTCCGTATCGAGACGGGGCGCACACATCAGATCCGGGTCCACCTGTCCTATCTGGGCCACCCCCTGTTGGGTGACGTCACGTACGGAGGGCGACGGTTCGCGGGCAAGGCGATCCATTTCCTGCACGCCCGGCGGCTGGCTCTGGCCCATCCGGTGACCGGCTCCCCACTCTCTTTTGAAGCCCCCTTGCCCCAAGCCTTCCAGCAGGCCCTCGAGGTCTTGCGATGAGCCGGACGCTCCCGAGGGGAAAGGTGGGACGAACTCCCTTCCGGCGGATTGGCCAGCTTTTCCTGTCGGATCACTTGGTGCCATCCGGTCGTGGTCCCTCCGCCCTCAGAGCCACCCAGAAAGCGCGACGCCTTCCGGGAATCATGGCCAGCCGGAGCCGGCCCGGCCTGAAAATCATGGTCCCTGGGAAGCCCCACCGGTTTGACAGCCGGGGGTGCCTATGCTACGTTCCGAGAGGATACGCATGAATAGAGGATTCTCCCGGTCCGGCGGGTTCGGCCTGTATGCGGTGGCGCTGATGTTCATGATCGTGCTGGTGGCGATCATGTTCTTTTTCCCGCAATACATGAACATGCGCTCCGGGATCTATCGCATTTCCTGCCAAGAAATCCGGAAGAAGGTGGAGCGGGCGGTCACCGATTACGACGCCAACAACACCATGACCATCGTCAAACCGGGGAAACCCATCGACCTCGATTTCCTCAAGGAAACCGGGTTTCTGGCCGAAGTGCAATACTGCCCGGACAAAGGCGTCTACAAGTTCGGCCCGCAGGGAGAGGTGGTATGCACCGCCCACCCCGAGCCGATCGCCAGCGTCACCGTTCCGCCCCCCGGAACCGGGGCGCCGGGCGGGCGTTAGCCGACAAGGCGCCATCATACCGAGCGCCGAGATCACGCGTCGGGGAGGACCCATGGCCAAGCACCGAAGACGGACGTTCCTCATCAAAACCGGACTGCAATTGCGGTACATGGGGGTGATCGTCTCCACTATGCTGCTGGTGGCATTTGGAGTCGGCTGGATCATCTACTCCACCTCCTGGAGCCAGATCAGCGGCACCCCCGACCTGACCATCGACAAGCTGGCCGAGATCTTCGATACCGTCAACGCCATCCTGATCAAATGGGTGGCGGTCTTCATCGTGGTGATCGCGTCGCTGTCGGTGTTCGTGTCGCACAAGATCGCCGGCCCGGTCTACCGGTTCGAACGGTCGGCCAAAGTGATTTCTTCGGGAGATCTGACCCAGCGCGTGCGTCTACGCCACGGCGACGAACTCCGGGAACTGCAAGACGCGTTCAACACCATGACCGACGCCCTGTGCGAAATGGTCAAAAAAGACCGGGAAGTCATCCGGCGCTTGGTCGCGGCCGGCAATCGCCTCAACGAAACCCTCAAGAAGAACAAGCAGGATCCCCAGGCCATTGAGGCGGTGGCCCACGACCTCTACGGGATCATCGAGGAGCTGCGCAAGGTGACCAAGGGCTTCAAGATCGATCCCGATGCCGGCGGATCACCCGCCGACCACGACGAGGACATCGAGGCCGCCTGACCCTGCGGCGGCGCCCCCCACCCGTACCCATCCCTGTCCCCTCTTCCCCCGGTCCCTCCATGCCCTGGCCGGCCGTCCCACGCGGCCGGTCAGTCGTTTCTTGCCCGTTCGGCAGGCGGGCGGATCCCGTTCCCCAACAAAAACCTTGACACAAAATCTAGAAACGACTAACTTTTATTTAGCAATCTAAGAGTCGGGCGTGACCCGACGGACACCCCCAAGGAGGAATACCATGCGACATGCCATCATGCTCGCCATCATTGTCAGTCTGCTGGCGGCCCCGGCCGCGATCCTGGCTGGAAGCTGCGACTCATCCTGCCGCACCACATCCTGCGACACCCGAGAGACGGTCAAACCGATGAAATCCGCCCAGGGCGGGCCCTGCCCGGTCACCGGCGCGTGCTCGTGCACCCCCTCGGCCAAGCCCGCCCCCGTGAAGAGCGAAGCTCCCGTTCCTTCGCTGATCCAGCCTCACAAGGGCTTGATCAACACCCCTGGACTCCTGGCCCTGATCCAATCGCGGGCTCCGGTGGTCATCCTCGACGCCCGCTCGGCCAAATGGGATGACGGCAAGCGCATCCCGGGGGCGAAATCCCTGACTTCCGAGGCCGGTCTCGCTGACATTCGCAAATATGTGAAATCGCAGGACCAGTTGATCGTCACCTACTGCGGCGGCCTGACCTGCCCGGCCAGCAAGAACCTGTCGGAGCACCTGAAGAAACTCGGGTTCAAGAACGTGCTCGAGTATCCTGAGGGCATCAAGGGCTGGGTCGAAGCCGGTCATCCGGTGGAGAACGCCAAGAAGTAGCCAACGACAGGGCGCCCCTCGTCCTGTGGTGATAGCGGACCCCGCCCCCCCTGGCGGGGTCCGTGGCTTCCGGGACAAATCCGGGTGTGGTAGCATGCCGGCGGAGGTGACCCATGGGAAACGTTCATTCACTCGTCTGCCCTCTGCTGCAGAAACAATGCATCACCGAAGATTGCGCCTGGTGGGGACGCAAGGAGGCCAACTGCGCCGCCCGCATCCTGGCCCGCCTCCCCATGATGGGGGTCGACCCCCTCGAAGCCCTGCTCTCAGGCAAGAAAGGGGCTTCCCCCCGCGACACCCGGGACTGACGTCGCTTCGCTCCCGCCCTCGTCGTCGGGATTCCCCCCCCCGGCGAGACCGGAGCCTGACGGCATGATGCCCCGCGGCGGCCAACGGCGAGATCGATCCGGGTACCCGCTCGGGGCAAACGCAGGGACCTGGTGGTCAGGAGACGTTGTCGCCGGTGGTGGTCGCAGCAAAGACCTGGCGGAAGGCTTCGGGGGTCCGGGACACTTTGCGGCGGTTATAGTCGAAGAACACGAGGCCGGTGCGGGCCCGCGCCACCTCCGATCGTGACAGTGGACTAGGCCGATTCGCCCGCGGTTCTCGGTGAAGGCGGGGCCGGCAACCGAGCCAGGAGATCGGCCAGGGCACGCATCTGGAAGGGCTTTTGCAGGAAGCCGACCACGCCAGGGGTCGTGGGGGCTCGCGCCAAGTCGTTCTGGGTAAACCCACTCATCAGGATCACGGGGAGGTCGGGCCAGCGGTCCCGGATCCGCCGCTGGGTCTCCCAGCCATCGAGGCGGGGCATGGTGAGATCGAGCAGCACGGCGCGCACGGCCCCGCGGAGGTCTTCCAATTGTTCGAGGGCCGCCAGACCGTTCTCGGCGGTGACCACCGAATAGCCGAGTTCCTCGAGCATGGCCTGCCCGACGCCCCGAACGCTGTCCTGGTCATCGACAAAGAGAATGGTCCCGGCGTGGGGGGCGGCGGGTGGGCTCATCCCCGTTGGTGGAGGAGCGGCCAAATGTTCTTGGGCAACGGGGAAGTAGATCCGAAGCCGGGCGCCGGCTCCCGGAGCACTGTCCACCTCGATCCCCCCGTGGTGACCGCGGATGATTCCGAGGATGGAAGCCAATCCGAGACCCCGGCCGGGGAATTTGGTGGAGAAGAAGGGCTCGAAGAGGTGCTTCCTGGTCTCCTCGGTCATGCCACACCCGGTGTCCGCCACCTCGAGGCAGACGTAGGGACCGGGCACCAGGGTTTCACCCAGGACCAACCCGGCGAGAACCCTCTGATCGCATTCGCGGCGGCTGGTGGTGATCATGATCGGGCCGGAACGGCCGGCCATGGCCTCGCGGGCGTTGTCCACCAGGTTTAGAACCACCTGACGTATCGATGGGGCATCCCCATCGATATCGGGAAGAGGTTCCAGCAATCGCAGTTCTACCGGGGAGGCACGCGACGAGGAAGACTCGAGGGAGGGGGCCAAAGAACGCAGGAAGTCATTGAGGGAAAGCCTTTGCCGAGCCATGGCGCGGTGCCCGGAGAAGGCCAACATGTGCTGGCACAGGATGCCAGCCCGCCTGGCCGCCTTTTCGACCTCCACCAGGTTCCAGCGGGCGGGAGAATCAGGATCGAGTGACCGGCCCATCAATTCGAGGTGGCCCATCACCACCATCAGCAGGTTGTTGAAATCGTGGGCGATACCCCCGGCCAGAACACCCAGACTCTCGAGGCGCCTGGACTGATTGACCTGCTCTTCCAGCTGCCGGCGCTCGCGCTCGATCCGGCGTTTTTCCCGGAGATCGCGCAGAATGAGGAAGACCATGCGCTGGTCGCCGATATCGACCAGCCCTCCACAGGTCACATCAACCGGGATATCGGAACCATCCCGGTGACGCAGGCGGACCTCATGGCCCCCCTGCATCACTGGTTTTGCAAGGGTTTGAAGGACTTCCTCGACGATCGCCCG
>CALLCO010000145.1 GCA_937998695.1 Candidatus Ozemibacteraceae bacterium
GGCAGGGGCAGGGTGGGCAGGGGAAGAGGCACTTGGGGGGAGGGGCATGTTCGGGGAAGGAACCCCGGGGTTCTGGTCAGGCCGGCCGACGGCCGATCCTGGGAGGAGGACTTCGAACCGGCTGCCCTTCCCGGGGTCGGATTCCACCCTGATCTCGCCCCCATGGTGACGGACGATGGTCTGGGCCACGGGCAGACCCAGGCCGACGCCCTCGGTCCGCTGTTTGGTGGTGAAGAACGGGGTGAAGAGGTCTTTCATGGTGGTGGGCGGGATGCCCACCCCTTCGTCGGTGACGGTTACGCGCCAACCAGCCCGCTCCCCCCGCAGATTCGCCGCGACGAGGTCGACGGACAGGAAGCCTCCGGGCATGGCGTCGGGGGGACGCATGACGGTCATGGCCTGGATGCCATTGAGGCAGAGGTTGAGGAAGACCTGGCCGAGGTGGGTGGGATCGCCTTCCACCCAGGCGGGGTGGTCCGGGAGTCGGAACTGCAGGCGGACGGAAGGGTCGGCCGTGGTGCGGAAGAGGGTCTCCACCTCGGACAGGACGGCGCGCAGATCGAGGATCTCCCGGCGGAACGGACGGCGCCGACCCAGCGTCAGCAATCGATTGACCAGATCCCCGGCCCGGCCGGTCGCCTGGAGGATTCCCTCCAACCGGGGTTTCAGATCGGCCGGGACGAGGGGAAGTTCCCGGTCGATCTTCCCCAGCAGAAGCGAGGTCGTGGCCGAGATCCCCATCAGGATGTTGTTGAAATCATGGGCCAGGCCGCCGGCCAGGATGCCGATCAATTCAGCTTTCTGGGCTTCGCGGCGCTCTTCGTTCCAGCGGTCGAGCTCGGTGAGATCGGAGACCCGGATGACCAGGCCGCCGGGTTCCTGCTGGGTGAGGGTCGAGAAGGCGATGCCGAGGACCCGCTCTTCCCCGGTCTGGGGATGGATGACCGTCAGGCGGGGAATCTCGCGGGGTGCCCCGGAGGCCAGAGTTGCCCGGGCCATCGCGACATGGGGGGCCAGGGGGGCGGCCGCCTCCCACCATGGTTGGCCGATGGCCTGCGCGGCCGAGCGGCCGAACAGGGTCTCCGCGGCCCGGTTCCAATGGGTGACGATGCCATCCGAGTCGGCTGCGATCACTCCTCCCGGCAGCACTTCCAGAATCTCGGCCAGATACTCTTTTACCTGCTGCACCTGGGTCTGAGCCGCCAGCGATTCGTCCCGGCGCCGGGCGGTTTCCGCAGCCAGGCGGTTGATCTGCTCGGCGATGCCGGCAATCTCGTCTTCGCCAAAGACGGGCAGGCGGATCCCGTAGGTTCCGGCGGTGATGGTTTCGAGCCCCTGGTTGATGGCCAGGATGGGCTCGATCAAGCGCCGGTTGATCAATCGGGAGAAGACCAGGTAGCTAAGTCCCCCGACCAGCATGGTGCCGAAGAGGAAAACGAGCAGAATCATGCGGGGAAGATAGCTGGCCAGGGAAAAGTCGAACTCGAGGCGGACCAGGGGGGGCGGGATGGCGAACATGGAACTGCCCTCCTGGCGAAGGCACCGGAAGACGACCTGGCGGTCACCCTCCAGGAGGGTGACCACCCGATCGGGGTCAGCCAGGAACGCTTCGACGAAGGACGCTTCGACCTGCAGGGGTTTCCCCTCGTTGACGATGGACCAGCACCCACGCCGGTTGAGTTGGAAGATGTCGAGGGAGCGCAGGAACGGGTCGTTGGCGACGACCCCGGCGAACAATTCCTCGAAGAGGAAGGACGCGACCCGAGCATCATACCGGCGTTCGACGTAGGGACGCACGGCGAAGGCGATCTCGACCAGAACGGTGCTGCCGGGTGGGCTATAGTAGAGGTATTTGTGCAGGCGGCCGGTCAAGGTTGAGATTGACAAGCGTTGCGACTCGACCTTGCCCTTGCCATACAGGTCTTTCAGGAATTTGGTGAACCCAGGGTCGAGCGCGAACAGGTCGAGCCCCAGATCGGTCGGGAAGCTGGTCCGGCGCACGACACCGGTCTGGTCGATCAGGTAGATCTCATCGATGCCCAGTGAGGAGGCCACGCGCCGCAGTTCCTCCGTGGTGAGGTCCTCCCAGGTGTGCGGATCGGCGAACCGCTCCCCGAGGTCGATGATGACCTTCTCGCCGTGCCGGTGCATGTCGAGTTCGATGGCGTAGGTAAAGCGGTCGTAGGTGGCCAGGGCGTGATTGACCTTGGCGAGGGCCTGGGCCTGGCTTTGTTTCATAATCCCGTGGAAGAGGCGATAGGCCTGGAAGCCGATGATCAGCGCATTGAAGCCGGCGGCCACCAAGACAGCCAGGAGCAGATACCATCCAAACGTCCTTCTCATGATTAGCCACTTCCCGGAGCCGGGGACTCCAGGCCAAACCCTCCCACCGCTTTTTCCCTATTGGTACCCCAGGCCGGGAACAGGCGTCAAGGAATTTTCCGGGATGGCAGGGCGGATGGACAGGACGGATGGACAGAGTGACCAGGGACGGGTATCCTGAGATGACGAGAGGAGACTGCCATGACCAACGAATCGATCAAGGATCTCGTCGATCGCATCATTGCCGACGGGGTGATCACCCGGGCGGAACAACAGTATCTCAACACGGCCATCCTGAAGGACGGCCAGATCGACCCAGCCGAAAAGGAACAGATCGAACGGCTGTTCGACATGATCTATCGGGGAGAGATCCGCGCCACTGCGTAATCCCCCTAAAGGTGGCCACCGCCACCGGGGCGTTCCGCAATTCTGGGATGCGGGCCGACCTGGTAGGCCACCCGCGACACCGCGGTCGATGTCGGGGTGCCCTTCCTCGATGACGACGATGCGCCCATCCACCTGACTGTCGCCGAGCCCACCAACCGGGCGGCCGGCAACCTGCACGGTTCGTTCAACACTCGCCTGACCATCTTCGGTCTTTCGAGGTAAAGCCAACTCCGATTCCGTCAGATTTCCCTGAGCCTGGTCCGGGGTGGCGGGCCGGTCGGGGGCCCTGCCACGAGGGCGCCACGGTGACCTGGGAGTACGGTATGATATGGTGGTCCCCAGCCTGACCCCGGAGGAACCCATCGACCGTGCTGACCGCTGATCTCCGCCTGTTGTGCGCCGACCAGGAACGGCTGGTCCGCGAGGTGCGTGAGGAGACCGCCGTCGTCGGGGCGGTCGGCTGGGGTGAGGTCGGCAGCGAGAAGGTGGCCGACGTGCTGGTCCAGTATGACCACAAGGGGCCGGTGCTGACCCTGACTACCTCGCGGGGAGCCGTGCTGCGGGCCAGCCCCGAGCACTTGTGCTTCGGCCGCCTCAACCCGCTGGTCCGGCAGCACTACCTCTACCTGATGGAGCGCTCGTCGCTCGGGTTCCGCGTGGGCCTGACCAGCGACCTGCACCGGGACATCTTCGCCGTCCAGAACCTCAAGCTCGATCTCTTCCACCAGCACGAGGTGGTCGACCGGCTCTGGATCATCGAAGCCACCGACAGTCTGCCGCGGGCCACCTTCCTCGAGAAGCTCTGCACGTTCAAGTACGGCCTGCCCAACATCCCCTTCACCGGGAAGCATCTCGACGCCGACCTCCCCGAGGAGATGGTTCTCGAGCTGTTCAACCAGATCGATACCCCGTCGCGGGCCCACCAGTTGCTGATGGACTGGTACATGTTCCAGGATTCCCCCCACATCACCCTGCGCCTGGCTGGGGCCCAGCCGGGAGGCAGCAATGCCGTCCAGTTCGTGATCTTCGGGGGGAACGAGAAGAACCGTCGGCAGACCACCTACACGCATCTGATCCGGATCGACAGCAAC
>CALLCO010000146.1 GCA_937998695.1 Candidatus Ozemibacteraceae bacterium
ATAGGTGCCGCCGGCGACCCGGTGGGTCGATTGGCCAACCAGGGCGGCGGCCCGGTCGAGCATGTGCAGGGCGGCCTTGCGGGTGAAGGTCAGCAGCAGGATCTGCTCGGGGGGAACCCCGGTCTCAACGAGGCGCGCCACCCGGAAGACGAGGGTCTTCGTCTTGCCGGAACCGGCTCCGGCGATACAGAGGAGGGGCCCGGCGAGGGTCATCACCGCCTCGCGCTGGGCGGGATTCAGCTCCCCCTCGTAGTCGATGGTGAAGCGGGAGGAGGCGCCGCCGGCGGCGGGATCGAGGACGTACGACCTGGTCACTGGTCGGGGGCCGGGCGGCCTCCCATCACGGTGTCGATCCACTGCAGGTAGGGCAGGTGCCCGCGCTCGATGGGCAGGGCGACGATCTGCGGCACCTCATACGGATGCAGGGACTGGATGCGTTCGCACAGTTTCTCGAAGACATCGCTGCGGGTTTTCATGATCACCAGCCACTCCTGTGCCGTCTCGACCTTGCCCTTCCACTCGTAGATGGAGGTCAGCCCTGGCAGAAACTGGGCACAGGCGATCAGTCTCGCTTCCAGCAGGCGGTGGGCCAGGAGCTCGGCGGTCTTCTGGTCGGGAACGGTGACCAAAACCACGGTCTTGTCGGTCATGGGGGGCCTCCGGCGGGTGGGTGGGTTTCCCCGGCCAGGGGCGGCGGGGGCATGGACCCCATTTTACCGGTGGGGGCTCAGGGTGTCAATCTGGACGGCCTGGGGATGCGGTTGTCCCCCCTCTGGAAAAATTCCTGGAAATGGGTATAATGAATTTCGTTCAACCTGTCGATGACGGGGAAAACGTCGAAAGGAGATGGCCGACCGTATGTCCACCGTGCCTCTGTTTTTCGCCACGGTCCTGACGGTTCTCCTGACCTTCGAAATGTCCCTGGATCTCTGATCCTGGGCGGGCCTTTGGCCCACCCTCTCTGCCCACCCCATCCGGAGGGAAGCCTGCCGCTTCCCTCCGGATTCATGTGTGCGGGGGGCGAGTCGCCGGAGCGGGGGAGGAAGCCTCCTCAGGCGGTGGGCGACCTCGACAGGGGAGGACAGGGGAGGACTCAGCGGCGGGGGCGCCCCGGTTTGCGGGGGGGGCGGCCGGGCAGCGTGGCGTCGGCAGCGGAGCCGGGCCCGCCACTCGCCTTGGTCAGGGCAATGCCCGAGAAATAGAATTTCAGGATGTCTTCAAACCGCCATCCTTTCTTGGCCAGGCCGTCGGCTCCCATGAGGCAGCAGCCCACCCCGTGCCCGCGTCCCATGCCTCGGTAGATCGTGGTGCGGCGCATCGGTTCGAGGGTGAAGCGCATGCTCTTGAGCGAGTTGATCCCGAAATACTCCCAGGCGGCGTCGAGCAGTTCGACGCCCCGCATCTTCTGCTCCCGCCGGCCGAACAACCGGATCTCGGTGATCCGGCCTGCCGCGTCGGTCTTGATCGGATCCCAGCGGAGGTAGATGCGGCCGGCCCCGCCTGCGAAGGTGACCGACAGGAAATCGGCCATTTCCTCCTGGCTGAATTCGCGGGTCCAATAGAAAGATGGGCTGTGGAAGCAGTTCTCAGACCCCTTGCCGGCGATCCGGTCTTCATGGGCGATGTGGACTGTATCCTCGATGCCGAAGATGTCCTTGGCGCTGGACACCTTGCCGCCGCAACACTCGTGGAAATAGGGTAGGAAGGTCTTGCCCTGGGCGGTCATGACGAGGTCGGGCAGATCCTGGTGGAGGATCTCGATGAGCTCCCGGTTGCCGCCCTGGCCGTTGAAAGGCAGACAGTGGGCGGTGTTGCACAGGTCGAACGTGTCGCTGGCGTGCCGTTTCTGCTCGAGGGCGGCTTTGAGGCGGGTCCGGGCCATGACGATGAACGCTTTGTTCGCCTCGATCTCCGGCGAGGGGCTGAACTCGGACACGGCGCTGCGAATGATCTCCCCGGCGGTCGTCTCGTTGATGAGCCCGACGGTTCCGTCGTCCTGGAGGGTGATTTCGAGTTTGCCAGACAGGATCAGCGGGGCGAGATTGAAGACTTCCAGGTTGAACAGGCCATCACTGGTGATGACCATTTTGCCGAAGGCTTCGGGGTAATCGGCCCCTTCTGACGAACGGACGGTGATGCCCCGATGGGTGACCTGGAAGGTCAGATCCTCCTCTTCGGCGATCTTGCCGGAACGTTCCTGCGACAAGACCGGCTCGGTCCCGCTGGCCGTGGGAACCGGGGACAACACGTAGCGGATCGGTCCCCGCAGGGCCTGGATCCGACCGGTGCTGACCGGCTTGCGGAGGGTCAGACCCACCCGGACCTTGGTGCCGTCGAAGGAGGGTTCGGCGGCCTGCAGGGGGCAGACCCCGAGCGGGGCAGACATTCCCTGCAGGAGAACGATCAGGGCGAGCAGGACGGGAGTGACGGAACAGCGTGCGGCCATGGTGTCATCCTTGGCGTTCATGGAGGATTTCGAGGAAACTTTCGAGGCGGAGGCGGGTGCGCGGGTCGCAGGGCCCGGGCGCTTCCCCTTCGATGGTCAGCATCGGGAGCCCGATCTCGCGGCGGAAGACGATGTCGTGGATCTGCCGATGACAGAAGGCCTGGGTGTAATGGATGAACCCGTCGAGACGGCGCCGCCGGGCCTCGCGCCGGATATCGGCGACCCGGGGGCCCACGCCGTATGGGTAGGTGTAGGCGAGATAGCGGTCGGTCAGGGTGGCGGCGGGTTGGTCGTCGAGCATGGCGAACTGTCGTGGAATCTCATTATATACCACCGCTGCCCCCAGGGATTCGAGGAATTCATGCAGGTCGGTGATGATGGGAGGGACCCCGAGCACGCCAAGCCGCACCGGGCTGGGAGGACGGGGGGGGCGGGTCCGGGCCGTGGTGAGAAACCGGTCGAGGTCTCGTCCGAAGGCCTCCGGGTCGCCCCCGAAATCGGAGGCGGAGACCAGCCACTGCTGGTTCTCCGGGCCGGTCACCCGGTTCTCCTCCCAGGTCAGGCGGTCGAGCTCGGCCAGGGCGGTCCGGAGGGGGGCCAGGCGGCGGCCCATCGCCTCGGCCGCCTCCAGGGTGGTGTCGAAGGCGGTCGCGAACCGCTCCAATTCAAGGTGCAGGGCCTCTCGTTGGGGGGGCACCGGGAACGAGAAGGTGAAAACGGTGCGCAGCACCGGCCCCAGGGTTTCCATCATGGCGTGGGTGTTGGAACAGTCGCCGCCGGTGACGAAGATGGCACCCTCGATGCCGGCGGTGCGCAAAAGCCCGTACAGGCCGCGGATCCAGGAGCAGCAGGTGCGGGGGAAGCCCTCGGCCTCGGCCCGCCGGATGAACCAGCCGGGGTCGGTCGACCGGACGAACAGGTTGTTCAGGTCGACCACCCGCCGGCCGGCGGCCAGCGGCACCTCGAGCGGAATCGTCGAGGTGATGCCTAGCGCGTCGGGTGGGAACGGCGGTAGGTGCGGCGGCGTTGTCGGCTCAGGCATGATCCGAGGAGGCGCAGGGGCGCCAGGCAGAGGCGGGGCAGCCAGGAAGGGAGGCCGCTCCGATGGGCCGTGGCCACCCACCCGGGGGAATGGCGGCAGTACCAGGCGAGGAACGCACGGCCGGAGGCGGTGGGCACGAACCATTCCCGGCGCAGGGTGCGGAAATCCTCGAGGGCGGCGGCGTCCCCCCGGTAGGCGAAGCCGGCCAGGAAGCAGAGGGAGGAGCGGTTCTCGCGCTCGAAGGTGGCGATGTATTGTGGCGCCACCATGTAGAGGGCTTTGCGGGCTTCGCGGGCATCTTCCATCCGTTCGAGGTAGATGAGGCAAGTGTAGCGCTGGTCGAGCAGGTTGACATCGGTGGGGCAGATCTCCAGAGCCTGGTTCAGGCAGGACAGGGCCTGCTCAAAGAAGGAACGCCCCAGGGCGGATCCCAGGCGGAGCCCGTGGTTCAGGAATTCCGAGGCCCCTGCGACGAGGAGCTTGAACTTGTTCTCGAGAAATTCGATGCGGGCTTCCTCGACCTTGGGATTGCGACTGTCGATCTTGACCGCCTCTTCGATCAGCCGCTGGGCGGGCCTGAACTCGCGCCGCGCCGTCAGCACCCGGGCTTTCAACAACAACCCCGGAATGAACTGGGGGTTCCCCAGCAACAGGAGGTCGAGGGCGGCGAGGGCATCGGTGGTGCGGTTCTCATCGAACATGCCCTGGATTCGCCGCATCTCGATCTCGAGATCGGCCATCACCGACTTGATGTCGGCGGGTTCGGGCATCGGGGGCAGATCGGCCTTGTCCTCGGGGGACTTGGCGGGACGGCCGTCTTCCCCTTCGGCCTCGGGTTTGGTGCCGGATTCCTCTTTGTAGACCTCGTCGATCAGCGCCGCGAGTTCGTCAGCTTCTTTCTGGTTCCGCAACTCCTTGTGGCAGCGGAACATCCCGGTCAGGGCCCCGAGCGCCCGGGGAGAAACCTCGTGGGCTTGTTGGAAGATCTGGAGGGCCTGGCGGTAAAGGTCCTCGAGGGTCTTGCGGTTTTCCTTCTCGATCCGCTCGCGCTGCAGGGCGTCGGCGCCCTGCAGCGTTTCGGCGAACACCTGCAGTTTCTGCCGGGCGCCGTCCATCACCGCATTGGCCTGGACGATCAGGGTATCGTAATGGATGCGGCGGGCCATTTCGAGCATCCGGATGACCTCGGGATGCCTTTGGACAAGGGTGGAAACCCGGGTCATGAACCTGAACGCCTCGGGGTTCTTGCCGAGGCGGTTCAGCTCGGTGAAACACTTGAGGATGAAATCGTAGGTCGGAGGTTTCTCCGCCGTGAAGGAACTGTCGAACAATTCCATCCCTTCGTCGAAATGGCCTCGCGAGAAGAGCTGCAGGATCTTGTTTTCGATCGGGGAAAAGGTGATTTCCATCGGTCAGGAACGGAAGTGGATCTTCAACGCGGTGGCCGAGATGATTTCGATCTTCTCGACGAGGGCGGTGACGAATCGTTGTTTCTCCTCCGCCGGCAGGAACTCCACGAACTGTCGCAGATCGCGGAACAGGCGCTTGACTTCCGACTGGGAGAGGTTTTCCCCGAGGCGACGGCGAGCGAGGGCCCGGGCTTTGGGGTGGGACAAGAAGCGCCCCATCTCTTGCCAGAGGATCTCTTCGAGGCGGTACCCATCGAGAGGTCCGGAGCAGCCGCGGGGGCACCGCAAGGTGCCGTCGGTGTTGTCCATCCGGCCAAAACACAGGCCGCAAAACAGGAAGGGATCGAGATAGGTGAGGGAAGGGGCGGTCGACATGCCCCTACTTTACCGGAGGGGACGGGCAAAAGCAATGCGGGGGGTGAGCCCCGCCTCGGATCATCGGCCCAGGCGGCGATGATGGCGGCGGCGGAGGGGCCGGCCGAAATGCGACAGATCGCGCAACGCATCCCGCTGGGGGGCCATTTCGCGGTGGGACTGCCCCCAGAACAGCCAAGTCCCCAGGAGGACCAGGACGGCGGAAACGAACCCGTAGACAAAGCCGGCCAGACTGTTCCCCATACCCATCATTATTCCTCTCCCATCGGCTCAGATGTGCGGCCAACCCATCGGCAGGATGCCGGGTTTCCTGAAGGGGTGTCCGAGCGGAGGGACCGGGAGGCGCCCCGACGACCATCAGCGCCGCTGGGAGGCGGCGAGGTGCACGAGGATGCGCAGGAAGGCCAGGAACAGGTTGAGGAAATCGAGGTAGAGTTCGACGGTGGCGAGAATGTACTCGTCGTCACGGAACTTGTGCATGATGTTCGACATGTCGTAGGCCGTGAACGCGAGGAAGACCACCACGCTGAGGATGGCGAGCCCCAGGCCGAGGCCGGCCCCACCGGTAAACCAGTTGACGATGCCGCCGATGATGATCACGAACAGACCGGCCACCAGGAAGGGGGCCAGGCCCGAGCAGTCCTTGCCGCTGACGATCACGTAGGCGGCCACGCAGAAGAAGCTCACCGCCGTCAGGATGAAGGCCTGCGTCACCACCCCGGGAAACACCTTCCCGATCATGGCCACCGCCGGCCCGATCAACAGGCCGTTGACGAACGCATAGCCGTAGAGGAGGGCGACGTTGACCCCGGGCACATGGCGCTTCCACAAGAGAACGAAGTAGAGACCCAGGTTCAGGATGGCCGCCGGCAGGACGAAGGCGGGGGACAGCACCTTGCCGACACTGGTGCCGCAGGCGGTCAGGAAGATGGCGATTCCGAAATAGGGCAGCACGTGGGTCGAGAAGATCGCCTGGCTCATGCCGGACCAGGACACCCCAGTGGGGGAGGTGACCGTGCCGGGGGCGATGGGGTCGGCGTCGGATCCAGGGTGGTGCAGGTACCTCATGACAGGCTCCTGGCGATAAAAGGTTTTTTCCACTGTACCACATTCGGGGCACTCGGGAAACGGGTGGATCCGGCATTGACAACCGCGGAGGTTGGGAGTAGAACGAACATCGTCAGCCTGTCGGGCTGGCTATCTCACCATGGAGGCACGTATGCGCCGTTCGTCTTTCTTTGTCGTTCTGTTGTCCGTCGTGGTCCTGTTCGCGGCTGTCACCCTGCTCGAAGCCAAGGGCAAGGCTGGCGGGAAGCCCAAGTTCAGCAAGGGCGAGCCCGTCGAAAAGACCGGGGTCATTGAGGTCACCCCTTCCGAAGGCAAGCAAAAATTCCCGACCGTCACCCTCAAGGTCGGCGCCGACGTTTTCAAGGTGGTCCCCGGCAAGGGCGGCAAGAACATTATGAAGAAACTGGAAGCCCTGAACGGCAAGACCGTTACCCTCAAGGGTAATCTCTTGCCTGCGAACCCCCCCAAGCACCCCATGGCCGCCATCAAGGTTGAGTCCTTCACCGAGGGTGCCGTGGCAGCTCCAGCCGCCCCCGCTTCCGCGGCTCCCGCGGCTCCCGCTGGCCAGTAACGATCGCCTGAGCCTTTCCTATCGACACCTCGCGGTGACGCCCTTGCGCTTCGTAATCCTTCACCTCCATCAGGTTGGATAGGGGACTTTCACCCCCAAGCTGCCGAGCGTGCTCGGCGTACAAACGGACAGGCGGGCCCCCGCGGGCCCGCCTGTCGTGTCTCCGGAAGCGGTGTCTCCGGAAGCGGTTTCAGCCACGCATCAGGCAGCCTTCCAGATGACGCAGATCGTCCGTGGTAAGGCGGAGGGTCTTCTCATACCGGCTGACGATGCGTTTGCAGCACGGGCAGGATGGGGACTTGATCCGGTACAGGGCCATCAGTTCCTGGGCGGACATGGGAAGCCTCCTCGAGTGGAATCCTTTCCTAAATAGACTATCGACAGGCGGCTCTCATTTCCGAAGAGTGTTTTCCTTTTCCGTCTCAAACCTGCGTCAACTTCTACCCATTCCTTTTCCTCTCGCGTTCGTTTCTCTCTTTCTCAAATCGGTGAACTTCGCGGCTCGTTCCTTTTTCTCTCATTCTCTCTTCTAGCGTTCGCCAATCGGCGAAATCCGCGAAATCTGCGGATCGTTCATCGCTGTTCCGGAATGACGAAACCCCGCCGGAGAGGCGGGGTTCGTGCGAACGCGGGACGGGACGGACCGGCCGGTGGGGGCGGGGCCCGTCGCGGCCTCAGTGCTGTTCGTCGGAGACGGGGTGGATATCGACCCAGTGCCGGTTCTTCCGGTGGGCGAACTTCACCTTGCCGTCGGCGAGGGCGAACAACGTGTCATCTTTGCCGATGCCGACGTTCTTGCCGGCATTGATCGGTGTGCCGCGCTGGCGGACGATGATGTTGCCAGCTTTGACCACCTGCCCGTCGAACCGCTTGACACCAAGGTGTTGCGGATTGCTGTCGCGACCGTTGGTGGATGAACCCTGACCTTTCTTGTGTGCCATGACTCGGTACCCCTTTCGCTCGTCAATTCACGATGCGGATATGACTCGGATAATTCTGTGCCAGTTTCTCGAACCCAAAGCGGAACACCCGCGAGATGGCGGCGAACTCGGCCTGTCGAGCCGCTTCCACCGCCACCTCCACGTCGCAGAGGCCGTCCTCGAAGGTGCCTTCCACCGTGGCCTGCACCTCCTGCTCCATCCCGCCGACCAGCGTGAACAACAGCGAGGTCACTGCCGCGCACACCAAGTCTTTCCCCTTGACCGCCGCTCCCGAATGCCCCGTGACCTTGAGGCGGAGGCGCGGCCCGTCGGGCGGAGGGAAGAAGACCTCCACCATCCCGTCAGCCGGTGATGGAATCGATCTGGACGGTGGTGTAGGCCTGCCGGTGCCCGTACTTGCGGCGGTAGTTGACTTTGGGCTTGTACTTCAAGCCGATGATCTTCTTGCCGCGGGCGTGCCCGACGACCTTGGCGCGGACCTCGACGCCCTTCAGATACGGCTGCCCGACCTGCACCTTCTCGCCGGTCTTCACCATCAGAACCTTCTCGACGGTGAAGGTGGCGTTGGCATCCAGGTCGAGCTTCTCGCACTGGAGACGAGTTCCCTGTTGGACGGGGAACTGTCTTCCACCCAATTCGATGATCGCAAACATAGGCTACCCCCTGAAAATATAGAAGAGACATTCAACCTACCACAGGTTGGCGATGCCGTCAAGTGGGGATCGGCCTCTCCTACCAGCAGGTGCGGCCGCCGTCGACGATCAGGCTGGCCCCGGTCATGTACGAGGAAGCATCAGAAATCAGGAAGGCCACGGCCGCCTGGTATTCGTCCTGGTGGGCCATGCGGCCCAGCGGGATCAGGTTGGTCAGGCGGCGGACGAAATCTTCAGGCTGGCCGGCCTCGATCCTGAGCCAGGCGGTCGGCGGCTTCCGAGAGAGTGTCTTCCTGGCGTCCGGTGAGGACCACCGCGGCTCCCTCTTGCAAGAAAGCCGCGGGCGATGGCCAAGCCGATGCCGCGGCTGGAGCCCGCCACGAAGGTCGTCGTGCCGCGCAGTTCGAGATCCATCAGACGGACGCCCGGGCCGCCGCGGCGGCCCGCTCCTCCACGAACTGGCGGTTGCGGATGGCCCAGGCCACTTCGTCCCCCGTTTCGCCTCTCGCCACCTGCAGAATGACGGGAAAGCGCAGCCCCGCCTTGGCGAAAGCCCGGAAGCAGGCCGCGAAGTCGGCGGCACCCGTACCGAGCGGCACCGTTCCGCCCCCGCCCTCGTAGATGCATTCGATCGAGGCCAGGCCGGCCTCGCGGGCCCGCGGGAACTCGTCGGCCCAGGTCTGGACAGGAAAAGATTGGATGCGACCGCCGACGGGAGGGGACAGGCGGCCTTGCATGATTCCGACGGGTGGGGGAGGGAAGGCGACGTTCATGGCAGGTCCTTTGGCAAATCCGAAAAGCCAAAAGGTCCCAGCAACGCATTGTTGGCAGGAGGCGACGGCTGCGCCACGGCATCGCCGATCTCCATCTGGCTCTTCGCTGGCTCTGGCGATCCGCCGGAGGGCGTCCCGGGGGTCACGGCATCACCAAACATGCCTCCGGGGGGGGCCTACATCTCATCCAGGTCGATGAGTTTGAGGAGCATGCGGATCGGCACAGGAAGCGGCGGCAGATCGTTCCCGGCCATGCCGTAGCGCACGGCCTCGGCCAGGGCGAGGGCGGCCTCGGCGAGGTAGCGTTGCCCCAGCTCGGGGGTGGCCTGCGCCGGGCTGCCGAGGAATCCGTCCGTCGCGCCCATCTGCTGGAAGGTGTAATTCCCTTTGAGGATTTCCCATCCGGGGGAAGTTCTGACGGGGGAAAGCCTCGGCAGCAGGTCGGTTTTGACCAGCGAGGGGTCGAGGTACAGCAGGGCGCTGGTCTCCTTGACGTCGGCATGGATCTCGTGCTCGGGCAGGATGTTCAGGGCCCGCAGGTGCTCGCCGAGGGTCTCGTTGGGGGAAAACGTCCAGAGGGGCATGGGGTCGAACGCCTTGAACCCGTCGAGCTTGTTGAGGTCTTCGAGGGCGACGTCGATGGCCTTGAGGGCTTCCGGGGAGATGGTCATGGTCACCGGGAAGAACCAGTGAAAGCCTTCCCGGTGGAAGGCCTGGCCGATCTCGTAGATGGTATCGGAAAAGGTGCGGGCCCCGATCGGGAAGATGCCGGGAAATCCTTCGCTGATGTGGCAGGGGGTGAATGGGTAGGTCGGGGCGACCAGGGGGGTGAGGCCGGCCTCCTTGAGGTGGCGGGAGGCTTGGGCGGCGATGGCCTCGGCCAGGAACCCCTTGGTGCCGGCCGGCAGGTGCGGCCCGTGTTGTTCGAGCGACCCGAGGGGGAGGAGGACGGGGGTAATGTCCCGGTTGAGGGCGGTGATTTCCCGGGCGGTCATGGTGGTCGCGTTCATGATGGCTGCATGGTAGCCTGCCCGGGACGGCCTGTCAAACCCCGTCCCCACCCCCTTTGCGCCTCCTTTACGTCTGATAATATATATTATGTAAACTATAGTTTCTGCATCATACGCAAGTCTTACTGATGCCCTTCGAGGTTTCCCCAAAAGGCTGGAGGTTCTTGCCCTGTCCGTGGGGGAAATCCGTTCCCCTTTCTGCTGGAGGCAAAATGTGGCTTTGGAGTTGAGTTTGGTCTGGTCCTGGGAGGTGTATAATGCTGCCATTCCACCAATGACAGGGAGATGAACATGGCCGTCGTCGGAATGAAATGCATGAAGTGCGGGAAGGAGTTTCCCCCCGCCGCTGATCGGTACGTCTGCGACACCTGCGGCATCGACGGGATTCTCGATGTCCTCTATGATTACTCCCGGGTCAAGCTCACCCGCGCTGACCTGGAACGCAACCCCGACCGGTCGCTGTGGCGGTATCGGCCTCTTCTTCCACTGGCTCCGACGACCCCGGTCTCCCCCCTCCATGTCGGATGGACCCCTCTCTATCATCTCCCAAGGTATGAAAAATCGCACGGGGCCCACATCCTTCTGAAAGATGACGGGCGCAATCCCACCGCCTCGTTGAAAGATCGAGCCTCGGCGGTCGGGGTGGCCAAGGCGGTCGAGGCCGGTGCCAAGGCCATCGCGGCTGCCTCGACCGGCAATGCCGCCTCCTCCTTGGCCGGGTTCGCCGCCTCGATCGGGTTGCGCACCTTCATCTTCGTGCCCAAGCGGGCTCCCAAGGCCAAGATTGCCCAACTTCTCGTCTACGGGGCCACCACCATCGTGGTCGACGACACCTACGACCGGGCCTTCGAACTGTCGGTCGAGATCAGCCGGCGTCTCGGCTTCTACAACCGCAACTGCGCCTACAACCCCTATTGCGTCGAAGGCAAGAAGACCGTCGCCTACGAGATATGGGAACAGAACGGCTTCCAGGTGCCTGACAAGGTCTACGTCTCGATCGGGGACGGTTGCATCACTTCTGGTATCTACAAAGGCTTCTACGATCTCGTGCAGATCGGCCTCACCAACCGGATGCCCCGCATCATCGGGGTCCAGGCGGCAACCTGCAACCCGGTCGAGGTGGCCCTGCGCACCGGCGTTTTCACGCCCCAGAGCGGCAACACCATCGCCGATTCGATCGCCGTGGGCATTCCCCGCAACCGGCTCAAAGCGATGCGGGCCCTGCGTGAGTCGAAGGGCGACTGTATCTCCGTCACCGACGAGGCGATCAAGCGGGCGCTGGTCGAGATGCCGCGGCAGACCGGCGTTTTCGGCGAGCCGGCCGGCGTCACCGCCTGGGCGGGCTTCCAAAAGGACCTGGCGGCCGGGGCCATTGCCAAGGGGGAAACGGTCGTCGTCCTGATTACCGGCAACGGCCTGAAAGACATCGAATCGGCCATCTCGGTCTGCACCTCGCCCACCCCCGTTCCTCCCGATCTGGCAACCGTCGAGGCCCACGTCCGCCAGCTGGCCTGAGATCGCCCCCGCCACACCTTTTTTTAGATCCGCTGCAAGGTGAGCGGATGGGCCTTCGCCCCGTCTCACCCCCTACCAGGATCACAGGTCCCGGACCCTGTTTCTGGCTTGGGGGCAGAGGCGGCGGGTACCATAGG
This sequence comes from Candidatus Ozemibacteraceae bacterium, assembly GCA_937998695.1. Lineage (GTDB taxonomy): Bacteria > Muiribacteriota > Ozemobacteria > Ozemobacterales > Ozemobacteraceae > Ozemobacter. Next base: position 11,941 of record CALLCO010000146.1, read on the forward strand.
CGGCAAGCTCGTGGGGCGGGCCGACGATGCGTGTATGTTGTTGATGGCTCTGTTTGCCGGTCAGGACAACCCCGCCCCGGGGCGGAAGGTCGGCTGGATCGCCCTTGCGCACCCCGACAATGCCTTGCTCTCAAATATTATGTAAATCAAAGTCCTTGCTTCTCTCCCTATCTTGCTCGACAGTGTTTTTCGCCTTTTGACGTCCAGGAGGCAGAAGAGTATACTCCCCCGCGATCAATCACGGCAGGGAGATGGGAACCATGAGTGCTACCATCCTTGATGGATCGGCCACTGCCCGAACCATTCGCGAAGAGATTGCCGCGGCGGTTGCCGCCCTGCGACAGACCGGCGGACCCCCTCCCGGCCTCGCCGTCATCCTGGTGGGCGACGACCCCGCCAGTCGGGTCTATGTCTCGCAAAAGCACAAGGCGTGCGAGCAGGCCGGGTTCCATTCCGAGATGGTCACCCTTCCCGATCATGCCACCGAAGCCCAGGTGCTGGCCGAGATCGC